>DATJQT010000146.1:0-2151 GCA_035505475.1 Vulcanimicrobiaceae bacterium
CGGATGATTCGAGCCAGTTGCGCCCAGCCCGTCAGGACGAGGAAGAGGAACAGGTGGAAAATCCCGCCGCCGAACAGGCCGAGGAAGCAGATGGCCAGCAGGAAGCCCGGCAAGGCCAGCGTCGCGTCGACGATTCGCATCACGATCGCATCGAGCCGGCCGCCGAGGAACCCGCACAGCGACCCGACCAGCAGCGCGAGGGCCGCGTTGGCCGCCGCCACGGCGAGCGCCAGCCCGAGCGTGGTCCGCGTGCCGGCGATGAGGCGGCTGAACAAGTCGCGCCCCAGATGGTCCGTGCCCATCCAGTGCTGTGAACTCGGCTCCGCCAGCACGCGATCGTAGTGGGCGGCAGCCGGCGGATACGGGGCAACCCGGTCGCCAGCAAGGGCGAGGAGGAGGAAGAGCGCGGTGATCAGTGAACCGGCGATTCCGATGCGCGGCATGTCAGTTGATCCTCACACGGGCGGCGCGCGGATCGATGATCCTAACCAGAATGTCGCCGCACAGGTTCGCCGCCACCACGACGGCGCAGAAGAAGACCATGTATCCCTGGATGACGGGATAGTCACGGCTGAACACGGCTTCTAGGATGTAGCTTCCCATCCCCGGCAGCGAGAACAGCGACTCAATCAACACGATTCCGCCCAACATTCCGGCAAATCGCATGGCGAGCCACGTCACCAAAGGCGTCAACGAATTGCGCAGGCCGTGCCGGACAAGCGCCTGCCTGAAACTCATGCCTTTGCCCAACGCAGCCAGGAAGTACTCCTCATGGATAGCGTCAAGCAGGGTGTTGCGCGCGATCCGCGCCAGCGAGAATCCCATGACGCCGCCCAGGGTGAGGATGGGAAGAACCAGGCCGCGGCCGCCCCCGACGCCATAGAGCGGAAGCCAGCCCAGCCGGAACGAGCAGAGATAGATCAGCAGAAGCCCGATGATGAATGCCGGAACCGAATGGCAGGCCACGGCGACGATTCGGACGGCGTGATCCACCGGCCTCCCTTCTTGGAGGACGCTGGCGATTGCGAGTACCAAGCCGACGACAATCGCAACGCACAGCGCCCCGCCCGCAATCGCAGCCGACACCGGAAGGCGCGCCTTGAACTCGGTGCTGATGGGCCGGTTGGTCTTCAGTGAAACACCAAGATCGCCGGCGGCTACCGACCGCAGCCACAAACAGTAGCGCGACACCGGCGAACGATCGAGGCCCTGGGCGCCACGGATCTTTTGCAGAGCCTCGGGAGACATCTCGCGCGAGGCTCCGCCAATGATCAACTCGGTCGCGTTACCGGGCGCCAGTTCGAGCGCCAGGAACGAGACGACGCTGGCGATGACCAGGGTCAGCAGAGATGATGCCAGGCGTCGGCCCATGGTTGGCCGCCGCTACTTGAAACCGAAGTGGTATGTAGCCCGCACCTCGGCGAACCGCCCGGGCGCGTTGTAGATGAACTCGCCGTCGTACTTGTTGTCGGCGAGATTGTCGACCCCGGCCGAGAGCGTCAACCGGTTTCTGCCGACCATCAAATCCTTCCAGACCTTGATCCCGGCGGTCATATAGCCCTTCATGTGGAAGTACCGGAGATGGGTGTTCTCGTTGTCGTAGTACCGGGTGCCCGAAGCGTGGGCTGTTACCGTGACACCGTATTGGCGGCGACGGTCCTCGTAAGCCAACCCGGCAGCGCCGACGTTATCAGGAGCGTTCTGCAATTGATGACCCTGGTTGGTGGCGGACTTCGTGATCTCGGAGCGGTTGAGCGTGTAATTGGCGAAGCCGCTGAGGTTCTTCAGGATCTGTTGGCGGAGAGCCAATTCGAGGCCCTTTATCGCCACCTTGTCCGAATTGGAGGTCCGAATGATCTGGACGCCTGGAAGAGTCGGGTGTTGGGCGTACACGTAGCTCATGGCGTCGGTGATCTGGCCGTTGTAGAACGTAGCGGAAAGGCGGGTGCGTGTGGTCGTGTTGACGTAATCGGCTCCCAGGTCGAACATTCGGGTGCTTTCCGGCTTCAGATCGGGATTGGCCTCGCGCCACGTCAGGCCGGTCGAGATGTTCTGAAAAAACCATGTTGCATTGCCTGGCCAGTAGGCCGTACCAAAGGATCCCCGTACGCCGAGAGAGTCCGTCAACCGGTACTTCAAGCCGCCGCGAGC
>DATJQT010000147.1:0-16366 GCA_035505475.1 Vulcanimicrobiaceae bacterium
TCGTGGACACCATGCTCTCGCTCGCCGCAGTAGGCCCCGCGGATACGGTGTACGATCTCGGCTCCGGCGACGGCCGCATCGTCATCCAGGCGGCCAAGCGCTTTGGCGCGCGGGCGGTCGGGATCGAGCGGGATGCGGCCCTCGTGGCGCACAGCCAAGCGGCGGCCCGGCAGTCCGGCATCACCGATCAGGCGACCTTCCTTTAGCAGGACATTTTTCAGTCCGATTTCCGGCACGCCACAGTCGTGACGCTCTACCTCTTGCCCGATGTCAATTTGCAGCTCCGGCCCGCATTCTCTCCGAGTTATCGCCCGGCACCCGGATCGTTTCGCACGATTGGGACATGGGCGACTGGCCGCCCGATCGAACGCTGGTGATCGAAGTGCCTGAAAAGCCGACGGGTGGCACACCGGTAAGCCTGATCTATTTATGGACGGTGCCGGCCCGCTTGGCGGGGACCTGGCGCGGCACGCTGACCAGCCCTCAGGGAACGGAAACGGCGGAGCTGCAGATTGTGCAGTGTTATCAGCACATTTCCGCCACGATCTCGCTGCCCCGCTCGCGCATGTCCGGGAAAGGCCGCCTCAGCGGAGCTACCGGCTCGTTGATGATCCAGGTTCCCGGCGCTCTCGGGTCGGAGCCGCCGGCATTCGCCCTGCGGGCATCCGGCGATCAGATCGAAGCGGAAGGCATTGCTGGACACGCGCGGTACCTCTTACAGGTCGTGCGCGTCCGTCACTAGACTGCCGGATTACATCTTGCCCAGAAGCATCCGTCCTTGGCCTCGGCGCGCTCGCCGCCGCTCGACCCGGCAATGTCTCGTCCACCGGACATCGTGCCTGGGTTGGCACCCGGAACATGCGGCAGAGGAGGGGCGGCAGTATACTGCGGCCGAGCAGCACGCACCTATTGCACCCCAACTGTGGCACGCGTTCTCGCCGGTGTAATGCTTCGGTCCTTAAAGATGGCTAACGGCGACGCATTCGCGGTTAAGGAGGCCCAGCGATGAACCAGCAGGCAAGCGGCGCATCGACTGAACGGACTCGGGTCTGGCGCGGAGCGATTGTGGTCGGGGTGTGTATCGTCCTGTGGCTCGTGCCTCCCGTCGGTCCGCTCAAGCCCCAAGCCATGCATCTGATTGCCGTTTTCGCCGCGACCATCCTCGGGCTGATTTTGCAGCCGTTGCCGATGGGGGCCACCGTCATCGCGGCGATCGCCGTCACGACCATCTCCGGAACCCTCCCGATCAAAGAGGCCATGGCCGGCTTCTCGGAAGCGCTGGTCTGGTTGATCGTCTGTGCGTTCATGTTTTCCCGTGGGTTCATCAAAACCGGCCTGGGCCGCCGGATCGCGTTCCTGCTGGTCCGGGCCTTCGGGACGAGCACCTTGGGGTTGGGGTACGCCCTCACGATCTCGGACACGATCATCGCGCCGGCGACGCCATCGAATACCGCGCGGGCCGGCGGGATCCTGTTTCCCATCGTGCGCTCGCTGGCGGTCTCGCTCGGGTCCGAACCGGGCTCGCCTCGGCAGCGGGTCGGCGCCTTCCTCATGTTCAACGAGTTCCAGACGACGCTCATGACCTCGGCCATCTTCCTGACCGGCACGGCCGGGAACGCCATGGTGGTCAAGCTTGCCAAGGATGCCTTCAAGTACGACATCACCTGGATGGGCTGGCTGTGGGCGTCGTTAGTGCCGGGGTTCGTAGCGCTCCTGGTCGTTCCCTACGTGATTTTCCTGTTGACGAAACCGGAAGTGAAGCGCTCACCCGATGCCGCGGCGATGGCGATTCGGGAGCTCCAAAAGATGGGCCCGATGGCGGCCGCGGAAAAGAGCATGCTGGCTGTGTTCCTGCTCACGCTATCGCTCTGGGCCACGGGCCAGTGGACCGGCCTGGATGCCACCGCAGTCGCCCTGGCCGGCGTCGCTGCGCTGCTGGCGTTACGGGTGCTCACCTGGGATGATGTGCTGGCGGAGCGGGGCGGGTGGGACGCGCTGATCTGGTTTGGCGGGTTCGTCAGCCTGGCGGGCGGGCTTAGCAGCTTGAAGATCATCACCTACCTCGCCGATGTGCTCAAAGGCGCGATCGGCGGAATTCACTCGTGGGTGATCGGTTTTCTGCTGGTGGTGATCGCATTCAAGTATTCCCATTATCTGCTGAGTTCCGTGACGGCCCATGCGCTCGCATTCTTCGTCCCGATGGGGCTCGTGGCGGTCGGCGTCGGTGCGCCATTGCCGCTCGTCATGTATTGTCTCGGGTTCATGAACTGCCTGTGCTGTGCCATGACGCATTACAGCACGGGGCCGTCCCCGATCTATTACAATGCGGGTTACAGCTCGCTGGGCGCCTGGTGGCGGCACGGCTTTATTGTGAGTGTCGTGAATCTCGTGATCTGGCTTGGTGTGGGCGGGGTGTGGTGGAAGATTATCGGGTTGTGGTAAACGCGCGGGGTTCTACGCGAGGAGCGTCAGCCTCCACGGAGGGAATATGCAGCGCATCGGATTCGTCGGCATCGGATTGATGGGGCAGCACATGGCCCGGCGCATCATGCAGGGCGGGTATCCGCTCACGGTCTGGAATCGGACCCGGGACAAGGCGCGGGCACTCGTGGACTCCGGCGCAGCGTGGGCGGATTCTCCCCGGGCGCTGGCCGAGACGTGTGACGTGGTGATCGCGATGGTGACGGACTCCGCAGCGTCCGAGCAGGTGACCTGTGGACCGACCGGCGTGCTGGAGGGGGCGCACGCGGGGCTGATCCTGATTGATATGAGCAGCATCACGCCCGAGACGTCACGGGCGATTGCAGAACGAGCCGCCGGTCGCGGGCTCCGCATGCTGGACGCGCCGGTCACCGGCGCACCTCGGGTGGCCTCGGAGGGGAAGCTCGGCATCATGGTCGGAGGTCCCCGCGAAACCTTCGAGGAGTGCCTTCCGCTGTTTCAGACCATGGGCGTGAAGATCGTCTATGCTGGTCCAAACGGGATGGGGGTTACGTTGAAACTGGTCAACAACTTGATCCTTGGCGTCGCCATTCACGCGTGTGCCGAGGCGCTGGTCCTGGCGACCAAGGCGGGTCTCGACCCTCAAGCGGTCGTGGAGATCACCTCCGTCGGCGGGGCGAGAACCGGCGCGATGGAAACGCGCGGTCCGCGTATGCTGAAGCACGATTTCACGCCGCATTTCTCGGTCAATAACATGTACAAGGATCTCTCGAATGTGGTGCGCCTTGCCGACGAGTGCGGCGTCGCGCTGCCGGTGGCCAGCACGGCGCGGGAAATCCTGCGGGCCGCGAAGGCCCAAGGAAAAGGCGACCTGGACTCGGCTGCGGTCATGACGGTCCTGGAGGGGCTGGCGGGGGCGTAGCGTCGAGCGCCTAGAGCGACGAGACCGAAAAGGCGCAGGGGCGCAGCGGCGAGTGTGAAAGGGGAAAACCTGGGGTCCTGATGACTAGAAACCGCCGAAGCAACGCGACCGCCCCCTGGAGGACGGGCGGCGCTGAGACGAAAGCCGGTTCCGTTCGAAGGAGGGCGTCGGTGTTGGATGACACGGATCATCACTGAAAGGAGTCTGTGACATGCTCCTCGATCGACGACTGCATGGATGTCTTGCTGGGTGTGTATTTGCGATCGTGGTCCTGGCGGCAGCTGTCCCCGGTTTCTCGCAGGTATACGAGCCCAAAGATACGCTCTTTCAGGTCTCAACACTGACCGGCTTGGAACGCGGGGTTTTCTATCCCGTCACGACCGTTGGAGACTTGAGGCAGCACGGCAACACCGGCGTTGGCGCGTTTGAGGCCATGGACGGGGAACTGATTCTCCTGGACGGGAAGGCCTACAATGCGATGTACGAAGGCAAGGTCGTTCCAGTCGAGGACCCCACACCGATCACCTATTCGGCGGTGGCATTCTTGAATGCGGATAATACCGTGCCGGTGAAAAATATTGCCAGCTATGCGCAGTTGCAGCAGAGCATGGACAAGCTGCTACCCAACCTCAACATCTTCTACGTGTTCAAGCTTCAGGGAACGTTCAATTACTTGAAAGTCCGCAGCACGGCCAAACAGGTGGAAAACTACCCGGGGCTGGCGGAAGTGGTCAAGAACCAGTCCGTGTTTGAGTGGAAGGATATTAAGGGCACCCTGGTCGGCGTGCGCTGCCCGGGGTATATCCAGGGCGTCTATGCGCCCGGTTACCATCTGCACTTCCTGAGCGACGATCGCCAGAAAGGCGGCCACCTCCTGGAAATCAACCTGGCCGAAGTCACGGCACAGATCGGCAACCTGAGACAAATGCACCTCCTCTTGCCCGATAACCAGAAGACCCGCTCCATGGACATGTCCGTGAAGTAAGCACCCGGGAAGAAGACCGATTGCTCTTCAGGCGGCCGCCGTTCTCTGGTATAAGTCCAGTCGCGGCGGCCGCAGCATTTACGCCGTGCCATTAAAGCATCAACGGCGGAGCGCGTTCTCTGCGGCAGCCGAGACCGAGCCTAATCGGCATTGTGACTCGATAGCGCGAGGCTTGGAGGACCCGTGAACGATTATCTGATCTCTGTGATTTTGGGTGTCATCGAGGGTTTGACGGAGTTTCTGCCGGTCAGCTCGACGGCGCACCTGCGTATTTTCGAAGCGCTGATGCACATTGACCTGGCCAGCGGCTACTGGAAGATGTACACCATCGTCATTCAGCTCGGGGCGATCCTGTGCCTGCCGATCTACTTCCGCGCACGGATCCGGCAATTCCTTTCCACGTTTCCAGGAGGCGAACGGGGGGACCGGACGGCCCTCACGCATCCGCTGGGCTTGACCTGCGTGGCGTTCGTCTGCACCGCCATCCCGGCCTTCCTCCTGGTCAAGATCATCGGCAAGCATCTGGAAAGCCTGTTCATCATGGGTTTCGCCTTGCTCATCGGCGGCGTGATCATGTGGGTGATCGATGCGCGGCAAGCGCCGGCCGAAGCGGCGGGGCCGGCGGGGGGATCCGCTCGGATCCGGGTATGGAGCATGGACCGCATGAGCTTGGGACAAGCTGTCTGGATCGGATGTTGCCAGATATTTTCCGCGATTTTTCCAGGCACGTCGCGGTCCATGTCCACGATTGCCGCGGGCCAGTTGGCCGGGATGTCCCGCGCCGCGGCGCTGGAGTTCTCGTTCTTCCTCTCCATGCCGACGATGGTCGTCGCAACCGTGTACGAGCTGCTCAAGAGCCTGACCGCCGGACGAGCGGATTCCTGGGGCGCCGTCCAGATGGATGCGCATGCGTGGATCGTGCTGGCGATCGGATTCGTCGTCTCGTTTTTCGTGGCCTACGCAGCGGTGGCGTGGTTCATGGCATGGGTCCGGCGGCGGGGCTTTGCGCCCTTCGCGGTGTATCGGATCATCGTTGGCGTCGCCGTCTTGCTCTGGGCAATGTCGAGTCGCTGAACCCTCTCGAAGCGTTCCGGGATCCCAGAGACGTTCACTGGCCGGCCTGGCTCCCCGATCTGCAATTCTGAGAAAAGTGACAATGGAAATCCTGGGACATGAGGCGGAGCGGCTCGCAGCGTGGCGCGCGAACATGCATACCGGGCCAGAATAGAGAGAGTGCGCGTGAGAGGGGAGGGAGGGGGCAATTACGATTCGTCGAGGAGCTTTTCGGCGATGGAGTCACCCGAAACCTGGTATTTCCCTTCCGCAATTCGTTTCTTCAGGCGTTCAACCTTGTCGCTTCGGATGGCGGGCTGCTGTGCCAACGCAGCCGACGCCGCCTGCAGCGCGCGGGCGCGGGCAGACAGCTCCACCCGGTCTTCCCGGCTCGGTGCAATTGAGGCGGTTGCATCCGACCGCTGGGTCTGCGGAGGCTGCGCCGTCTCTGCCTTTTGCGGTCGGCTCTTGGAGAGCCCGTCCTGGTCGCGGATTTTCACCCAGGCCTCCTGCCAGTAGCGTCCACGGTGTACCTGATTCCGCGCAGACTGTCAATGTGAACCGCTTCGTCTGCACTTCGATGCTGCCGCAGATCTTTCCGTCGGACGGACTTGACCTGACGTGCGGCCGCTGATACGTTCCGCGGCGGTCGCAGCACTTTCATCCTCTGGCACTGCAACGCCAATGCCGCCGCGCTCTGCGCAGCGACGCCGGTTGGCCGACCACATGGAGGGCGCGATGGAGTATCGGAAGGTTGGGCGGACCGGGCTGAAGGTATCCGCCTTCTGCCTGGGGACGATGATGTTCGGGCGCCAGATCGAAGAGGACGAGTCGCTGCGGATCATCCAGGCGGCGATTGACGCCGGGGTCACGTTCATTGACACGGCCGACATGTACGCCAACGGCGTCACGGAAGAGATCCTGGCCAAGGCCATCAAGGGCAACCGGGATTCCCTGGTGCTCGCCTCGAAGGCCGGGCACATTCGAAAGCTGGCGGACAAGTATGGGGAGCAGCGGATCGCCGGTCCGATCGACCTGGCGCGACCGCGCGCGTTCCACCCGTGGCCCGGCGGCGACCACGTCGGCCACAACGATATGGGGCTCTCGCGGAAGCATCTCATGCAGGCCCTCGAGGGCAGCCTGCGGCGCCTCGGGACGGAGTACCTCGATATCTACTATGCGCACATGCCGGATTACGATACCCCGCTCGACGAGACCATGCGCGCCATGGACGACATGGTCCGGCAGGGCAAGGTGCGCTACCTGGGGTGCTCCAATTTCCGGGCGTTTCAGGTCTCGAAAGCGCTCTGGATCAGCGACACGCACAACCTGGCGCGCTGGGACCTCATCCAGCCGCCTTTCAATCTGCTGGCGCGGGACATCGAGTACGAACTGCTCCCGCTCTGCCTCGAGGAAGGCATCGGCGTGGCGGTGTTCAGTCCGCTCGCGGCCGGATTTCTCTCCGGCAAGTACGAGAAAGGCAAGCCGCCGATCGAGGGTCGGCGATTCAGCCTTGGCACAAAGGGATTCCGGTACAACGAGAAATACTGGACCGACCTGGATTTCGACGCTGTCGAGCGGCTCAAAGAGATTGCCGCCGATCATGGCAAAAGCCTCGCGCAGTTTGCGCTGGCCTGGGTGCTCAACAAGACAGGGATCACCTCCATCGTGTGTGGCGCCACCTCCGTGGAGCAGCTCCGGCAGAACCTGGGCGCGGTCGGCATACGCCTCACGCCGGAGGAGCTGACCGCCTGCGATGCGGTCTGGCAGATGCTCCACCCACCCCGCCTGTTTTACGGAAGGTAGCCGGAATTTCGCCCCAGCAAAGAACGCTCGGCAACGGCCTCATTGCATCGCCCTGTGACGCGAGAGGGTTCTGTTGCAGTGCAGTCCAGGAGAGGCGTGGTCCGATGGCGCATACGAATTCGACCCGCCCGTGGTCCGGCGTCACGCTGGTGACCGCAATCCTGCTGGTGGCCGGCCTGTTCGCGGCGGGGCGCTGGCTGGACATCGCGATCGTCTTCCGAGCCGCGCTGGCCTGGATCAGTGATCTGGGGCCGTGGGGGTGGGCGATCTTCATCGCCATGTACACTGCCGCCACGGTGCTTGTCCTGCCGACATTTCTGCTGACGCTGGGCGCGGGAGCGGTCTATGGAATACTCGGCGGTGCGGCCCTGGCATCGGTGGGTGCCACGTTGGGTGCGACCGCCGCCTTCTTCATCGGACGACACCTTGCCCGCGATTGGGTCGCCAGGTACCTTGAGGATCATCCGACGTTTCGTGCCCTCGATCGGGTCGTGGCGCGCGAGGGGTGGAAGATCGTGGGCCTGACGCGGCTGACGCCTGCGATTCCCTTTGTAGTCAAGAACTACGCCTATGGCCTGACGCAGGTCCCGCCGCGCGACTACATCCTGGCCTCGTGGGTTGCGATGACCCCCGGTATTCTTTTGAATGCGTACCTGGGATCGCTGGTCGGTAATCTGGCAACCCTCGGCACGCAGGCCACCCCCCATGGGCCGTTGCACTGGGCACTGTACACTGTGGGGTTTGGGGCGACGGTGGCCGTCACGGTGTGTGTTGCGCGGCTCGCGCGCGCCGCGCTCCACGAACGCCTGGACACCACCGCTCGCTGACCGGCGCCCGTTTCCGAGAGAATGGTTCGGCAATTCTTGTTGACGGGTACGCGCGGCTAAGGGTAGAAGAGCCACGCGCGCTCCGGCGCTGTCCGTTGCCGACGAGGAGATGAGGATGACTCGACGATGGCTGGCGTCTGTGGCCGCCGTGCTGCTCTGTGGCTGCGGCCTGCTGGGTAAGCCGGCCGATGTCACGACGCAGGATGTGCGGCGGGCCTCGCCGGAAGTCCAGGCGCTCGTCCCGCGGGCGCAGGCCGGCGATCCGGAAGCCCAATATGCGCTGGGGATGGCGTACGAGAGCGGCACCGGCGTCCGGCTCGATGCCGGCGAATCCGAGAAATGGCTGCGCAAGGCCGCCGAGTCGGGCTACGCGCCGGCCCAGTACGAACTCGGGGCACAGCTCCAGACGGAGCGGCGCTTCGCCGAGGGCATCGCATGGCTCGAGCGGGCGGCGGCGCAGGGCCATCCCGGCGCGAACCTGATGATGGGCAAGGCCTACGACCAGGGCTTGGGAGTCATGCGGGATTCCTACAAGGCCTTGACGTATTTCGAGGCGGCAGCCAACCTCGGCGTGGCGGAGGCCATGTGGAACATCAGCTTGATGTTCGACGAGGGCCGGCTGGGAAAAAAGAACCCATTGCACGCCTGCATCTGGGGGATGCGTGCCCGCCGTTTTGCCGCCGAGTCTGACCCGATGCTCGTGACGCAAATCACCCGCGCTGCCCCCTATCTGGAGCGTCCACTGTCCGGGCAGGAGCGGAGCGATTGCCAGCGCCAGGCAGAGACGTGGCAACCCAAGGGCTCCGCCAAATAGCGTCCCCCAGTTGTCCACCAACTGTGCGCGCCCGTTTTTTCGTGCGGTCGTCCTGTGCGTCCCAGGCGGATCTTCTGCGCTCTTTGCACACGGCTAGGTGCTTGACACCTCACAGACCGTCTGATAGAACCCACTCGCATTCTGCTAATGCGAGAGCATCCGGTATGTAGCCCACCTGAAGGAGGCTTCCGTGGACGCCCGACAGACCTACGAGTACAACAAGCTGACCTGGCCCGAGATGAACGATGCGATCGAGTTGCAGAAAGTCGTCATTCTGCCTACCGGCTCGACCGAGCAGCACGGCCCGCACATGCCGCTCGATGTGGACCTGTTCCTGGTGCGCGAGGTCTGCCACGAGCTGGGGCGCCGCGCGCCGGACAAGGTGCTGGTGCTCCCCGCGATCCCCTATGGCCTGAACATGCACCACATCGACTTCCCGGGGACGATCCACGTCGAGCCGGAACATTTCATCAACTACTGCGTGGACGTGACGAAGAGCGTGGCGTACCACGGTTTCAAGCGCATCGCCCTAGTGAACGGGCACGGGTCCAACATGCCGATGATCGACCTGGTGGCGCGCCGCACGGTGCTCGAGACGCCGTCGATCTGCTGCGCGTTCGGGTATTACCAGATGGGGTGGAGCGAGACCCTGAAGATTCTCGAGAGCGAGGTCCACGCCCACGCCGACGAGATGGAGACCTCGCTGTACCTGCACTTCGCCAAGCAACGCGTGCAGATGGACAAGGCGGCGTTCGGGAACGATGTGGTCGGGGCCTACATGAGTTCCGATTCCACCAAGACCGTTCGTTTCAACGATTTCTGGGGCCGGTGGACCACCACCGGCATTCACGGCGATCCGCGCAAGGCGACGGCCGAGAAAGGGAAGCAAATCCTCGAGAACGTCATGACGCACATGCTGGCCTGGCTGGAGGAGTATCGGCAGTGGCCGGTCCCTCCGCGCCAGGATCAGCATCGGCTGCCCGTGCAGAAGGACATCCGCTGGTAACCGGATCAGGGCGAACGAGAAGGAGGCCGCGATGAGGAAGCGATGGCTGGGATGGCTGATCGGAAGCCTGGCGGCGCTCGTGCTGGTCGCCGGGCTGGTGACGCCCGCGCCCGCGGGCACGGTACTGCGCATCGCCGCGGACGGGGACATCTCGGACGTGGATCTGCACATGACTACGCACTACCTGAACCGGGTCGTCCTGCTGAACGTGTACGACATGCTGTTCGCCCTGGGCGAGGACATGGGGCCGCGGCCCTCGCTGGCCGAGAAGTACACGGTCAGCGCGGACGGCCTGACCTACACCGTGACCCTGCGCAAGGGCGTGAAGTTCCACAGCGGCAAGACCCTCGAGGCCAAGGATGTCGTGTACTCGATCACCAAGATGCAAAACAAGGGGCCGCGCTCCGGGCAGTTCAAGCGAATGATCAAGACGGTGGAGGCGGTGGACCCGCTGACCGTGAAGTTCGTGCTCACCGACGTGAACGCCGGCTTCATCGCGACGCTGGCGAACCCGATCGCCCCAGCCGTCATCTACCCGGATGGCGAGGCCGAGCGCCAAGGCGGCACGCTCACGAAACCGATTGGGACGGGCCCCTTCGAGTTCGTGGAGTGGAAGAAGGACAGCCTCATCCGGCTGAAGAAGTTCGCGGGTTACACGGTGGATGATCGGCCGACCTCCGGCTTCACGGGCAAGCGGTTGGCCCTGGTGGACGAGGTGAATTTCATTCCGATCCGCGACTCTTCCGTCCGTGCGGCGGCGCTTGAGCGCGGCGACGTGGACGTGGCGCTGTCCCTCACCCAGCAGGATGTGGAGCGGTACAAGGGGAAGACGGGGTTGACCGTCACCGCCACGCCCGGCATCAGCTTCTCGGATCTCCGCTTCGGGTTCAAGAAGGGCATCTTCATGAACAACCAGAAGCTCCGCCAGGCGGTGGCGCACGCCATCGACAAGGAGGAGATCGTCAAGGCGGTGACTTTTGGGCTCGGCAAGCCGGCGCCGGCGGGGATCCCCGTAGGCACGCCGTACTTCAACCCGGCCGTGCACGGCAATGATCCGTATGGGAAGCCCAATCCAGAGAAAGCCAAGCAGCTGCTCAAGGAAGGCGGCTACAAGGGCGAGGAGATTATCCTCGACTCCCATCTGCAGCCCAGCATCTATCCGGAGATCGCGGTGGTGCTGCAGGCGCAAATGCAGGCGGTCGGCATGAACGTCAAGGTGCGGACGCTGGAATCGGCCGCGCTGCAGACCACGTGGGATGGCGGTGAGTTCGCGTTCTTCCTCTCGGGCCTGAGCCCGCGCCCGGATGCCGAGATCTACTACTGCCAGTTCTGGGAGAGCACAAGCACCTCGACCGGGTACAAGAATGAAACCTATGACAAACTGTGCCGCGCGGCCCGGGCGACGCTGAACAACGAGGAACGCAAGAAGATATTCGTCGATCTGGAGAACGTGCTCCGGACGGACGTGCCCTGGATTCCGCTCATGTACGAGCCGCAGGTTCAGGGATGGCGCAGCAACGTGCGCGGCTGGACGAACTGGGCGGCCGGGTATGCCCGCGCCTGGAACGTGAGCCTCTCACAATAGCCCGCACCGATACGGCGGGTCCGCGCCGGACCGGCGTGGACCCGCCCAATCCACCATGCCCCCATTGCTCCGACACATCCTCACGCGCCTAGTAGCGCTGGTCCCCATGCTGCTGGCATTGTCCATTGCCTCCTTCGCCCTGGTGCACGTCATCCCGGGCGATCCGGCGCTGGTCATGCTCGGCGGCGAGGGGACTCCCCAGCAGGTCGCGGAGCTCCGCCAGCAGCTCGGCCTGAATCGGCCGCTCCACGTCCGCTACTGGGAGTGGCTGACGCGTGTCGTCCACGGCGACCTCGGCGAATCGCTCTACAACAAGACGCGCGTGACGGACGAGCTGGTCTGGCGCTTTCCCACCACCCTCGCCCTCGTCGGACTCTCCCTCCTCATCTCCGTGGGGATCGGGGTTCCGGCCGGCCTGATCTCGGCGGTGCGCCGGGATACCTGGATCGACCATGGCGCCCGCCTGCTGACCCTGATTAGCCTCTCGATGCCCAGTTTCTGGCTGGGGCTGATGCTGATCATCCTCTTTTCGTTGAAGCTGAACCTGGTGCCGATCGTAGGGTACACGTCCGTTGTCAACGACTTCTGGAGTGGGCTGCGGTTCCTGATCTTGCCGAGCTGCGCGCTGGGGACGTATCTCACGGCGCTTCTGGCCCGGCTGGTGCGGAGCAGCGTCCTGGAAGTTCTCGGGCACGAGTACATCCGGACCGCCCGGGCCAAGGGACTGCGCGAGCAGGTGGTGCTCTTTCGCCACGCGCTACGCAACGCCCTGATCCCCGCCGTGACCGTGCTGGGGATCAACCTTGGGATCCTGTTGGGAGGGAGCGCCGTCATCGAGACGCTCTTCGTCCTGCCGGGTGTGGGCCAGCTCGTCATCACGGCGCTGTATAACCGGGACCTCCCGGTCATCCAGGGACTGATCCTCTATATCTCGGTGCTCTACGTGTTGATCAACTTGGCTGTAGACATTCTGTACACGTATCTCGATCCCCGGCTGCGGCTGGGCTGAGCGGGTCACGACGGATCGCGATGGCAGCCATCCCTGTCTCCAGGCAGGCAGTCCAGGTAGCGCGCGTGCCGCCCCCGCCGGGCCGCCTCGAGCAGTTCGAGCGCGTGTGGCGACAGCTTCGGCGTAACCGCCTGTCGCTGCTCGGCAGCATGATCGTAGTGACTCTGGTCATGATCGCATTGGCTGCACCGTTCCTCGGACTCGCCAATCCCGTCAAGTTGAACATCGCGCAGCGGTTTTTGGCGCCAGGCGCGGGGCACTGGTTCGGGACCGATCAGCTGGGCCGTGATGTCCTGAGCCGGGTGGTCTTCGGCGCCCGGGTCAGCCTGATGACCTCGATCTCCACGATGGTGCTGGCGGCACTGCCGGGTGTCCTGCTCGGCATCGGGGCCGGCGTCAGCGCCGCATGGCTGTCCAGCGTGACCATGCGGCTCATGGACCTCTTGATGTCCTTTCCCCCACTCCTGCTCGCCGTGGCCGTCGCGGCGGCGTTAGGGACGGGGACCCGCAGCATCATGATCGCCCTCGCGGTCGTGTACCTGCCGCGCATCGTGCGCGTGACGCGCGGCATCGCCTTGAGCGTGGTGGCGCAGGAATACCTGGTGGCTGCGCAGGCGTTGGGGAGCCCGCGCTGGCGGCTAGTCCTTCGCACGGTCCTGCCCAACTGCCTCTCGGTTGTGGTAGTCCAGTTGAGTCTCTATTTTGCGGAGGTGCTGCTGGCCGAGGCTGCGCTCTCTTTTCTCGGGCTGGGCGAACCGCCGCCCACGCCCACCTGGGGCAACATCCTGCAGGATTCCCAGAAGTACATCCGCAACGCCCCGTGGATCGCCGTCTTCCCGGGGTGCGCGATCGCCCTGTCGGTCCTGGGGCTGAATCTCTTCGGCGACGCCGTCCGCGACGCCATGGACCCCCGCCTACGGACCTGAGCGGCTCGCGGCACTCTCCTCAGAGCCGGGACGCTTGGAACCTCTTCTTCTCAAGACCGGGACGAGTTTCTGGTGAGTAATTTGGGGAGGGGTGTGATAGCTTGGGCCTACCGTCGGCGATCAGCGGGGGGCTTGGCGTGGGTCTTCTTGGCGGGCGTGACCCCTTCGGAGGGCAACTTGAGGATCGCCGTGATCAGTGTGACCAGATGCCGCGGCTGCACCGGCTTTTGCACGTAGCCGACACAGGTCCGGGTCATCGTCCGGGCCTGCTCGCCCTCCAGATCATGGGCGGTCATCACCACAATGGGAATGCGAGCCATCACGGGATCGCTCTTCAGCGTTTCGGCGGCCGCAAGGCCATCGAGGTCCGGCAGTTGGGTGTCCATGAGGATGAGGTCGGGACGGTTTTCCGTGGCGATCTGCAGGGCCTGAATCCCTAACCGGGCTTGCAACGTGGTGAAGCCGGCAAACTGCAGCGCTTCGGCCAGTGCTTGCGACTGGGCAACGTTATCTTCGACGATCAGGATGGTGGCGCGTGGCATCGGCTTCCCTTGAAACGGCACGACGCATCAGGAAATGAAGCGTCATGCTACTCTGCGATTCCGGCTCAGCGCAAGGAGTTTCTGGCCGGACGCCGACCGGGAAAACTTGCCGTTCTCTACAAATTGGAGGGTGAGCAATGGGCATTCTGGATCGGTTTTCTTTGATGGGAAAGACCGCCCTGGTGACGGGTGCGGGCCGCGGTCTTGGGCAGGGCATGGCCCTCGCGCTCGCGGAGGCAGGTGCGGACATCGCCATTGCCGAACTGGATCTCCCTGCCGCGGAGGAAACCGCCAAGCTGGTGCAGGCGCGGGGCCGCAAGGCCGTGCCGTTCAAGGCCGACGTGACCGATATGGCGGGCGTCGAGGCCATGTTCAAGCAGGTCGTTGGCGAGTGGGGCAAACTGGACATCCTGGTGAACAATGCGGGCTACGCCCAGCCGGTCTCCGCCCTGGAAATGAGTCTGCAGGATTGGGAACGGATGCTGGCGGTGGACCTCAAGGGCGTGTTCATATGCTGCAAGGCGGTGGCACCCTACATGATCCAGCAGGGCGGCGGGAAAATCGTGAACATCGCCTCGATGTCATCTCTGCACGTCAACCGGGACGCGGACTATTGCCACTACAATGCGGCCAAGGCCGGTGTGGTGATGCTCACGAAGAGCCTGGCCGTGGAGTGGGCCCGTTTCAAGATCTATGTGAATGCGATCAGCCCCGGGTATTGCCGGACGCCGGGCAATGCGGCGCGGTCCGACAACCCCGCCATCCGGGCGATCCGGGTGGACCAGGGCGTGATCAAGCGGTATGGGCAAGCCTACGAGGATCTCGGCGGTGCGGTGGTGTACCTCGCCTCGGAGGCCTCGAATTTCACCACCGGCTGCAACCTGGTCGTGGACGGCGGGTATAGTCTGTAGGAGCGCCGCGTGCCGGGTAGAAAACACCGTGTTCGTGATCGTGTTCGTGGTGGCCAGCACATGCATGGTTTGAAGGCTTCCGATCACCCACTGTTCCGTTCGCGCTGAGCCTGTCGACGCGCGATTCCGCAGTCGAGAGTTCGCGGCATGCCGTTACTTACCCTCATCCGCCACGGCGAATCGGTGTGGAACGGGGAGCGCCGGATCCAAGGCAACCAGAATCCGGGGCTGAGCCCACGCGGTCGGCGCCAGTCGGACTTGCTCGTGAGCAGCCTGCAGCGGACCGGGATTCATCCTGTCGCGGTGTACACCAGCCCCCTCCGGCGGGCCGCCGATACCGCGGAGCAGATCGCGGCCGTATTCGCTGTTCCGCTCGTCCGCGACCCCGCGCTGTGCGAAATGCGCCTTGGCCAATGGGAAGGCATGACCGTGACAGAGATCCAGGCGGCCCATCCGGGCGCGTATGAGGGTTGGCTCGCCGATCCGCTTGCGCACCCGGCCCCGGACGGCGAGCACCTGGACACGTTCTTTGCGCGCGTGACCGACTGCGTCGGACGCATCGAGCGCGCCCATCCCGACGGGCACGTCTTTGTGGTCTCGCATGGCGGCGTGATCAAGGCGGTCCTCTGCCATGTGCTGGGACTCGCACCGCGTGCACTCTTCCGGATCAAGCAGGATAACACCGCGATCAGTCGCGTCGAGGTGGGTGGGGGATCGCGCCGGGTCCTGCTGGTGAACGACACCTGCCACCTGACCGATGCCGCCGACCTCGTGCCTCGTGACGTGCTGACCGATGCCGAGGACGCGCCTGCCGTCTGACCTGCAGAGCAAGGAGCCCGGTATGGACCTCCGTTCTTTTGCGTTCATCTTCGATCTGGACGGCTGTGTCTACACCGGGAACGCTCTGGTACCAGGGGTTGCGCGCTGCCTGGCCGCGATCCGGGCGCGCGGGCAGCAGGTGCTGTTCCTCACCAACAATTCGCGGGAGTTCGGAGACGAACTGCTCGACAAGCTGGTCCGGCTTGGGATCCACGCGACAGCATCCGAAATGCTCTCGGCCGCGGAAGTGGCCGGCCCGTTCGTGCGGGAGCACTTCGGCCCATCACGCGTCCTGGTCATGGGATCCGATCGGCTGAAACAGGGCGTCAGTGAGGCGGGCCATACGGTGATCTCAGCGGAGGAGTCCACTCCGGCGGATGTGGTCGTCGTCGGCCACGATTTTTCGTTCGACTACAAGAAGCTGGTCGCCATGGCGCATGCTGTCGCGGGCGGGGCGACGTTCGTGGCGGTGAATCGCGACCCCCGCCTCCCCATCGAGGGTGGCGAGTTTCTGCCCGGCTGCGGCGCCATGGTCGCCGCGGTGTCTGCGGCCACGGGCGCTAACCCAATCATCATCGGCAAGCCAGAGCCACACATCTTCTTGGCCGCACTTGCCCGGCTGCAGCGTGCGGCGGAGGATGCGGTGATGGTAGGGGATACGCCGGAGTCGGATATTCGCGGCGGGCAGCGCGCTGGCCTGCAGACGATCTGGCTCGCAC
>DATJQT010000148.1:0-1673 GCA_035505475.1 Vulcanimicrobiaceae bacterium
GATCGCGGCGCGCGACCTTCTCGAGCTTGACCGCGATCGCCGCCTGGCGCCGCTTGCCCACGCCGAGCAGGACGAAGCCCGCCACGACCACGACCCCGATGGCGATGAGAACGACCCTTCCGCGAGTGCTCATGGATTCCTGTCCGATCCCCTAACGCAACGGCTGGCCGACGGCCTGCTCCAGCGCCGCGACCGCCTTGTGATAGTTGTACACCGCGTTGACGTAGCTCACGCCAGCCTGCTCGGACGCGATCTGCGCGTCGTTCAACTGGATGATCGAGCCCGAACCCACACGGTATTGCTCTTCCGCCAGCGACAGCGCGTCATCAGCTGCGGCGCGGTTGTTGGCTTGCACGGCGATGGTGCGGTACGCGGTGACCAGCGCGAGGTAAGCCGCGCCCACGTTGGCGCGTACCGTCAGCTCCTGGGCGCGGATCGAGAGCTGCAGGTCACGCTCGTTCGCCCGCATTTGCGAGATCTGTGCGTTCCGCGAGAATGCGTCGAAAATCGGGAGCGAGAGCATGATCTGGAAGTTCCACGGAGGGTTGATCCCCGTGGTGTGCACCACGATCGTATCCGGACCGACTGGGATGCCATTCTGATTGGCCTGTTCCCATGTGGTCTGCCGGTACTTCCCGTAGCTCGCAGAGAGGCGCAGGGTCGGCAAGTAGGTCGAGTACGCGGCGCGGGTATTCCACCGAGCCCCCTCGGCCCGGGCCCGCAGCGCGGTCAGCACCGGGTTCTCGGCCAACGCCAGTGCGACGAGGGTGTCCTGGCTCCATGCGGGCTGCGTAACCGGGAATGTGTCCGTGGGTACCACCTCCACGCCCACCGGCGCGGGCACTCCCATCAGCTGGTATACCGTGAGGACCTCTGTTTGAACGTTCTGCTGCGCCTGGAGCAGCGCCACGTCCGCGTTGCCCTTGGTGACCTGCGCCTGCTTGACGTCGATGATCGTCTTCTGTCCGACGTTGTACTGCGCCTGCGCCAGGTTCAGGAGCTCCTGGGCGCGCGCCACCTCGTGCTGCGCGAGGTCGGCCTGCGCCCGGGCCTCGAGCAGATTGATGTACTCCCGCTCGACGGAGGTCTCTAGGATGGTCCGTTGGCTGGCGATCGTCTGATCCGCCGCCCGCAATTGTGCCGCGGCGGACCCACGGTTCGCGATGGTGGTGCCTGAGAGCGTATACCCGAAGTTCACCTGCCACTGCGAGGCGTCGCCGCGCGGCGTATCGAACGAGAGACCCTGAAGGCTGTAGTTGCCCTTCTGGTTCCAGCCGCCACCGCCCTGCACGTTGACGCTCGGCGTAAACAACGTGACCGCGGAGGACAGCGACTGGGACGCCGCCGGACTGCGATCGGACACTGCCGTGAGGTAGGCGGGGTTCGACGCCCGCGCAGTCTCCAGCGCCTCAGCCAGCGAGAGTGGGCGCGGCGGCAGCGTCGGCGCGGAGCCGGGCGTTCCCGGTGCCGCCGAGCCAGGCATTGAAGCCGGAGGCGTCTGCGCGTACCCGATCGCCGCCACCATTGTCAGTACCACCAGCCATCCGAGAATCAGTCGAGCCCGCATGTTCGCCCCTGTCTTGGTCTTATCGCTGCGTGCCCTACGTCACACCCGGGCCGCCGGTTTCACGCGGCCACGTGCCGCGTCGGAGCGCGCCCAAAGCGCAACCTAG
>DATJQT010000149.1:0-13849 GCA_035505475.1 Vulcanimicrobiaceae bacterium
CCGATCGGCCATTTCTTCGAGGTAATGACCCACGGGTTCGGCCAGATGCCAAGCTATGCCGATCAGGTCCCTGTCCAGGACCGCTGGGCCATCGCTGCATACATCCGGGCCCTCCAGCTCAGCGAGCATGCCGCGCTGGGCGACGTGTCACAAGCTGAACGGGCTCGCTTGCAGGAACAGAAGAAGTGATACCCGAGCGCCGCACTGCGATGTTGCGTCCGCCGGCCGAGGCGAACCGTCAAGGACGAACGGCGAAAGGCTGATCATGACCACCAGTCCAGCGCTGCCGCCGGGGATCCGCCGCCTGCAGTTCCGAGCGGCCGGGGTCGGAGTGCTCGCGCTCCTCGCCTGCGCGTTCGGCGCATTCGTGAACCCGGCGCAGTTCTTCCAGTCGTATCTGGAGGGGTACCTGTTCTGGATCGGTGTGAGCCTGGGGTGCCTCGGCATCTTGATGCTGTACTACCTGGTGGGGGGGTCCTGGGGCGTCCCAGCGCTCCGATTGCTGGAAGCCGGCGCTCGAACGCTGCCGCTGATGGCGCTGCTCTTTCTTCCGTTCGCCGCCGGGATGCACCACCTGTATCCCTGGGCCCGGCCCGAAGATGTCGCCGCACACCGCCTGATCCGCGAGAAACAGCTGTACTTGAACCTCCCCGGGTTTTGGATCCGGACCGGCGCGTACTTTGCCATCTGGCTGACCCTCACCGGATTTTTGACCCGGTGGTCGCTGGCGCAGGACCGGCGGGCCGACGTGTCGCTGGCCATCCGCGAGAAGGTCCTGAGCGCGCCGGGACTGATCCTGTACGGTCTCACGATGACCTTCGCGGCCATCGATTGGGCCATGTCGCTCGAGCCGGAATGGTACTCGACGATTTTCGGGATGCTGCTCATCGCGGCGCAAGGGTTGCAAGCCATGACGTTCGTCATCCTCGTGGCGGCGCTCCTGGTCCGGTTTGGGCCGCTCGTGGAGGCCGGAACAGTATCGCGGTTCAAGGATCTAGGGAATCTCACGCTCGCGTTCCTTATGCTGTGGATGTATATGGCCTTCTCCCAACTGCTGATCGTCTGGGCCGAGAATCTCAACGAGGAGATCCCCTATTATCTGCACCGCATCGCGGGTGGCTGGGATGTCCTGGCGCTTCTGATCTTCGGGCTCCAGTTCGCCCTGCCATTCTTTCTCCTGTTGTTCCGGGCCGTAAAGTGCAGCATCCGGGTGCTGCCCGTGATCGCGGGGTGGATCCTGATGATGAATTACGCCTACGTCTTTTGGATGGTCGCCCCGACCTTTCACCCGGCGGGATTTTCCGTCCACTGGATGGACCTCGCAGCCCCGATCGGCATCGGGGGCGTGTGGATCGGCCTCTTCCTCCGTCTCTTGCAGAGCCGGGCGCTGATCCCCTTGCACGACCCCCGCATCCAGGCGGGCCTGCAGCACGCCGAGGGGTGAGATGAAGCACGACGAAGGCATCGGCCGCCGGGCGGACGGATTCGAACACTCGGACCTCAGCGCGGCCACCCTAGGCAAGTTCCTGGCAGGTCTGGTGATTTCGTTGATCCTTATCGGCGCGGTGGTGACGGGGTTCTACGTGTATCTCGGAGCGGACTGGGCCAAGCAGAATGTGCCGCTTTCCCCGCTTGCCGGGCCGGCGCAGCCTCCCCTCGGCCCGGCGCTGCAGATCAACGCGGAACACGACTTGCAAACCTTCCGCTCTGAAGAGGATGGGTTGCTGCACTCATACGGCTGGGTGGACCGGAAGAATGCAATCGTGCGGATCCCGATCGACCAGGCGATGGCACTCGTCGTCCAGCGAGGCGTGCAGGCCCCGTGGGGGAAGGAAGGGCGATGATGCGCTCCCGGCAGACCTATTCGCGGTGGGCCAGCATGCTCGGACTCGCAGCCGGCATCGCCCTGAGCCTGGCTGCCCCGTCTTTGGCGCACCAGTCGGCGTCGAATCCCAGCACGTTCGACACCAGGATCAACACACGCCCGGTCCCGCTCCGTGAGGTGGCGTTCGATCAGCGCGTGAACGAGCAGGTGCCGCTCGACGCCCAGTTCCAGGACGCCAGCGGCAAGCGTGTGCAGTTGCGCGACCTGATTGCCGGAACACCCGCGGTGCTGGTTCCGGTCTATTTCCGCTGTACGGACCTCTGTCCCATGCTGATGGACGGCGTAGCCCAGGCCACCCGGAAGCTGTCGCTGAAGAGCGGCAGGTACTCCGTCATCGTGTTCAGCTTCGACGCCCGGGATACGGCCGCGTTGGCCGCCTCCAAGCAAGCCGCGTTGGCCGCGCGGTCCGGGCCCGATGTTGCGGGCTGGCATTTTCTGACCGGCGATGCAGCCGCCATCCGGCAACTGACGCAAGCCATTGGGTTTCGGTTTACGTACGACCGGGTGAAGGACGAATTTGCCCATGCGTCCGGGATCGTATTGCTGACGCCCAAGGGCCGCATCTTTCGGTATCAGTATGGGATCGAGTTCTCGCCGCAGGTACTCCAACTCGGGCTGATCGAGGCCTCGGGCAATACGGTCGGCTCCCCCATCGATCAGGTCCTGCTCTTCTGTTATCACTACGATCCAGCGACGGGGCAGTACACCGTTATTATCGACCGGGTCCTCAAGCTGGCGGGCCTGGTCACGGTGGGCGGCCTCGCGGCCACCATCCTCATCCTCGGCCGTCATTACCGGCACCGTGCGGTGAAGGAGGCCTGAGCATGGGGGCCGTCCTGCCGCTCTTCCCTCCTATCGCGTCCACCTACGCGAGGCAAGAGGACTTGCTCTTCTACTTCCTCGTCGCCGTGACGCTGTTCTTCGTCCTGCTCATCTTCGGCTCGATCTTCTTCTTTGCCGTCCGGTACCGTCGGCGCACGCCGGACGAGCGAGCACAGCCGACCCGGCCCAACCTCCCGCTCGAAGTGGCCTGGATCGTCATCCCACTGGTTATCGCACTCGTCATCTTCGTCTGGGGCGCCAAGCTGTTCTTCGTCGCCATGCGGCCGCCCGCCCAGGCGGTCGAGGTCACGGTCGTCGGCAAGCAGTGGATGTGGAAGATCCAGCACGCCGACGGGACCCGCGAGATCAACGCGCTGCACATCCCCGTCGGCACGCCGATCAAGCTCATCCTCACCTCGGAAGACGTGATCCACGACTTCTTCGTCCCAGCGTTCCGGATCAAGCGCGACGTCGTGCCCGGGCGGTACACCACGGCCTGGTTCGAGGCGACCACGCCGGGCACCTACCATCTGTTCTGTGCCCAGTACTGCGGGACGAATCATGCGGCGATGATTGGGAGCGTCGTCGTGATGGAGCCGGCGGACTACGAGCGCTGGGTGCGGGCCCGGACCAGTCCCGTGCTTCCGGCCAGTGCTGGCGCGGTTTTGTTCCAACGGCTCGGATGCAGCAGTTGCCACCAGACAAACACGAACGCGAAGGCCCCTGCCCTGGCGGGCCTTTTCGGCCAGCAGGTGACGCTCGCCGACAGCCGCCAGGTGACGGCGGACATGGATTTCCTGCGGGACCACATCCTGACGCCGGGGAAGACTCCGGTGGCCGGGTATCCGCAGATCATGCCGACGTATCAGGGGCAGGTCAGCGAGGAGCAAATCCTGGAACTCATTGCCTACGTTCGGTCCCTGGCACGCGCAGAGCGCTCGCAGGGGGGATCATGAGCATGGTGCAGACCGCTCCGAGTTATCTCGAGGACGGTCACGGGCTTGCATCCTGGCTGTTGACCCGTGACCACAAACGCATCGCGCTGCTCTATCTGGTCTCGATCATCGGCTTCTTCTTCCTGGGCGCGATATTCGCCGGCCTCATTCGCGTGAACCTGCTGTCCCCACAAGGCGACCTGGTCCGGCCCCAGACGTATAACACCTTCTTCACGATGCACGGCCTGATCATGATCTTCTTCTTCCTCATCCCCTCCATCCCCGCCGTGCTCGGCAATTTTGTCCTTCCCCTCATGATCGGCGCGCGGGATCTCGCGTTTCCGAAAATCAACCTCTTGAGCTGGTACATCTTCATCGTGGGTGGCCTGTTCACGATCTCCGCCGGCCTCTTCGGGGGCGTGGACACCGGCTGGACTTTCTATACCCCGTTCAGCAGCATCTATTCCAACAGCAACGTCGTCCTGACGGTCATCGGCATCTTCATCGTCGGGTTCTCGTCCATCCTGACGGGCCTGAACTTCATCATCACGACGCATACGATGCGCGCGTCCGGCATGACCTGGTTCCGGCTGCCCCTCTTCATCTGGGCGCTCTACGCGACCAGTCTCATCATGGTCCTGGGCACCCCCGTGCTGGCCACCACCCTGGTCCTGGTCGCCCTCGAACGGGTCTTCCACCTGGGGATTTTCGACCCGAGCCGGGGGGGCGATCCGATCTATTTCCAGCACCTCTTCTGGTTTTACTCGCACCCCGCCGTCTATATCATGATCTTGCCATCGTTGGGCGTCATGAGCGAGACCATCACCTGCTTTGCGCGCCGCCGTATCTTCGGGTACAACGCGATCGCCTTTTCCAGTCTGGGCATCGCGGTGATCGGGTTCCTGGTCTGGGGCCACCATATGTTCGTGAGCGGCCAATCGGTGTATGTCGGGATGATGTTCTCGCTGCTGAGCTTCCTGGTGGCGATCCCCTCGGCGATCAAGGTGTTCAACTGGATGGCCACGCTGTACGGCGGGACGATTGCCTTCGATACGCCGATGCTGTACAGCCTGGGGTTCATCGGCCTCTTCACGGTGGGCGGCCTGACTGGCCTGTATCTGGCCGCGATGGGGGTCGATATTCACGTCCATGATACTTACTTCGTCGTCGCGCATTTCCACTACATCATGGTCGGCGGCGCGGTGATGGGTTTCATGGCGGGCCTGCACTACTGGTGGCCGAAGATCACCGGGCGCCTGTACCCGGAGGTCTGGGGGCGGTTGGCCGCCATCATCACCTTCCTGGGGTTCAACCTGACGTTCTTTCCCCAGTTCATCCTGGGCTACCTAGGGATGCCGCGGCGCTATCACATGTACCCGCCCGAGTTCCAGGCTCTGAACGTCCTGTCGTCGGCGGGGGCTTCGATCCTGGGGATCGGGTACCTGCTGCCCGTGATCTACCTGCTCTGGTCCCTGCGCCGTGGGCAGGTGGCCGGCCCGAATCCGTGGCGCGCGACCGGGTTGGAATGGCAGACGCCTTCGCCGCCCCCCACGGCGAATTTTGAGGCGCCGCCCGTCGTGAGAGAGGAACCCTACAGCTATCCGACCTGGGAGGCCCAAATTGACTGAAAGCATCGCCGGCCTCGAGCATCAATTCGAGACTCTGGAGCAGCAGCACGAAGCGGGCTGGCTGGGAATGTGGGCGTTCCTGGCCACGGAGATCATGTTCTTCGGCGGCATGTTCACCGGCTATGTCATATACCGCTGGGCCTACTTTGGCGCGTTCGCAGCGGGGAGCAAGGACTTGGAGATCTGGGCGGGTACGCTGAATACCCTGGTCCTGATCTGCAGCAGCTTTACGATGGTATTAGCCGTTCACGCCGCTGAAACCGGCGAGCGGCGCGGCCAAATCGGGTTCTTGCTGGCCACAATGTTCCTGGGGACCGTGTTCCTGGGCGTCAAGGGGTACGAGTGGACCACACTTTTCAGGGACCATCACGTCCCGGGTATCGGATTCCACTTTTCGGGTCCGTACCAAAACACCGCCCAGATCTTCTTCTCGTTCTACTTTGCCCTGACCGGGATGCATGCCCTGCACATGGTGGTTGGCGTGGGTCTGCTGACATTCCTCTTGGTCAAGGCCTGGCGGGCAGAGTTCACCCCGGCGCACCATGCGGCCGTGGACATCATCGGGCTGTACTGGCATTTCGTGGACATCGTTTGGATCTTCCTGTTTCCTTTGCTGTACCTCGTGGATCGGCATCGATGAGTGGTGTGACGGTATCGCGTAAAACCTATGCGGGCGTGTGGGGCAGCCTCGTCGTCTTGACCCTGTTGACCGCGGGCATCGCGTATCTCGACCTCGGGGTGTTGAATCCGGTGGCGGCGATCACGATCGCCGTGATCAAGATGGCACTGGTGGCGCTGTTCTTCATGCACCTCCGCTACACCCGCATCAGGCTGACATACGTGTTCACGGCCGCAGGCCTGCTCTGGCTGGCCCTGCTCATGGCCTTCACCTGGACTGACGTCATCACTCGGCATCCCATCGTGCCGCCGCCGCCGTGGCCGGCGAATGACGTGACCTCTCATATGAGCATCTTCAAGGCGAAGTGATGGGCACCCTCTGGTCGTTGCCGGTGTATTTCGGGCTGGTGCTGGTCGTGGTCGCCGGGATGCTCGGGCTGTCGTTCCTCCTCGGCGAGCGCCACCGCGAGCATGCCACCGACGAGCCATACGAATCCGGTATCGCCTCGACCGGCTCCGCCCGGATGCGCTTTTCGGTGAAGTTCTATCTGGTCGCTGTCTTCTTTGTCGTCTTCGACCTCGAAGCCGTGTTCGTCTTCGCCTGGTCCGTTTCCCTCCGCGAGGTCGGCTGGACCGGCTACGTCGAGGCTCTGATCTTCATCACGGTCCTCGTGGCCACACTCGTCTACCTCTGGCGTGAGGGCGCGTTGGATTGGGGGCCGGCGCGCGTCCGCCGGCTCTCGAATCCGCCGGTGAGTGCCACGGCCGAGGCGCATGGCAGCCCGGCAGCGGTCCGGGATTTGCCGCCCGCCGCCGCGGAAGCGCGCGGCCGGAGCAAGAGGGCAGCCTGATGCGCTGGTGGCTGAGCAAGGCCCCGACCCCCACGCCGACAAGCCCGGTCGGGTACCGCTCGTTCGAAGAGGTGTTTCGCTCGCTCTTCGCGTTTGCCCGGTTACAGGACCTGCTGGCCTGGGGCCGGAAGAACTCCATCTGGCCGTTCAACTTCGGCCTGTCTTGCTGCTTCGTCGAGATGGCCACCAGCATTACGAGCGGCTTCGACATCGCCCGGTTTGGCTCCGAAGTGCTGCGCGGCACGCCGCGCGAGGCGGACGTGATCGTGATCGCTGGGACGCCATTCATCAAGATGGCGCCCATCATCCGGCGTCTCTACGAGCAAATGATGGAGCCCCGCTGGGTGATCTCGATGGGCGCCTGTGCGAATTCCGGCGGGATGTACGACATCTACAGCGTGGTGCAAGGTGTGGACAAGATTTTGCCGGTGGACGTGTACGTGCCGGGGTGCCCGCCGCGCCCGGAGGCGTTCATGGAAGGGTTGCTCCTGCTCCGCGATGCGGTGGGGCAGGAGAAGCGCCCGCTGAGCTGGATGATCGGCCCCCAGAGCACGGAGCGCCCGCCACGCCCGTCCCTCCGCGACCTCAAGACGCCGGGACGGCAGCACGTCACGGTGCTACCGTCCCCGGAGCACATCTGATGGCTGTGACCGTTGCCGAATCGGTCGCGTCCCGCGCGCTCCTGGAAGAACTGCAGGAGCGGCTTCCGCGTGCCGACCTCTGGCCGCAGGCGACCAGGGATGGGATTCCGACCTTCTGGGTGGCCAAAGAGCAGGTGGGGAGCGTGATCCGATACCTGAAGCAGGAAGCCCCGCGGCCCTACCAGATGCTGTATGACCTGACCGCCCTCGACGAGCGACTCCGCGTCAGCTGGGATGGGCAGCCGCGGAACGACTTCACGATCGTCTATCACCTGCTCTCCTTCGAGCGCAACAGCGACGTACGCCTCAAGGTCGGTCTGCAGGGCGAGTACCCGAGCCTGCCCAGCATCACCCCGATCTTCCCCGCCGCCAACTGGTACGAGCGCGAGGTCTGGGACATGTTCGGCATCGGCTTCGAGGGGCACCCCCATCTGCGCCGAATCTTGATGCCCGCCACCTGGAAGGGACACCCGCTCCGCAAGGAGCATCCCGCCCGCGCCACCGAGATGGAACCCTTCCGCCTGCCCGACGAGAAAGAAGATCGGGAGCAGGAGGCGCTCCAGTTCAAGCCTGAAGAATGGGGAATGAAGCGCACCCACGAGGACACCGATTTCATGTTCCTCAATCTGGGTCCCCACCACCCCGGCACCCACGGCGTGCTCCGGGTGGTGCTGGAACTGGATGGCGAAGTGGTTTTGGAAGCCGTCCCGGAGATCGGGTTTCACCACCGCGGGGCCGAGAAGATGGGCGAACGCCAGACGTGGCACAGCTACATCCCGTACACCGATCGGGTTGATTACCTGAGCGGAGTATTGAACAACCTGCCCTATGTCCTCTCGGTCGAGGCCCTGGCCGGCATCGACATTCCATCCCGCGCCCAGGTGATCCGGGTGATGATGTGCGAGCTGTTTCGGATTGCCAGCCATCTGGTCTGGTACGGAACCTTCGCCCAGGACCTCGGCGCCCTGTCCCCGGTCTTCTACATGTTCACCGATCGGGAACGGGTTTTCAAGATTGTCGAGGCGGTTTGCGGATTCCGCATGCATCCCTCCTGGTTCCGCATCGGTGGCGTCGCCCAGGATCTGCCGAACGGGTGGGACCGGCTGATCAAGGAGTTCTTGGACTACATGCCCCGCCGGCTCAAAGCATACGACAGCATGGTGATGCGTAACGCGATCTTCAAGGTCCGCACCCAAGGGATCGGCCACATGAGCTTGGCCGACGCGATCGAGTGGGGGGTCACCGGACCGAACCTCCGGGCCTGCGGCCTGGAGTGGGATGTCCGCAAGAAGCGGCCCTACTCGGCCTACGACCAGTTCGAGTTCGACATCCCGACCGCGCTGCACGGTGACTGCTACGATCGCGCCATAGTTCACGTGGAAGAGATGCGCCAAAGCCTCCGCATTATCGAGCAGTGTCTCAAGAACATGCCGGCCGGCCCATACAAATCGGACCACCCACTGGCCACCCCGCCCCGGAAAGAGCGGACCCTGCACGACATCGAGACCCTGATTACTCATTTCTTGGGTGTGAGCTGGGGCCCGGTGATCCCTGCGGGAGAAGCCATCGTCGAGACCGAATCCAGCAAAGGCAACTACGGGTACTACCTGACCAGCGACGGCAACACGATTTCCTACCGGACCCGGATCCGGACGCCCTCATTTCCCCATATGCAGATGCTGCCCCTCCTTGCTCGCGGCCTGATGGTGTCCGACGTGATCGCGATACTGGGGAGCCTGGACTACGTCCTGGCCGACATCGACCGATGAGGATGCCATGCTGAGCACCGCCGAACGCGAAGAGATCGAGGCCGAACTGACCCGCTACGAGCAGAAGCGGGCGGTCGGCATCGAG
Source organism: Vulcanimicrobiaceae bacterium (assembly GCA_035505475.1). Taxonomy (GTDB): domain Bacteria; phylum Methylomirabilota; class Methylomirabilia; order Methylomirabilales; family 2-02-FULL-66-22; genus 2-02-FULL-66-22. Next base: position 9,235 of record DATJQT010000149.1, read on the forward strand.
GCCCTGCGGATCGTCCAGCGGCACCGGGGCTGGGTGTCCGACGAGGCGCTTCGGGAGATCGGCGCCTTCCTGGACATGACCCCCGACGAGCTGGACGGGGTCGCCACATTCTATAACCTGGTGTTTCGGCGACCGGTCGGCCGCCATGTGATTCTCCTCTGCGACAGCGTGAGCTGCTGGATCATGGGGTACGAAGGCCTGCGGCGCGCGCTGACGAACCGTCTCCAGATCGAGCTCGGGCAGACCACCAGCGATGGGCGATTCACGCTCCTGCCAATCGTCTGCCTGGGCGCCTGCGACCATGCGCCCACGCTCATGATCGACGGCGACCTGCATCGCGACGTCACGCCGGAAACGCTTGACGCCATCCTGGCGCGGTACGAGTAAACATGCCCGACGAGCGGCCGCTGACCCAGAACATCCGCCCCGGTGCCGAGCCTCCGTCGCTGCAGGAGTACGAGCAGGCTGGCGGGTATCAGGCCCTGAAGAAAACGCTCAAAGAGCTGGCGCACCAGCAGATCACCCAGATCGTGAAAGACTCGAACCTGCGGGGGCGGGGCGGCGCCGGGTTCCCCACCGCGATGAAGTGGAGCTTTGTCCCGATGGACGGGTCCTCCACCCGCAAGTATCTGGTGGTCAATGCGGACGAGATGGAGCCCGGGACTTTCAAGGATCGCCTCCTCCTCGAAGGCGATCCTCATCAGTTGATCGAAGGGGTCGTCCTCGCCTCTTACGCCATTCAGGCGAGCGTGGCGTACATCTTTCTGCGGGCCGAGTACACGCTCGCCGCAGCACGGATCACGCAGGCGTTGGCGGAAGCGTACGCGGCGCATTACCTGGGGGATCATATCCAGGGCTCCCCCTTCAGCCTCGAGTGTTACCTGCACGTGAGCGCCGGCCGGTATATGTGCGGCGAAGAAACCGGCCTGTTGAACGCCCTCGAGGGCAAGCGGGCCAATCCCCGCTCCAAGCCGCCGTTCCCGCAGGTCAGTGGCCTGTGGGGCAAGCCCACCATCGTGAACAACGTGGAGACCATCTCCAACCTTCCGCACATCATCAACCGCGGCGCGGCGTGGTTTCGTGGGCTGAGCAAGAGCAAAGATGCCGGGACGAAGCTCTACGGCGTCAGCGGTAAGGTCAAGCGCCCTGGCTGCTGGGAACTCCCCATGGGCACCAGCATCCGGGAGATCCTGGAAGAGCACGCGGGCGGCATGCGGGACGGCGTCCGACTCCGCGGCCTCTTGCCCGGCGGCGCCTCGACCGATTTTCTGGTGGAGTCCCATCTGGACACCCCGATGGACTTTGACAGCGTCCAGAAGGCGGGCAGCCGCCTCGGCACCGGGACGATGATCGTGCTGGATGATCAGACCTGTCCGGTGGGCATGACGCTGAACCTGGAGCACTTCTTCGCCCAGGAGTCCTGCGGCTGGTGCACCCCGTGCTGGTCTGGCCTCGGCTGGACTGAGCGCCTCTTGCGCGCCATCGAGGCCGGGCACGGCCGGATGGAGGACCTCGACAAGCTTCAGGCCCACGCCCGGCTGCTCGCGCCCGGCCACACGTTCTGTGCCCTGGCCCCCGGCGCGGCAGAGCCGCTGCAGAGCGCCCTGAAGCATTTCCGCAATGATTTCGAGCGCCACATCCGCGAGCGGCGCTGTCCCTGGAGTGCCAATGGCCACGATCATCGTTGACGGCCGTACCTACACAGTGCCGGATGGGCAGAACCTGCTCCACACCTGCTTGTCGCTCGGGCTGAACTTGCCGTACTTCTGCTGGCACCCCGCGATGGGTTCGGTCGGGGCCTGCCGGCAGTGCGCCGTCAAATTGTTCAAGGACGAGCAGGACACCCACGGCCGGATCGTCATGGCCTGCATGACGCCGGCGCCGGACGGGACGCGGATCGCGATCGAGGACCCCGAGGCGCGCGAATTCCGGGAGCACGTGAGCGCTTGGCTGATGGTGCACCATCCCCACGATTGCCCGGTCTGCGACGAGGGCGGCGAATGCCACCTGCAGGATATGACCGTGATGACCGGCCACGACTACCGGGAGTACCGGTTCGACAAGCGCACCTTCAAGAATCAGGACCTCGGCCCCTTCGTCAATCACGAGATGAACCGCTGCATCCAGTGTTACCGCTGCGTGCGCTTCTACCGCGACTATGCCGGGGGGCGCGACTTCAACGCCTTTGCCCTCCGCGACCGCGTGTTCTTCGGGCGGCATCAGGACGGGACGCTCGAGAGCGATTTCAGCGGCAACCTGGTGGAGGTCTGCCCCACCGGCGTCTTCACCGACAAGACGTTCAAGCAGCACTACACGCGCAAGTGGGACCTGCAGACCGCGCCGTCCGTGTGCGTGCACTGTGGTCTCGGCTGCAGCACGATTCCGGGTGAGCGCTACGGCGAATTGCGCCGGATCCGCAATCGGTACAACGGCGACGTCAACGGCTATTTCCTCTGCGACCGCGGTCGCTACGGCTACGAGTTCGTCAACAGCGAGCGGCGCCTGCGCCAGCCGCTGCTCAGGAGAGGCGGCGCCCGCGAGCCGGTCAGTACAGAGGAAGCCCTTGCCCACCTGGGCCCGTTGCTTCGCGATCCGAACCGGCTGATCGGGATCGGCTCGCCGCGGGCGTCCCTGGAGGCGAACTTCGCCCTTCGCATGCTGGTCGGACCCGACCGGTTCTGCCTGGGCATGTCGGCGACGGAATCGCGGCTGGTCCAGCAGATACTCGATACCTTGCAGCGCGGCCCCGCCCGCACGCCATCGCTTGCGGAGATCGAAAAGGCGGATGCCGTCCTCATCCTCGGCGAGGACGTGGCAAACACCGCGCCGCGGCTGGCGCTCGCCCTCCGCCAGTCCGTCCGCCAGCAGCCGATGGAGATCGCGCGGCAGCTCCGCATCCCCGACTGGGACGACTCCGCGGTCCGCGAGGCGCTCCAGGACGCCCGCGGGCCGCTCTTCATCGCCGCTCCGCATCCGGCTGGCCTCGAAGAGATCGCGACCGGCATCCTCCACGCCGCACCGGTCGATCTCGCCCGCGTCGGCTTCGCCGTGGCTCACGCGCTGAGCGCCGCCTCCCCCGCGGTCGCGGGGCTGTCCGAAGCGCACGGACATTTTGCGGCGGAAGTGGCGGAGGCGCTGCGGGTGTCACAGCGTCCAGTGATCATCTCTGGGACGACCTACGGGAGCGAATTGGTGATCCAGGCAGCGGCGAATGTCGCTTGGGCACTCACGACGTCCGACCGACCAGCCGGGCTCTGCTTCGTTGTTCCGGAGTGCAACACGCTCGGCCTCGGCCTCCTCGGCGGGCGCGACCTGTCCGATGGAATGCAATTCATCACGGAGAACCGAGCGGACACGGCGATCATCCTCGAAAACGATCTCTTCCGCCGGACGGAAGCATCGACGGTTCGAGAGTTCCTCACCCGCACTCGCCACGTGATCGTCCTCGCTGTAATCGAGAACGGTCTCACCGAGCACGCCACGGCTGTCCTTCCCGCGGCGAGCTTCGCGGAAGGCGACGGCACGCTCGTCAACAATGAAGGCCGCGCCCAGCGGTTCTACCGGGTGTTCGTGCCCGAGGGCGGAATTCGAGAAAGTTGGGTCTGGCTTCGGGACCTCATGCAGGCCGCCGGACGCGAGGAGGCCACCGGCTGGAAAACGTTCGACGATGTCGGGGCGGCGCTCGCCGCCGCGCTCCCTCCACTGGCCGCGGTCCGCGAAGCGGCACCTTCGGGGACCTTCCGGATGACCGGCCTCAAGATCGCCCGGCAACCGCATCGCTACAGCGGCCGGACGGCGATCCATGCAGACCGTAGCGTACACGAGCTACCGCCCCCGCCGGACCCGGACTCGCCCCTGACTTTCTCGATGGAAGGCCTGACCGAACAACCGCCGCGGCAAGCACCGCCCGCCCTTATCCCCCGGTTCTGGGCGCCGGGCTGGAACTCGGTCCAGGCGCTCAACAAGTTTCAGGACGAGGTTGACGGCCCCTACCGGGGTGGAAATCCTGGTCATCGACTGATCGAGCCGCGCGGCCATGCCGAGTTCTTTCGGAAGATCCCCGAACGCTTCGTCCGGCAGCCCGGAGAATGGCGCACCGTGGCCATTCCGCATGTCTTCGGATCGGACGAGTTGAGCCTGCTCACACCCGGCATTGCGGAGCGGGCCCCCCGGCCGTACGTCGGTATCGCCCCGGAGGATGCGGCCGCACTCGGCGTGGGCGAGGGAGAGACGATCGAGGCGATCGGGGCAGGTCACACCGTCGTCCTGCCGACCCGACTCCTTTCCGGCTTACCGCCCGGCCTGGTCGGCATCCCTCTCGGACTGCCCGGTGTCCCATGGTTCGCCGAGGGAACACCGCTGCGACTTGCCCCGGCTGTCGCGGCCCGCAAGGAGGCCGCCTGATGCCGATCTTCGGCTGGCAATTGCTGGTGATCGTCGGTGTGCTGTTCGTGGTCCTGAATATCGCCGCTCTCCTCATCTGGCTGGAGCGGCGGCTCCTCGGCCTCTGGCAGGACCGCTATGGTCCGAACCGGGTTGGCCCTTTCGGACTGCTCCAGGTCGTGGCCGACATGATCAAGATCTTCTCCAAGGAGGACTGGATCCCGCCGTTCGC
>DATJQT010000150.1:0-1013 GCA_035505475.1 Vulcanimicrobiaceae bacterium
AACCAGTCAGCCGGACCTTTGACGGAGGGTTGGGTGCCTGCTCTTGTGATGTTCATATGTTGATCGTTTGCTCTTCACGGTTTGACCATGACCTTGATTGCCTTGCGTTGGTCCATGGCCCGATAGCCGTCGGGCACTTCAGTGAGGCTGACCGTGCTGTCGAAAACGCGGCCGGGTTGAATGCGGCCTTCGAGGACATCGGGGAGAAGTTCGTCGATGTAAGCGCGCACAGGCGCGGGGCCGCCGCTAACGGTGATGTTCTTGTAGAAGGTCGGCTCGGACGAAGGGATGCCTTGGTAGTGCGGGACTCCAACGCGGCCCACTGCGCCACCGGGGCGAGCGATGTTAAGGGCGGTGACCATGGCTTGTTCGCTGCCTACGGATTCGAGCACCGAATGGACACCATGCCCGCGGGTGAGCTTACGGACGCGCTCTACTCCCTCTTCACCGCGCTCGCTAACGGCGTCGGTGGCGCCAAACGTTTTGGCCAGAGCGAGGCGAGCCGGATGGCGTCCGAGAATAATGATCTGCTCGGCGCCGAGACGTTTGGCGGCAATGACGCCGCACAAGCCGACCGCGCCGTCGCCGACCACGGCCACTTTGCTGCCGCGGCGCACCCTGGCGGTGACGGCGGCGTGATGGCCCGTTCCCATGACGTCCGAGAGGGTCAGCAGGGACGCCAGCAGGGCCTCGTCCTGGCCCACTGGCAGGGGGTAGAGGGTGCCGTCAGCGAGGGGGATGCGCAGGGCTTCGGCCTGAGCGCCGCCAACGTCCTGGCTGAAGCCGAAGAAGCCGCCATGGACACAGGCAGTCTGGAGGCCTTCATGACAAAACTCGCAGGTGCCGTCTGAGTAGGCGAAGGGCATGATAACGAAATCGCCCTTTTTCACTTTGCGGACTTCCTTGCCGACGGCCTCGACCACGCCAATGGCTTCGTGGCCCATCGGGCGGCCGTTTGGGGTGGGTGGCAGATCCTTGTAGGGCCAGAGGTCGCTGCCGCAGATGCAGGCGCG
>DATJQT010000151.1:0-2447 GCA_035505475.1 Vulcanimicrobiaceae bacterium
TCGCATCTTCTCCGAGGAGAACGGCGAGCGAGAATCTCTGTGACTGAATCGACGGAAACGATCAGAGTGAATCTGATGAAGCCGCCGGATCTCGCTCACGCTGGGATCGTCACGGGAAAACCGAGCAGGCGGTATCCGCCGGGTCTGTCCGCCATTCTCTCCGTGGAGGTGCCCTGCAGGGTGCCGAAATCGCGCACGCAGTCGCACTCGCGCGCCATCAGGCGACTCAGCCGGTGGTGAAGCCCCCCGAGGAAGTCCAGGTCCCAGTCGAAGGAGGCGATCCGATCGGACAGTTCGAGAAACTCCACGGCGAAGGAATCCCGCGCCGCCTGATAGTCGGCGAGCGCCCCGGTGGTCCCCCGAATCACGGCCCGGGCCAGGAGCTCCGCGTCGCGAAGGGCATCGGTCATGCCATGCGCGGTGATCGGATCCTTGAAACACCCCGCATCGCCCACCAGCGCCCAGCCTTCGCCCCAGGGCTGGCGAAGGAACCCTGCACGTCCCGCGAAGGAATAGCACTTGCCCACGCGCCGTGCTCCGCCAAGCGCCCGGGCCAGCCCGGGATGACATTCCGAGGCCCGCTGCTGGAAGAGCGCATCGAGCGCCACCGCTGGCTGCACGCGGTAGCGGTTGGGGGGCATGCTCACAAACACGCAGGAGAGGCCCTCGTTGGTCGGAATCGCGCCGGCGGCCACACCTGGCGCGTAATACCAGTACGTTCCATCCAGCTCGAGCCCCTGCCAGTAAGCGTATATGCAGGACCCCGGATATTTGCCTTCGGCCAGCACGCGAGCGTCCACCGCTCTGCCCACCGTCGATCGGGCACCGTCCGCACCAATCAACGTGTCGGCCTCCACCCGATGGTGTCGGCCGGCTTCATCGGTAAGGAGTACGCCTTGGACTCGTCCGGTCGGGACGCGCAGGATCTCCGTGACGGTGGTGCCATACAGCACCTGGGCGCCTGAGGCCACGGCCGCATCGGCCAACACCACGTCGAGCACGGTCCGGCGAGGAGCATACAGCGCATCGACCCCGTCCCGATCCTTGATGTCGACCACGACCGGCTCGGAACCGTAATGGAAGGTGGTGCGGCGGATCGGAGGCGTTCCGGCCGCCAGCAGGCGGGGCAGCACCCCCCACCGATGGAGCTGCATGACGCCTGCGCGCATGAGGGCGTGCGTGGATAGCGTGTCGCTGCCGCGGCGACTCCGTTCGACGACGAGGACACGGAGCCCGGCGCGCGCCAGCAGCATGGCCGTGGCGGCTCCGGCGACACGAGCCCCCACCACCACGGCATCATATCGGGCTTTGGGAATTGGCGATAGATTCATGGCCTTCTCGCATGGGTTGGGGGCTCACGCCGCAGCCACAAGGTGGCCGGCCCCGCGTTGAACGATGTGGTCGGTCAAATCCGCGGCATCGGCTCCGACGCCGTCAAGAAACGCCGAGTTGCGCCGGCGCATGAACTGCAGCCCGAGCACGTATAGTCCCGGACGTGCGGTGACACCTCCCCGGTGAATGATCTCACCCTTCTGGTCGAGCACCGGGATCTGCAGCCAGGGATACTCGCGCCGGTAGCCGGTGGCCCACAATACGGTGTCCACACCGCGGTCCCTGAGGTTCACAGCGCGCGGCGCCATGGGAACGGCCACGGCAGGGGGGCGCGGTTCAACCGGGAAGGCGTTTGTCAATCGCAGGCGCGAGATATGCGAGTCGATACGGTCGAGCATCTCGTGCATCTTACGTTCCGCGTGACCGATCGAGTCAGCGAGATTGTTCGAGAAGTATGCCTGGTGGCCGGAGACCCCGGTCATGCGGCCCATGATGCGCACGCCGTGTTCCTGCAAGACCTGCAGATCCAGCGAGCCGCCCTCCTCGGTTCCGATCAGCTGCAGCGATGGCTGTCGCCGCGACGCCTCAATATCCGGTACCTGGCTCGCCGTCTCCGCGAGCACGCCCATCTCATCGAGCCACGCCATAATGTCGCGCCCCCGATAGCTGCGCGGCATGCGGATGTGGTTGCCCACCGCCAGGATCACCTCGCGACCGGTCCGGGCGATCTCGGAGGCAAGCTGAATCCCGGTGGCGGAGGCGCCCACCACGAGCACGCCGCCGCCGCGCAGCTGCCGCGGGTTGCGATACTGCGTGGGTACGAGCTGGTCGATGTCCCTGGCAAGCTCGGCGGCGAATGCGGGTACCGCGGCCCTGGCACAGTGGCCGGTGGCGATGACCACGTTCGAGGATTCCCAGCTCCCCGAATCGGTCTGCACCTCGAACGAATCCCCGCGACCGTGCACGCGGGTTACCGCCACTCCGGTGTGCAGCGGCGCGCGGAAGGAGCGAGCGTACTCGTCGAGATAGGCCACGACCTCGGATTTTGTCATGAACCCGTCCGGGTCGGGCCCGCGGTAGCGCCACCCCGGCAGCCGGCTCTGCCAGCGCGGCGT
>DATJQT010000152.1:0-5095 GCA_035505475.1 Vulcanimicrobiaceae bacterium
GGGACGGAGAGCGCAGACGAACACGGTGGTCGCCAGTCTGTTATTCGTGCGCGTTCCCGTAGGAACGGTCACCAAATGATCATTCGTGGCTCCCGCAGGAGCCCCGTGCCCGGTGAAAGCGAGCGCTGCAAAACTATCCGACGTCCCACCACGTGGTGGAAACCAGCCCGCATTGCGCAGGCACTCGCGGTCGGGGAAGATCCGCCGCCCTCGCTGCGCAGATCGGAGTGCTGCTCCTCCGGCTACGCCGCGGCGGCCCTCCCTTCCTCCAACACTTCGAGCCAGCGCGCGCGCAGCCGCACGACGAGTCGGCGCGTGACGGCAATGATCGCCCGCTTCTTGCCCGTGCGCGGGGCCAGCCGATCGTAGACGGCACGCAAGGTCGCATCGCCGCCCTGGCGTACACTGGCCCAGCCGCACTGGAGCATGGCCGCGCGCAGGCTGCCCGGGCCGCACTTCAAGATGTGCCCCCGGTGGAGCGTGTCTCCCGAGCTGTACTCGCTGGGGGTCAAGCCGAGATAGTGCCCGATGGAGTCCGCGGTCGGGAAGCGGCGTACGTCGCCGAGCTCCAGAATGAACCGGATGGCGGAGAGTGCACCGACACCGCGCTGGCTGCACAACGCCGCGACGATGTCGCGATAGTCCTGGCTGCCGGCCATGGCGAGCAGGCGTTGCTGGAGCACTTTGCCGTGGCACGCCGCCATCGCCCGCAGCGCCAGCAACGTCTCCACGCACAGCTTCACGTCCGCGGGCAACTGCTGGGTGCTGAGCCACTCGCAGTAGGCCTTCCAGCCCGCGCGCGGCGCCGGGCCGATGCGCCCGTGTTCCTGCAGCAGGCTGCGAATGCGGACCTGCGCCCGTTTGCGCTCCTTGACCGCCTGCCCGTAGGTGCGCACCACCTGTCGCCTCTCGTGACCGGCACGCCCCGGAACGTAGATGCCCTTGAGGGATCCTTCCTCCAGTTGGCGCGCCATCCGCCCGACATCGAGCCGATCGGTCTTGACCTGCAACCCTGGCGCCCGCTCCATCCGGCTCGGCGCAATCACCGTGACCGCGCTCCGCTCCTCCCGCGCCCACCACGCCACCTCGTAGCCGAACCCGCACGCTTCGAACGCGAGGTGCACCGGGCAGCCCTCGTAGCGCCGCACCAGCGCCTGCAGGTGCTTGAGCTCGCCGCTCGTGCTCAGCCGCAGCCGCTCTGCCCCCTGCCACCGCACGCAGTAAACCCACTTCGATCGCGACAGGTCCACCGCGATCTTCACCTCGGTCCCGGGTGGTGGCCCTCCGATCTGCGCTTGATCGCGCCTGTCCTCCAAGCGTAACCTCTTGCCCATGGCAGCCTCCTTCTCGGCTGCGGTTCACCCCGCAGTCCTTTGGTTGTCGTTCTGGGAAGGGTATGGCTCCCATTCTTTCGCGCAACCTGCCTGCCACGCAGCACATGGTAACTATCGTGCAGCCTCACTAACTGCTGTGACTTGTCGGGTGAAAGTCCCGATGATGGGAGGTTTCCCGTTCGACCATCTAGCCAGATCCCCAACGCTGCCTGGCGACAGTCGGCGTCAAAAGCGGGGATGACAACGGTCCTCAGAAGGCGGAGCGGAGCGCATATGACTTCACTCTGTCGTAGCCAGTCAGGAGGGCCAGGCAAACACGCGAGCCGTAGCATGACGCGAATGATGCAGCACCGAAATGCATAACCCCGTCGAGGATTGCTGGCAGAGACGGGCTTCGTGGGTGGCGACTCGATGATAGTCCGAGGCAGCCTGGTACCCGACGCGTGCACACAACGGGAATGGCGCGTGGGACCCACCGGTGTAGGGTCAGCGGCGCGTGTGGACAGCACAGCAGTGAAAGTAGGGAAGGTCTCGTTGGTCGCCTCGGCGCTCCCGCACAGCGAAGGCGCGGCGTATAAGCGGCATGGCCGTGAAGTCGCCGCGTGCCGGCGAGACTGGCGGATGGGGTCGTAGTAAGCGGAGATGGACCGAGACAACACAACTCGGACCGGAGCCAAGGACCCCTGGGGTAGAGAGGCGGGGCCTCTCGCACAGCGGCCGGTGGAAGCACGGACGAGTCTGGACTCTGAGCCAGGCCAAGGTGCCGGTGCGGAAGCAGGCGAAGGGTGGCGCAAACTGTGGTGGCGAGCGGGCATGCTGGGAGCAAGCTTAACCGCGACGCGTTGCAGGCAGGCGCTGTCTGACAGGCTGGCCTTGAAGCCGTACCGGGGAAAACCCGCCGTACGGAATTTTAGAGGGGACGATGGAAACGTCGGCATCATACGAAGCCCGGTCCGCGCCATTGTCCTACTCGACCGGCATCGCGGCGCGGGCATGCTGAGAGCAGGCTTAACCGCGCCACGATGCGGGAAGGCGCTGTCTGAGAGGCTGGCCTTGAAGCCGTACTGGGAAAACCCGCCGTACGGAATTTTAGAGGGGGCGATGGAAACGTCGGCATCATACGAAGCCCGGTCCGCGCCATCGTCCTACTCAACCGCGACGGCCCTGATGCAATGGACCCGGGCGGCCGCCCTTCATAACCGACATGCCATTCAAGTTCGAAGTGGCACTTAGCTATGTCAACGCGCAGCAGGAATTGGCGGCGCGCGTCTCGTCGACTCTCCGCCAGCGTGGAATGACCGTGTTCTTCGATCGAGTCGATGTGGAGGCGATCGTCGGCCGCGACGGTCCCGATGCGCTCACGGATGTGTACACAACCCAGGCGCGCGTCTGCGTGATGCTTCTGTCGCCTGCCTATGACGAGAGCGCGTGGACCCGGATCGAGCGCGAGGCGGTCCTTGCACGCCGGATGGTCGACCGCACAGCATTTCTGATCCCGGTTCGCGTGGAAGGCGAGCCCCCGGCCTGGCTGCCGCGACAGCTGCTGTACTTCGATCTGCTGCGCCAATCGGTGGATGAGCTCTGCGAAGTCGTGGTCAAGCGCGTGCAACGTGTTTCTGGTGCCGCGCGCGCCGTCCCGGAACTGCTGACGAGCGTTACCGTCGGTATCGGAACATTCAAGAACGAGATCGTTGCCGACGGCGATTGGCTCTACGTACCGACCGCTGGGACGACGCACAACGAGCCCGACCTGCGCGACGGGATTGCGTGCCTGCGCGCATCGGACTTGTCCGAGGCATGGCACGCTCGGACTCATCACGATGCGAATGCGATGCTCCAGGTCGGCAGCCTGCTGTACGTCGGCACCGACGCCGGCACGATCGAGTGTATCGATGCCTCGACCGGCAAGGAGTGCTGGCCCGAGCCGCCGCGGCTCTCCGCACCCGTGCTGGCGCAACCGATCGTGACACCGACCGGCGTCCTGGCGTGCGCCGTCGATGGCATGGCGGTCCTGCTGGATGCAGCCAACGGCACGATCCTGGCGAAGACGCAGATCGAAGGTGGCATCGTGGGCGACCCGTTGGTGATGGACGATCGCGTTCTGTTTGCTACGCAGGCAGGATGGGCGGTCGAGGCGCCGCTGAACGATCCGCTTCGCTGGACGAGCGATCCAGCGGCGCCCGATGTACGTCGCGTGCAGGTGAAGCGTGCGGGCTACGGAGGCTCCGAGTACCCGTGCTGGTTTTCGGCGAGTCCCGTCCGGCTGGAAGGCACGATCTTCCTCCCGCATTCGCGCGAAACCACCCTTCCTGGCATTCCCGTCGCAGCGCTCGAAAGGCGTCGCTTCCAAGTGCGATACACGATTGCGGAGACCGATCGACCGGACGAGACTTTCGGCAACGTCCGCGCAAGGCCCGTGATCGTCGATGGGTTGGTGATCGTTCCAGCCGCCTATTCGAATCTGACGGTGGCATTCGATCGCGACGGTGGGGTTGTCTGGGCGGAACCGTGCGGGTGGCCTGCCTTCCCCCAATACGGCAGCCCCGGGGCGTTTGGGCAGGCGGCGCTCGTGCCGAGATTCGACGGAGCGCTACATGCGATCGATGCGCAGACGGGGCAGCGCGCTTGGTCGATAGCCCTCGGGATCGAGCGGCACTTCGGTCAGGTGTTTTACGCCGACCAGGCGTTGCCTGGCCAGGAGGACGATCCATGGTGGGAGGCCGAAGGCCGGGTGCCCTTGAACGCGCCGGTGACTGTCGTCGGTGACACCGCGTTCCTGGTCGATGCCGCAGGCACGTTGCATGCCGTGGGACTGCCTAACCCCGGCTGATGAGCGGCTGCGGCGTTGCTCGATGCTCCGCATTGACGACGTGATGAACCGCGAGCGCCACGGTAACCCACACGCCAGCGACATCCATCGATCTCGGAACCGGCGTGGGGCGCCCCGGAGGCATCGCCTGCGTACCAGACACGTTGACGGCGGGGAGTGCGCAGGTCGCGGGAACCTCGAACGATGATGGCTTCGATGCGAGCCAGTTCACCTTCACGTGTACGATCAGTCCCGCCATCGGCTCGGCAACCGCCGCGACCAAGACGTTGACCGCCATGAGTCTGGGCCCGGGGGGCGAGCGGGAGCAAATCGGCGGCAACGCCAACCCGATTCCCGATGGCTTGCTCGGCACCTGCCAGTTCGCAGTCGTGGCCGGCGCGACCATTGGGTCGCATGCGATGACCAACACGCCGGCGGCGACTGATCCGGGCAGCAATCCCATCCCCGGAGTCGTCGGCGCTGCGGGTCAGATCATCGTCACCACCTGCACCGGCGACTGCAACGCGGACGGCCACGTGTCCATCGGCGAAGTGATCAAGTGCGTCAACCTGTTTCTCGGCCAGCCGTTGTGTAATCCGAGCAATCCGAATCTGAGCTGTCCAGTTGCGGATGCGACCCTCTAGATCGCCGCTTGGTGGCCGGTGTTCTGCCGAAGGACATGCCCCGTGGGATGCGGAATTGCCTGCCGCCAATAAAGTCGGATGAAGGGTCAGAAGGAGGGTCTGAGACACCCATGCTTGGGGACGACATACAGAGTGCCGTTGTGCAATATTGACGTGACTTGATACGCATGTGTGACACTGTACACTATGCTCCATATGCCGCATCCGCGCCATACGCAGATCGACATCCACGCCACGCCCTACTACCACTGCATCAGCCGCTGCGTGCGCCGGGCCTTTCTCTGCGGCACCGATCGTCTGACCGGCCA
>DATJQT010000153.1:0-5826 GCA_035505475.1 Vulcanimicrobiaceae bacterium
GGTATCCAGAATCCCATTCCATAACCGATTATGCGGTCTGGACCCCGGCTTCAGCCGGGGTGACGAAAGTCAAGAGAGATCCGACGCACTGCACTAGAGATCATTCAAAGCAACGGGGGTGTTGCGGAATCCCGCCACACCCCTGTAAACGAAGCGAATCGACAAATTCAACTCAGCGTTCTACTCGGCAGCTTGCGCCCCTCCCGCGAGTGCAATCGCCAGGAACTCGTCATCGTTTAGCGGGCGATGGTGCGCGATGCCGGCACGCTGACAGCCCACCAGGATCTGTGCAATTTGCTCGGGAGAGGCGGTGAGACCGTATTCGGTCAGCTTCTTGCCGACCGCGCCCACGTCGCTCCACTTGCCGACGACCACGCGCGGCGTGCGGCCCACCAGTTCGGGCTCGAATGGGAAGACGACCGGGCGGGCGCCGGCCGCCTCCATGGCGCTGCCGGTCTTCCACTGCTCCACGCTGAAGGCCCCTTTGCCCACGATCGGCTTGAAGTAGTCCACGGCGATGCCGGTGATGTCCTCGACCAGGTGGCTGAGCCACGGAAGCATCTCCAGGCGCACGCCGGTCCTGACCCCGTAAAGAATTTCCAGGGCGAGTGCGACTTCGTCCAGCGCCGCGTTGCCGGCCCGGTACCCTAGACCATTGACCGCGACATTGAGGCCGGTCGCTCCGGCCTCGTAGGCGGCGAGTACGTTCGCCGTGGACAGGCCGAAATCGTTGTGACAATGCACGTCCACCTCGAGACCGGTCCAGTCGCGCACCTGCCGGACCAGGAAGGCGACCGCGGCGGGTCGGGCCACACCAAAGCTGTCCACGACGGTGACCGCCGTCGCACCGGCCTGTTTGCCGATCCGGACGGTTTCCTTGAGCTGGTCGAGCGTTGCCCGGGTCGCCTCGACGATGAAGAGGTTCGCCGCGCAACCCGCGGCGCGCGCCGCGGCGATCTGCTTGGCGGCCGTATCCAGCAGGTCCTCTCGCGAACGCTTGAGATCGAAGCGCTGGTGCTCCTCGAGGATCCGGTACCAGACCATCGCATGCTTGACGCCAAGCTCCAGCACGCGTTCGACGCGCCCCGGATGCCAGGTCACGTACAGATCGAGCGGCAGCTTTCGCCGCAGGATCGCCCGCACGGCCTCAAGCCAGCCGGGGACGGTCAGGAACACCTCCATCCGCCGAATGCCCACCAGTGCGAGTGCCTCGGCAATGCGCACCTTGTCCTCGACGGTGAAGGCGACATCGGCGCACTCTTCCCCGTCGCGCACGGTAATGTCGTGCAGTTCTACTTTGTGCGGCGCGACCCGGGTGGCCGGATCGAAATTGTAGGGACTACAGAACCAGTGATCTGTTCGCCAGGGCTGAGACGTGTCGGCCATCGTGTTCGCCTCCAAGACATGTGGTTGCTACTGATGCGTCGGGCGAAGCCCGACCGACGCTTGATACGCGCTATGCGATTTGCGTAGGGCGAGCTCTGCCCGCCATGGAATCGAATGCGCTGCTCTACCTAATGGAACACCCGGCCCGAATCGATTGCAAGCGTTTGCCCCGTGATGCTGTCCGTTCGGCACAGCTCGACGATCGCTTCCGCAATGTCGTCTTTGTCTGCCGCCCGCTTCAACAGCGAGAACTGCTTGGCCTTCTCGCGGTAGTCGGGGGCGAGGTTTTCGGTCATCCGGGTGCCTTCCAGATAACCCGGAGCGATGCAGTTGACCAGGACGTGCGGGGCCAACGACACCGCCATACACTTCGTCAGATGTATCAGTGCCGCCTTGGAGACCGCATACGCAATTGACGATCCTGTGGGCCCCAGGCCGGCGATGGAAGCGATGTTGATGATCCGACCCTGCTGCTGCGCCTTCATGATCGGCGCAACGGCCTTGATGCAGTGGAAGGGGCCGTCAAGGTTGGTCGTCAGAATCTTGTTCCAATCGCCATACGTCAACTGGTCTAGTTCGGTAAACGGAATCCATTTGTTGTAGGCAGCGTCATTCACCAGAACGTCGATCCGACCGAACTCGCGGGAGACCTGGGCAACGAGGGCGTTCACCGACTCGGCGCTGGTGACGTCCACTTGTGCGATTTTGGCCGTGACTTTGAATTCCCGCAGTCCGGCAGCGACCTTCTCTGCCTCGCCCTTCCGTTGATGATAGCAGACGGCCACCGACACGCCGTGCTTCGCGAGCGCGAGACAAATCCGCCGGCCAAGCCCCCCGGTGCCACCGGTAACGAGCGCAACCGCGTTCTGCAGGTTCATGGTTCCTCCTGTTCAGGGCAAGATCCGACATCGACAGCGAAGGCCGTGGTCGTGTTCGTGATCGTGTTCGTGCCCGTTCCGGCTCTCGGTGCTCTTACCTCTCTTCGCCTCTGCGCCTCTTCGCCAGTTCGTTCCGCGCTTCTCTGCTCCCCTATTCGTCGCGGCCCGCACTTGCCCTGGCGTCCTACGCCTTCTTCTCCTCCACTCCTCTGCGGCTTTCCCCTGTCCCTGTCGCTGTCGCTGTCGTCATTTGCCCGCTTTTAGGGCATCCTCGAACGCCGCCAGCGTCTTCTCGATGTCCGCATCCGTGTGCATCAGCGACAGGTACATCTTTGCCCCAGGCACCACGAAGATCCCGCGCTTGATCAGCTCGATGCCGATCCGCCGGGCGCGTGCGCCATCGGCACCCTTCAGATCGCTCTCGCGCGTAATCGGCCGGCTCGGATCGATGAACACCGGCTGGGCGATCGGCCCTTCGCCCAACGACTGCATGGCGACGCCTTGGTGCTTCGCGATCTCGGCCATGCCTTCGCGCAGCCGCTGACCGATCGCCGCGAGACGCTGATACACGCCGGGGCGGGACAGCTCCGCCAATGCCGCGAGGCCTGCAGCGCAGGCGATCGGGTTCCCGCTCAGCGTTCCGCTGAGGCAGGAAAAATCCATCGTGCCCTTGCGCGCCGGGTCCGCCGTCGCCATCAGGTCCTTCCGGCCGCAGATCACGGCCAGCGGGAACCCGCAGGTGACCGCCTTTCCGTAGGTCGCCAGGTCCGGCGTCACGCCGTAAAATTCCTGCGCGCCACCGTAGGCAAGGCGAAACCCCGTCACGATCTCGTCGAAGATGAGCAGAACGTTATGCCGTTGCGTGAGGTCGCGCAGGCCGGCCAGGAATCCCGGTTGCGGCCGGATGGTACGTTGGAGCGGCTCCACGATGACCGCCGCCACCTCGCCGCTATGGCGCCCCAGGATTTCATCCGTGGCCGTCAGGTCGTTGAAGGGCGCCACCAGCACGCTATCCGCCGCGCCTTTCGGAATGCCGCCGATGTCGTGCGCCGGGGTCGGGAACGCGGCGGCGCCTGCTTTGATGTTGCTCAGCATCGCATAATCGTGCAGGCCGTGAAATCCGCCCTCGAACTTGAGGATCTTTTCCCGATGCGTGAAGACGCGGGCGACGCGCATGGCGAACATCGTCGCCTCGCTGCCGGTCCCCATGAATCGGATCTGCTCGGCACATGGGATTACCTGGCACATGCGCTCGGCAAGCCGGACCGTCGGCTCGCTCAGCCAATGGTACTGCGAGCCCTTCCCGATCTGTTCCTGCACGGCCTTGACGATTGCCGGGTGCGCGTGGCCGAGGAGCAGCGGCCCCGAGCCCATGACGTAATCAATGTAGGCCTTCCCCTCTGTATCGTAGATCGTGCTGCCTTCGCCGCGGGCGACGATGAACGCAACCTCGCGCGGGAGCGTCCACTGCCATACGGACATGCCCGGCAGGTACTGCTCTGCCAAGGCCAACAAGTCCGCGCTGCTTTGCTTCTGCTGTCCCATCGGTCCCCTCCGCATCGAAATGTTGCCTTAACGAGGCCACATCTTTGTGCCCCAAAGACTTCCCGCTCGATCTGACGCACTCTAATCCCGGGTGCGCACCGCGACAAGTAGAAACATCGGTGATGCGTACGTTCCGGTAGGCAAGGGCTGAGGAACTGGCCCGACCCGGCTTTGCCGTCCCCGGACTAGCGCGATACAGTAGACAAAGGCCCGAAGGAGCTTGTATGCCCCTCCGCATCGAAGACTATGGCTTGATTGGCGATTGCGAGTCGGCCGCGCTGGTCGGCCGTGACGGTTCCATCGACTGGTTCTGCGCTCCCCGGTTCGATTCGGCGGCGGCATTCGCTGCGCTGCTCGGCACGCCGGAACACGGGCGATGGCTGATTGCCCCGGCGACTGTTGTTCGTCACCTCCGGCGCCAATACCGAGAAGGAACATTAATCCTCGAGACAGAATTCGAGACCGCGAATGGCACGGTCCGCCTGCTGGATTTCATGGCGCCCCGCACGCAGTACCCGGAAATCGTGCGCATTGTCGAGGGTGTCGCCGGTTCCGTGCCGATGCACACGGAGCTGATCATCCGGTTCGATTACGGCTCCGCCTTACCCTGGGTGCGCCGGATCCACGACCGCGAGGTGCTCTCAGCCATTGCCGGCCCCGACGCGCTTTTCCTCAAATCGCCCGTCAGCCTGCGCGGTAAGGACTTTCACACGGTCGCCGATTTCAGCATCGCGGCGGGGCAGAGGATTCCGTTCCACATGGCCTGGGCGCCATCTCACCTTCCCCCGCCGGACATTGGGGATGCACTGACCGCGCTGGATGAAACCCAGCGGTGGTGGACCGAATGGTCGTCCCGCTGCACCTACGAAGGAGAGTACCGCGACCTCGTGCTCCGCTCGCTCATCACGTTGAAGGCGCTGGCCTACGCCCCGACCGGCGGGCTTGTGGCGGCCGTCACGACCTCTTTGCCCGAGAAGATCGGGGGCGTGCGCAACTGGGATTACCGGTACTGCTGGCTGCGTGATGCGACCTTTACGCTCTATGCGCTCATGGTCGGCGGCTACATCGAAGAGGCGAAGGCTTGGCGAGAATGGCTGCTTCGCGCGGTCGCGGGCAATCCGGCGCAGGCGAGTATCATGTACGGGGTCGGTGGGGAGCGGCGACTGAACGAACTGACGTTGGACTGGCTGCCCGGGTACGAGGGCTCTCGCCCCGTCCGGCAAGGCAACGCAGCCCATGCGCAGTTTCAACTCGACGTCTATGGCGAGGTCATGGATTCCCTCTACCTCAGCCATCGCTACGGGCTAGAGCCGAATCCGCACGCGTGGGCGGTGCAGAGAGCGCTCATCCAATTCGTCGAGAGTGCCTGGCAGCAGCCGGACGAGGGGCTCTGGGAGGTGCGCGGCCCCCGCCGCCATTTCACCCATTCCAAGGTCATGGCCTGGGTGGCGATTGATCGGGCCGTCAAGTCGGTCGAGAAGCTCGGTATGCACGGCCCGCTCGACCGCTGGCGCGCCCTCCGCGCCCAGATCCATGCGGAAGTGTGTGCCAAGGGCTACGATCCCGCGCAGAAATCGTTCGTGCAGTTCTATGGCGGCAAGACGCTCGACGCCAGCCTGCTCATGATTCCACTGGTCGGATTCTTGCCCGCCACAGACGCACAAGTTCTCGGCACCGTGGCGGCCATCGAAAAGACGCTGGTCCACGACGGTTTCGTCGCGCGCTACACGCCAATTCAGGATGTGGACGGCTTGCCGCCGGGCGAGGCCCCATTTCTGGCCTGCACGTTCTGGCTGGCCGACAACCTTGCACTGCAGGGCCGGTACGACGAGGCGCGCGAGGTCTTCGAGCGGGTCGCCGGCGTCCGCAACGATCTCGGACTGCTCTCGGAAGAGTATGACCCATCCAGCAAGCGCCAGCTCGGCAATTTTCCGCAAGCCTTCTCGCACGTCGGCTTGATCAACACCGCCCGGAACCTCAGCAAGAACGGCGGGCCCGCCCACCGCAGGCAGCACGA
>DATJQT010000154.1:0-3982 GCA_035505475.1 Vulcanimicrobiaceae bacterium
GGTCGCCCTTTCGACCGACGTGGATTACGTCAGCGCCGCCTGGCAGCTTGCGGACGGGATGCCGGACGCCACCTCATCCACGGCCCAGGATCTCGCGCGGGGCAAGCGGACCGAGATTGACGCGCTCAACGGATATGTGGTGCGCCGTGGCGCCCAATTGGGAATTTCCACGCCGGTGAATCAAGCCCTGCACGCATTGGTGAAACTGCTGGAGGATGAGGCGACCCGCCCGACGACCTAGCGCGGGACTCTTGAAACCGTGCGCACGAAGTTCGCGGCGGGAATTTCGGAACTCAGGAATCTGTCGGGATTTGGATGGTCTTCCATCACCAGAGCCAGCCAAGAACGGCGACGCGCTTCCCATGACCCTCGCAGAGACAGAGCCCAAAATACCGGCGCCTCTGCTTCACGCAGGCCGGAAGCGCTGGATGAAGTCGCGGTCTAACGTGATACCCAGGCCGGGGCGGGTCGGGATATCGAGATAGCTGTCTTTCATCGTAAACCGCTCGCGGGTCACCCCGTCCCGGAATGGATGCGGCGAGCGGTCGTATTCGAACAACGGCTCCGCGGGGAACCGACGCTCCGGGAAGTTGGGCAGCGCCGCGAAGAGTTGGAGCGCCGCGGCCAGCCCAACCGTCGTCCCCCAGACGTGGGGAATGACGGGCAAGTTAGCGGCGCTTGCCATCGCGACGACCTTCTGCATCTCGGTGAAACCGCCCATGGCGCAGAGATCGGGCTGCAGGACATCCACGACGCGCCGGTTGATCAATTCGCGAAAACCGTAGCGCGTGTACTCGCACTCCCCGCCGGCGATGGGGATGGGCGAGTTCCGCTTCACCTCCAAGTAGCCGTCCAGGTCCTCGGGCGGGACCGGCTCTTCGAACCAGCGGATCGCGTGCGGCTCCATCACGCGCGCGAGATGTGTGGCTTCCGCCGCGTTGTAGGCATGGTTCGCATCCACCATCAGCAAGAGTTCCGGACCGATTGCCTCGCGGATCGCCCGGATATATTCGATGTCGGTCTTTGGATCGTAGCCGATCTTCAGCTTCATGCCGCAGAAGCCCGCTTTCTTGTAGCCGAGCGCTTCCTCCACCAGGGCGGCCGGGATGCTCGGGACGCCTTGAGGTTCGTAGAGGCCGGTGGCATACACACGGGCCCGTTGGCGGTACGCCCCGCCGAGCAACGTGGCGACCGGTACGCCGAGCGCCTGTCCCTTGAGATCCCAGAGGGCAATGTCCATGGCGGAGAGCGCCGAAATCGTCACGCCTTTCTGCCCTTGGTCGCGTGTCCAGTTGTAAAGAGTATCCCAGATCACCGACGTATCCATCGGGTTGCGGCTCATGACCAATGGGCCGAGGCCGTCCCGGATCAGCGTCGCCACGACCGTGGCCGGCCCGCCGAAATAGAACGCCTCGCCCACCCCCTCGAGCCCCGTGTCCGTGGTGATGCTGCACAGGACCGCTTGTCGCGTCCCGGTCACGCGCTGCGACCAGCCGAAGGCCTGCCCCGCAAGCTGCCCGACTAGCACATGCGTTTCGATACCAGTGATTTTCATGTTTCGCGCTCCTCGGCTCATCGACGATTCCGATTCGCTGTCTTCATCGGGCACCTTATTGCACAGGCGGGGTGATCACCTCGGGCGCGTCCACGACGCCATGACGATGGAAGACCCCACCCTTCACGATCTGGAACTGTACCGGTTTGACCACCTCGCCTCTTACGAATCTGGTGATCTTGCCCGTCAGCCCATCGTAGTTCTTGGTCGCGTTCAAGGCCGCGACCAGTTGCGACCGATTGGTGCTCCCTGCTCTTTGCATCGCGTTGACCAGGACCATGAACGCATCGAAGCTCGACGCTCCCACCATATCGAGTGGGGTGCTGTAGGCGGCCTGATACGCCTTCAGTCGGTTCTGCACGAACGGCCGCGGGTCGTCCCGATCCAGGTTCGTAACCACGATGACGCCCTCGGCAGTGCCCTTCGCGAGCTCGATGAACTTGGGCGAATCGAAGCCCCCTTTGGCCAGGATCGGTGTCGTGATCCCGAGCTCTTTCGCCTGCAGCGTCATGAGCGCGGCCACGTCGTGGTAACCCGCAGCGAAGAGCACATCCGGCCCGGCCGCCTTGATGCGCGTCAGGACCGGGCGGAAGTCCGTCTCGCCGGGGTACTGATACCACTGCTGGGCGATGATCTTGACCCCCTGCATCTCCGCACGCTTGATGAACCCGGCGGCGACCTCGCGCCCGAAATCGTTGTCCATGCTGAGCACGGCAGGCCGCCGGCTCTTCAACCTTTTGATCGCGTACTCGGCGGCGGCCTTGCCTTCCACCTCGCCCAGGAAGCCGACGCGGAAGTTCGAGGCGCTCCCCTTCGTCACGTCCGGATGGACGGCATAGCCGGCCACCATGGGGATCCCGGCCTTCGCGAAGAGCGGAGCTGTCACGCGGGTCGGCCCGCTGAACGCACCGCTGACCACGCCGAGGACCTGGTCTTTCTCGATCAGCTTGTGCGCGATCGCTACGGCTTCTTGCGTGTTGAGCCGATCGTCATAGGCGACGAGCTCCACGCGCTTGCCGAAAATTCCCCCAGCCGCGTTGACTTCGCGAAGGGCCAACTCTGTGGCCTGCCTGGCATTGGCACCGTCGGCTGCCACGGGCCCGCTGAGCGGGCCAAAGAAGCCGATCTTCAGTGTCTCCTGGGCGCCCGCCGGCGCGGTCACAACAATGCAGGCAACAACCGCGGCGATGCCGATCCGCAACATGTAACGCATCTGCGGAGCTTCCTGCAGATCGGGCGAAAGATCAACCGGAAAGGTGACGACGAATGTTCGGGAGCGACAGGGGCGGTTCCAATGGAGCGCCAATTGGGCGGCTCGTCCCTGAGTCGCCTCGTCTCAGTTTAGTCGGAGATTGGGGCGCGATGCCTGGGCTTGACAAGGCCGCGCTCCCCTGAGACCCTTAGTTGCCTACCCTGAGGCGGGCGCAAGGGGGCGCCCGCCAAAGACGCAAAGACGCCATCAGATTTATGTCATGCGCCGTTGGCGCCAGGAGACCGTATGATCGGTCTCGCCCCTATCGGGTCCTCGCAATTGCTCCCGTCAAAGGGTGAGGACTGCTCCGGCCCTGTCAGTCCCGTCGCGCTCTTTCTGTCGAACCTACCGGTCCACCTATGGGAGGGAAATCGATGAGACACAGGCACATTCTCCTGCTGTTGATCGCCGCAGCGCTTGCCGTACCGGCCCTCGCGCCGGCAGCCGGCACACTGCGCATCGCGCAAAACACGACGGATCTGCGCAGCATGGATCCGCATTTCGCCACCACGACCGAGGACCGCAGCCTGGTGGACATGATCTTCAACGGGTTGGTCCGCTACAAGCCCGGCGACGGATCGGTGTTCGAGCCCGACCTCGCCACGGCATTGCCCACGCCCAAGATGGAGGGCGGCAAGCAGGCCTGGACCTTTACGCTTCGGAAAAAGGTGATGTGTCACGCCAGTACCGGCGTGCCCTCGTATGAGTTGACGAGCGAGGACGTGATTTACTCGCTGCAGAAGTCGGCAGACAAGAACCGCTCGGCCTATGCCGCCGATTACACGGGTATGACCTTCGAGTCGCCCGATCCGTACACCGTGAAGATCCTCCTGGAAAAGCCACAATCCCCGATCCTGTTCTTCGCCAAGGTCGCCAACTACTCGGGTGGGTTCATCGTCTGCAAAAAGGCTTATGAGAAGCTTGGCGCCGATTCCTTCAAGACCCATCCGGTCGGCACCGGACCCTTCATGTTCAAGAGCTACAGCCCGCAGGAGCGGGTGCAGCTCGTCGCCAATCCCGCCTACTTCCGGGGCAAGCCGCAGCTCGACGGGGTGGATTACCGGTTCATGCCCGACCTCAGCAGTCGCGAGCTGGCCCTGCGCAACGGCCAGGTGGATGTCATCAACGCGGCCCCGGACAAGGCCTGGGTGGACAAGATGAAAGGCGTGCCGAAC
>DATJQT010000155.1:0-14441 GCA_035505475.1 Vulcanimicrobiaceae bacterium
GTTCGGCGGCCAACGGCCGCTCCAGCTTTTCCAGTACCCCGGCGGCTTCCTTCGGGCGCATGCTTTCGTACACTCGAGCGAGCCGCTTCGGGACGTCCGCGTCGGCCGCCTTTGAGGGCTCTGCCGCCGGAGCGGGCGCACTGGAAGTCACGCTCTCGGTAGGCGAAGACGGCACCTGTGCAGGGGCCGACGAGGAGGTTGGCGCGACCGGCGCCGCACTCGCGGCTTCGGCCGGCTTGGGCTCCGCCGGCTTCGCCGTCGCTTCACCTGCGGCAGCTTTCTTCGGCGCCTCTTCGGCGGGCGGCGGCTCCTCCGACGCAAACAGCGCCATGACCCGGGGCTGAATGCCTTTTTGAAACACGCCCGTGACGAACAGCATCGTGATCAGCACGCTCACAAACACCCCGCCATACAGGGCGAGGGTCTTGCTGGACATTAGGCGCTCCCATCTGTGGTGCGGGTGTGATGGCGGCCGCTCGCAATTTCATCCAGAATCTTTTGGGCCTCGCGTTCGGCCTCCCGGCGATACCGCGCTTGCGCTTGCTGCTTGAGTTGCGTGACCACCTCGCGCTCGCGCCGCCGCTCGCGAAGCGCGCGGCGCTCCTCGGTCACGCGCGCCGCCAGCGCCGACCGCCGATCCCGGAGGGCCGCTTCTCGAGCGCGCAGCGCGGACGCGTAGCCGCGATACAAGGCGAACAGGTCGCCGTTCACTGGAGCGGCCAACTCCCTCCGAAGCGCATCCGCACCGACGGCTGCGGAGGCCTGGACGTCCGCAATGGCCGCTAGGACCTGCCGTTCCTCCCCGAGCGAGCGAGCCAACTGCTGCTCCGCGAGCTCCTCCTGTACGGTGCGATGCCAGAGCAGCTTGTCGAACCGAAACTGAAACCGCCGCATGCCGCCGCGTCCCTCCGCTACTGGCTGCCCTCACGCCGCTTCTGACTCGCCGTCTGCGGATGCCAGATGCGCTCCAGCTGGCGCACGGTCTCCTCGAGGCGGCTCGGAGATTCGACCGCTTGCTGTAAGAAAGCCGTTACCGCCGCTCGATGCGCGAGCGCCCAGTCCGCGGTGGCGTCGCTGCCCGCCACGTAGGCACCGATCCGGACCAGATCCTCGACGTCGCGCGCGGCACCCAGCGCTTCGCGGAGGCGCCCAGCCGCTTCCCGGTGGGTCGCGGTCGTGACGTGGGGCATGACCCGGCTCACGCTGGCGAGGATGTCGATCGGGGGATAGTGGCCGCGGTCCGCCAGCGCGCGGCCGAGGACGATGTGGCCGTCCAGGATCGCCCGCGCCGCGTCGGCCACCGGTTCGTTCATGTCATCGCCTTCGACCAACACGGTGTAGAGCGCGGTGATGGATCCGCTCCCTGCGCCTGGGCCGGCCCGCTCCAACAACTGCGGGAGCAATGCGAACGCAGAGGGCGGATACCCGCGCGTGGTGGGCGGCTCGCCGATCGCCAATCCGATTTCGCGCTGGGCCATGGCAAAACGCGTGAGGGAATCGATCATCAGGAGCACGGAGCGGCCCTGATCCCGGAAGTACTCGGCCAGACTGGTGGCGACAAACGCCGCCTGCCGCCGAAGCAGTGCGGGCGCGTCAGAGGTCGCCACCACCACGATCGAGCGCGCGAGTCCCTGTGGACCCAGATCCCGCTGAATGAATTCCTGTACTTCGCGGCCGCGCTCGCCGACCAGGCCGATGATGTTGACGTCCGCTTCGGTGGAGCGCGCGATCATGCCCAGCAGCGTACTCTTCCCGATGCCGCTGCCGGCGAAGATCCCCATCCGCTGGCCCTGCCCGCAGGTCAGGACCCCGTCGATGGCGCGGACGCCGGTCACCAGCGGCGCCCGGATCATCGGCCGGGACATGGCCGGCGGCGGATCGCGGCGCAGCGGGATGCGGGTCTCTACCTCTACGCGGGGCCCGCCGTCCAGCGGCTCGCCCAAGGGTCCGAGCACGCGGCCGAGGAGTCCCCGCCCGGCAGACACCTGGAGCGGCTGACCGGTACTCCAGATCGGGTCACCTGGTGCGACCCCTGCCAGGTCTCCGAGTGGCATGAGCAGCAAACGGTCATCACGGAACCCGACCGCCTCGGCCAGGCGCGCCCGCTCCTGGGTCCCGGAGAGCCGGCAGAGGTCGCCGATGGAGGCCGGGAGGCCCAGCGCTTCGACCAACAACCCGGTGACCCGCGACACGCGTCCGAACACCCGGTGCAATGGAGGCGCACCGAGACGATCGAGCAGGTCGCGGGCGGCTACCACGGTTCCTCCCGCATGCGGCGGTCCGCCTCGGCCAACTGCACAGCCAGGCCCGCATCCACCGTGGTCGCGCCCCCCTCCGCCACGCAGCCGCCCGGCGGAAGCGTCGCGTCGGGGATAATCGAGAGGGCACGGGTCAATTCCGGGGTTGCGATCTGAGGTTGTGCGGCCACGACGTCTGCCACCACGGGATGCACGCGCAATGTCACCGGCCCGGCGGGCGGAAGTGCCGCCAGGGCCGCCTGCACAACCGGCAGCATGCGCGCGGAATCCTCGGCAATAGCCGCGCCCAGGATCCGTTCGGCAAGCGCCAACGCCATCGCGATGACCACCCGTTCCCGACCGACGACGCCCTCTGCTTCGAGTCGCCGGACCCGCTCGGCGGCGGCCCCCAGGATTCCAACGGCGTCGGCAACCGCCGCCTGCCCTGCCGCCAAGGCGTCGGCGTGTCCCTGAAGGGCTCCTTCGCGGCGCGCCGCATCGAGCAGCGCCGCCGCTTTTTGCTGCGCCCCGTCCATCAGGTGCCGCGCCTCCTGTTCCGCGCGATCCAGGATCTCGCGGGCACGCCGCTCGGCGGCGGCGGCATCCAGGGGCAACCGGTCGTCGGCCCCGAGGTCTGGGAGGACCGCGAGGATTAGGTTGGGCACGGCCCGCTCCGCCTGGTGTGCCAGCCGTTAAATGACGATGTCATCCTGTCCGCCTCGCCCTTGCACGATGATCTCGCCCTGCTCTTCCATCCGACGCACCGCCTCGACGATGCGCCGCTGGGCGTCTTCCACGTCCCGCAACCGCACCGGGCCAAGGAAGCTGATTTCCTCCTTGACCAACGACGAGGCACGCTCCGACATGTTCTTGTACACCTTGGCAGCGACTTCC
The DNA here is from genome assembly GCA_035505475.1 of Vulcanimicrobiaceae bacterium. Classification (GTDB taxonomy): domain Bacteria; phylum Methylomirabilota; class Methylomirabilia; order Methylomirabilales; family 2-02-FULL-66-22; genus 2-02-FULL-66-22. The sequence goes on from DATJQT010000155.1 coordinate 3,132, forward strand.
GAACTCGCTGCCTTGAGTGCCATCACCAAGTCGTGCTGCTCGATCTCTTTCAAGATCTTCTGAATGCCGCGGTCGTCCACCTGCACGATATCTTCGAAGGTGAACATCATGCGTCGGATACTCTCCGCAAGCTGCCCATCCTGTTCCTGGAGCATGGAGATGAGGTTCTTCTCGGTGGTGCGATCCAAGCGGTTCATGATCTCCGCAACCGCCTTGCTGCCGCCCGAGACCGAGACTTCCTGGCTGAACATGGCCGAGAAGCGATCCTCCAGGATGGACTCGATCTGTTTCACGACCTCGGGGCTGGTCTTGTCCATGGTGGCGATGCGTAAAATGACATCGGATTGCAGTTCGCCCGGCAGCTCGGCCAAGGTTTGGGCGGCCTGCTTGGGATCCATGTTGGCCAGGATGAGCGCGATCGTCTGGGGATGCTCGCGGCGAATGAAGTCGAGCAGGTTCTTGGGATCGACCCGCTTGACGATTTCGAAGGCAGTCGGCTGCTGAATCTCTTGACGAAGGCGCTCGACCAGCTCGCGGGATTTCTTGGGTCCGACGGCGCGCTGAAGAATTTGCTCTGCATACTCCAGCCCGCCCTGGCGGATATAGGATTGCGCTTGCGCCAGATGATCGAATTCTTCGAGTACCTGCTGCGTGGTGCCGGGCCCGACGCTGGCCAGGCGGCCGATCTCGGTCGTCAGCCGCTCGATTTCTGTGTCGGTGAGGGTTTTGAAAACGGCGGCCGACAATTCGGCGCCAATATTGATAAGGAGGACCGCTGCTTTTTGAAATCCGTTGAGAGAGTCGTTGGTTGCGGTCGTCATGCAGACTCCTACGCCTGCTTGGTGGCGATCCAGGTCCGGATCAGCTGGGCCACCTGCTCGGGATTGGTCCGCGCCAAGGTGCCGATCCGGGCCTGCAGTTCTTCACGCTGCTGCCCATCGGCTATGGCGGCGGGGCTGAGCGCTGCCGCGGCCTTCGTGCCGATCCGTCCGAGCGCCTCGGTGAAGGCGGCGTCCGTCACATCCAGTCGCCCTCCGACCGGCCGTTTCTTCAGGAATGCCAGGATCGGCTTGCCGATGAAGAAGATCGCGAGGAGCCCGGCCAGCCCCATCCCGGCCTGTTTGGCGGTATCTATCCAGAACACGCGCTTTTCGGCCTGTTCGGCGGTCACCTTTTCGCGCTCGACGGCGCTGGTGTCAAAGGCCAGCTCGGCGACTTCCACCTCATCGCCGCGCGCCGCATTGAAGCCGATCGCCCGCATCACACTGGCCCGTAGCTTGTCCAGCTCGGCCTTGTCGCGGGGCAAGGGCGACTTGCGCTCGGTGCCGTTCGGTCCGGGCGTTACTTTGTACGGGGGGTCCACGAGGACGGCGACCGACAAGCGCTTGATCTCGCCCGCGGCCAGCGTGCGCCGTTCGACGATCCGCCCCACCTCGTACTGCACCGACTCCTGCTCTTTCACCGTCTCGTTGGTATTGGACGGCGCGATCGTCGGGGCCGGCGGTGGGGTGCCGGTATTGGCCGCGCTGCCCACCGCGCCGCCGGGACGGTTGGAGCTGCCCTTGGTCGTCTCGCTCGAGCGCTGCTCGCTCTTCACCACGGCGTTCGGGTCGACCCGCTCCTCCGTCCGCTCCCCATGCGAGAACTCGATCTGGGCGGAGACGCGCACGCTCGCCTTGCCCGCCCCCAATACCTCATCCAGCATGCTTTGCACGCGGCGCGTCAAGTCGGCCTCGACGCTGTGCTGATACTCCAATTGGTTGCCGGCACCGCTGCCGACGCTGCCGGGGTCGGCGCGCTGCGACAACACGCGCCCCGCCGAATCGATGACCGTCACCTGGTCCGGCTGCAAGCCCTCGACCGACCCGGAAACCAGATGGACGATGGCGCGCACCTGCTCCGCCCCGAGCCGCCCGCCCGAGCGCAGGTTGACCACCACCGAGGCCGTGGGCGCCCGCTCGTGATCGCTGAAGACCGACGGCTGGGGCAGCACGATGTGCACCCGGGCCTGCTGGATTTCGCGAATCTGCGCGATGGTTCGCGCCAATTCGCCCTGCAGGGCCCGTTGATAGTTGAGCTTTTGGACGAAATCAGTTGCGCCGAAATTCGTGCGGTCGAACAGTTCGTATCCGATGCCTCCGCCTTGCGGCAACCCCGCGGTGGCCAGCTTGATGCGAGTCTCGTGGACCACGCCGGCCGGGACCAGGATCCGAGCCCCGCCATCTTCGACCCGATAGGCGACATGTGCGGCTTTCAGCTGTTCCACGACCTGGCCCGCGTCGGCCGGCGCCAGGTTCGCATAGAGCGTGGTGTAATCGGGCCGGTACCCCCAGACCGTGACCAGGAGCAGCGCCGTGATCCCCGCCCCCACGAGCCCGAGCAGGAGCATCCGTTGCGCGAGGCTGAGCGGCCCCCACAACGCCCGGAACTGATCGATGAATTTTTGGACTGGCTCAGGCATGGCTCACCGCACCTCGACTCTACAAGGGCGTGCGCATGATTTCCTGATAGGCCTCCAGAAGTTTATTGCGGATCTGGAGCGCCAACTGGAAACCGACGTTGGCTTTCTCGATCGCGATCAAGGTTGTGGCGACATCGCGCGTCTTGCCCAGACTAAAATCCTGGGCGGCGCGGTCCGCACTCTGCTGCAGCTCGTTGACCTGGCCCAGCGCCTGCTGGAGCGCGTCGCCGAAGCTCGTTGCCGGTGCGCGGCCGCTCAGGCCAATTGTGCCTCCCGGCACGATCGGCGGCGGCGCCCCGACACCTGCCACCCGCAAATCGCTCATGCCCTCATCGCTCCCTACCGATAGTGCGAGTAGGCTCCCCTCGGCACCAGCCGCTACCGGCCGATCTCCAAGGCTTTCATCGCCATACTCTTCGCCGCCTGCAACGCCGTGATGTTCGCTTCGTATGCCCGCGTCGCCCCGAGCAGGTCCACCATCTCCAGCACGGGGTTGATGTTGGGCAACATCACGTAGCCCTCTGCATTGGCGTCGGGATGCCCGGGCTGGTGGACCATCCTGGCAGGCTCATCGCTTTCCTCGACCCCCAGCACCCGCACCGCGTCGGCTTGCGCGGCCCCCAAGGTTTGGCCGAAGCTCTCGCCGCCATCGGAGCCAAAGATAGCCACCTTGCGCCGGTACGGGCCGCCGTCCGCGGTCCGGGTCGTTTCGGCATTGGCCAGGTTCTCCGCGACCACGTTCAAGCGCAGCCTCTGTGCAACCAGACCCGAGGCGCTGATGTCGAGGGCACTCACTTCGTCCATGGACCGCTCCTTGATCAGCTTCCCTTAATCGCCGACTTCAAGATGGCCATTCGCGTGGAGAGCATCTGCAGCATGCTGTTATGCCAGAGCGTGTTCTGCGCCAGCTTTGCCATCTGCCGGTCCAGTTGCACCGTGTTCCCGTCCTGCCGCGCCGGGCCGTCCGGCTCGCTCACGACATTGGTCTGGACCTGAACTGTCCCACCCCCGCCGGCCGCCTGCCGCGCCTGCGTCAGCGCCGCGGCAAAACTCACATCCTTCGGCTCGTAGCCCGGAGTATCGACGTTGGCCAGGTTCCCCGACAGGATCTGGTGCCGCAACTTCGCTCCTTGCACCATCTCGCTCAATAATCGATTGGTTTCGTCAAACACAATCTGCATAGCGCCATCCCGATGCGGCAGAATCTGCCGCTTGCCGGAGGAACCTGCCGCCTGCACATGCGCGGCCCATCGCCGATCTGCTGGGCGGTGCCAAGCGCCCCGAGCGGGGCACGTGCAAGCTCGAATCCATCATGCTCACCACTCTCGATGTGCGACGATCGCCGCTGGCTGACGCATGGGTATGAGCATCGGCGTAAGGCTTGTGCAACGGGAGTGCCAGCTCGCAGGATGGTGCGCATGCGCGGAACCTGCGCGCAGCCGCGCCTCTACGCAGCTGGCGAGAAACTGGAATCATCCGCGCGGAAAAAAAGTTGCCGGACTGGGCAGAAACTTACCGCGGGTGGGGAGTCATCCGTTGGCGCAGTGTTTGGCGGGTGATGCCCAATATCTCGGCGGCTTTGGTCTTGTTGCCGCCGACGCGCTTCACGACCGAGGCGATGTACAGATCGGCAACCTCGTCGAGCGCGCGAGGGAACAGCTCACCCAGGTCCAGGGGGTCGGGGGCCGCACTCGGCCGGCTCCCGGAAATCTCGGACGGCAGATGCTCGGAGCGCACCAGGTGATCGCTTTCCAGGATCGCAATGCGCTCGATCACGTTGCGCAGCTCGCGCACGTTGCCCGGCCAGGCGTAGCCGCTCAGCATGCCTTTCACCTCCGGGGTGAACCCCTGGATACTCTTGTTGAACAGGTGATTGGCCTGGGCCAGGAAATGCTCGGCGAGCGGCAAGATATCCTCCGGCCGCTCCCGCAAGGGCGGTAGCGGGATGTAGATGAGATTCAGCCGGTAGTACAGGTCTTTTCGAAAATTCCCTGTCCGGACGAGCTCGAGCAGGTCCCGGTTGGTCGCTGCCACGACGCGGACGTTAACAGGGATATCCTGCGTGCCCCCCACGCGCCGGAATCGCCGCTCTTCCAGGAAGCGGAGGAACTTCGCTTGGAGCGGGAGAGCCATTTCCCCGATCTCGTCCAGGAACAGTGTCCCTTTGTGCGCGATCTCGGCGAGGCCCTTCTTGGCGGTCTTGGCATCGGTGAACGCGCCACGCTCGTGGCCGAACAGCTCGCTCTCGAACAGCGTCTCGGAGATACCGGCGCAGTTCACCTCCACCAACGGGAACTCGCGGCGCGTGCCGTTGAAGTGCAGCCCACGGGCGACCAGCTCCTTGCCCGTGCCGCTCTCGCCGTGGATCAGCACGCTCATGGCTTCGCTGGTGGCCACCTGCTTGATGATCTGACGCAGGCGCCGCGCCGCCCGCGACTCGCCGATGATTCGGGTGGTCTGGTGCCGATCTTCCTCCAGCTCCTGCAGGCGCCGCACCTTTTGCGCGAGCGCCGCGGCATCGAGCAGGCGCGTGACCACCAGCTTCAGCTCGTCCAAGTCGAACGGCTTGCAGAGGTAATCGGCCGCCTGCGCCTTCATCGCCTCGACCGCGCCGCGTACCTCGCCGTAGCCGGTCATGATCAGGACCGGCACGTCGGGGGACAGCCGCTTCATCCGCCGCAGCACCTGGAGGCCATTGAGATCCGGCAGGATCATATCCAACAGGACCAGATCGCAGCTGACGCTTTGAAACTTGTCCAACGCCTCTTCGCCCGTCGCGGCGTGCACGACGGCATGGCTATCGGCCTCGAGGGCTTCGGCCAGCAGCCGGCGCAGGTTCCCTTCGTCGTCGACGACTAGGATGGTGCCCATGATGCCCTCAGTCGGCGGAAACTGCCGGGAGTCGTAGCACGGCGGTCGTGCCCCCTGCAAAGCCGCTCTCCAGGCGAATCGTACCCTGGTGCCGGAGCGCGATGGTCTGGGCGAGCGGAAGGCCGATGCCCAGCGCGCGCGGTTTGGTCGAATAGAACGGTTCGAAGGCCCGGCGGTGCGCGTCGCCACTCAAGCCGGGCCCGCTGTCGCTCAGGAGGACCTCGGCCCAGGCGCCCGGCGACGCGCCGTCGGCGACGCGCAACCGGCATGTCACGCACCCGCCCGCGCTGAGCGCTTCGAGGGCGTTGCGCAGCAGCTCCGTCAAGGCCTGCGCCAGCCGGGTCGAATCCCCGCGCACCGTGACGGCGTGATCGGGCTCGACCACCACGCTCACGCCGCGCGCTTCGCAATCCGCCCGCTGTCGCTCGACCACACGACGGACGACGTCCTGCAGGTCCACCTCGGCCGTCAGCCCCCAGCCGTGGGCCCCCAAGCGGCCGAATTCGGCGAGACGGGTCAGATGCCGCTCCAGTTGTTGGGCCTCTTCCCGGACGATCTGGAGGTATTCCGAAGTCGGCCCCCCGCCGGCCTGGAGGAGGCGCCCGAGCAGTTGACTGCCGGCCAGCACGCCGGATAAGGGATTGCGCAGCTCATGGATCAGCCCGGGGCTGAGAACCTGAAGCGCCTCCAACCAGCGCCCCTGTCGAGGATCCGGCTCCCACTCGGCCCGCACCAGCGTGTCCTGCAGCGCCGCAGCCGTCAGGGGCAGCTCCACGTAGTCAAACGGCTGCAGTCGGAGCGCCCGCACGGCCAGCCGGACGTCACCGGCCGGCCCCGCCAGCACCACGCGGAGGTTGGGGGCGGCCTCGCGGAGCTGGGAGACGACAGCCCCCCACTCCCGCTCTGGCTCGCCGCACAACGCGAACAGAAACGCCTCCGCGCCGACGCACTCGAGGGCGCCGTCCAGGTCCTGCACGATCGCCGCGACGCCGGCCTGTTTCAAGCTGACAGTCACAGCGTCGGCCCACACGCTCTTGCGATCGGCAATCAGCAACACACGGGTAGCGCCCGCCTCGGCGTCGCTCACAGATGCTCCTACGAGTAAGCCTGGGTCACCAGATGGCATCGGCATCATTCCAGGGCCCACTGGTCCTGTCAAGAGCGGGAATAGCGGGAGACGAACGGGCCGCACATGCGAGGTCTCAGAGGCGTGAGAGCAGGCTGTGTTTCTTTTCTTCGAACTCCGCCGCGCTGATCAGCCCCTGCCGGTAGAGCGCACCGAGCCGCTCCAGGCGCTGCAGAGCGTCCTCACGCGCGTGCTCCACCGGGGCGGCAGATCCGGGGAGCGCCGGAAGGGACGTCAATTCCCGGGCGCGCGGCGCGGCCTCGGGCGGGGGCGCGGGCCGCGCGTCACGGGTGGCGCGCAGCGTCTGGACTTCCTTTCGCAGCTGTATCAGCTCCGCCGTGTTGAGGACGCGGGTTTGCACCTCCTCGACGTTGATGGGCTTGAGCAGCAGGTCGCGGGCGCCGGCGCGAAACGCCTCGACCGTGGTTTCATTGGTCGCGAAGCCGGTGATGACCAGGCAGCAGGTCTCAGGGGCGCGGGCGCGCACGGCCTTGACCAGTTCCAGGCCGTTCATCTCCGGCATCAGCAGATCCGTGATCAGCAGGTCGGGGGTTTCAGACTCCAGGTGCCGCAGGGCGGCGCTGGGGCGGTCGGCCGCGCTGACACGGAAGCCTACCTCTTCGAGCGTGGCCCGCAGCACGTGCAACGAAACCGGGTCGTCATCGACGATCAACACGGTGAGATTCGTCATGCTGGCTCACCTCGGGGCATGGAATCCGCTGCACGCCAGAATGAGTGTAGGCGGCGCAGCCGTTGCGGCGAGCCGCACCGTAAACAGGATGGGCAACTCCGGAGCGGCGACACACCGAACACGCCTTCCCCGCTCGGAGCGCACAGGCCCATACGGCCTGGGAGGATATCGCGGAGGGCGATCGGCGTCAACCGGTGTGGTCGACGAAGAGCCCCACCATGTTGTCCATGGTCGTCCGCATCCGCTGGAATTCCTCAGGCGGAATTTCCCGGATCACCTTGTGCGTGTCGCGGTCCACGACCTTGACGACCACCTGATGACTCTTCGGCTTGACCTCGAACTCCAGGCCATACGCGCTTTCCGCAGCTGCGCTTTCTGGCTGTGCGGAGGTGGGGAGTGATGGTTGTACCGGCTTACCTCCCGCCGGCTTTGCCTCGGCAGGAAACCCGCCGGGAGCCCCTCGAGCATCCACCGCGACCACGCTACTCAGGACTTGAACGTCGGTTGCCATTTGACGCCTCGTCAGGAACCGGGCTTATTGCACCCGATCCACAAGTCCGGGGAACTGGCGCACGGGCATGCGGTACCGCTTGAGCGCCCTGCCCCCTTCACGAAGTTGCGCAAGTTGATCACCGACCCGCGCATGCTGCGCACGGAGGAAATCCATGGTCTGGGCGTCGAGATGCGCGAGTTGGGCGAGCCGCTCGGCAGAGGCATGGTCCGTGCCAATCTGGCCTAGCAACTGCTGACGGGAATGCAGGCAGGCCGCGACTTCCTCGATCTGTCCATTGGCCGCTGCTTCCTGTTGCACACTCGTCAGCCGTTCGACTTCAGCCCATGCGCTCTCATACTTCCCGCTGCTTACCGTTTGCATGGATCTACTCCACATCAGGATATCAGAAGCTACTCGTCGAGCTCGTGCCCGTCGAACTCAGATTCAACCCACTCAAGTATGCAGTGACCACGCTCTGCTGCATACTGAGCTGCGCCATGACCTCCGCCAGCGCTTCGTATTGTTGCGTGAGTTGCGCTTGGCGAATTGTGAGCAGCTTTTCCTGCTCGTTGATGGAGTTGTTCATATTCGTGATATTCGAGGTCACGGACGCTTGGCTGTTATCCAGGATCCCGCCGGCCTTGACGAAGTTCGTCAGCCGGTTGCTGAGCCGCGTGGCAATGCCATCGGACGAGTTGAACAAGGTGGTGACGCCATCCGGGTTGTTGCTGACGGCGTTGTTGAACTTCGTCGTGTCGCTGATGCTGAGCGTCCCGTCGGCGGCGGCCGTGATCCCGATCTCGTACAACGATTTGGGGCCACCAGGCGCGGCGGAGCTGATCTGGCCGCCGACATCCGAACGCATATACTTTGGGAGACTCATGTACGTGAAATCATCGGCCAGCGTGCCGCGCGTCACCGACGTCACCGTGGTCGTGGTGCTGTTGGAAGTATCGGTGGTCACCGAAACGCTGGTCCGATCCTTGAGAAACTTGAGGCTGGCATTATACGCATCCAGGAAGGCCTGCACCTTGGCCTTGATCCCTGTCTGGTCCGGCGCGATCGTAAAGCTGAGTGACCCTGAAGTAGGATTCGAAGAGTCCGCCGACGCCCCAGTGAGCGAGAAGGTAACACCGGAGAGCAAGTCCGAGATCGTGTTGCTCGCCCGGGTGTAGGTCAGGCCATCCATGACCACACGTGCATCCAAGAGGCTGCTGGCGTAAAGGTACCCGCCTACCGCCCCATTCACCTGGCGTGAGCTGGACACCCCTGTTGCGCTCAACAATGTGCCGGTGACGTCTTGCACCGTCATGACATTCGCCGACCCGCTATTTTTGCCGACAAGGGACAGCCGAACGGTCGAGCTGGTGTCCCATACAACCGACGCCCCAATCGCTGCACCGGATGCATTAATGGCTGCTGCCATGTTTGTTAGCACGGTCTGGTTGGTGTCATTCTGGCCGACGTTCACCGTCACATTCGTCGCTACGCCGGCGATGGTAATACTAAATGTTTTGGCCCCCGTCCCGACACTATTCACAAGTGTCGAGCCTGTCGCGGTCACGGAATTTGAGACGATCGTGCTCTGCTTCGCGAGTTGGCTGACCTGCAGGGCGTGTGTCCCGAGCGCGGCCGTGTTGTCCGCCGTGGCGGTGGCATAGCCCGAGGTCGAAAAGGTCACGTTCCGCGCCGAGAGCGGCGACAGGCTCCCCGTCTGCAGCAAGGATTGGACCTGGGTATTCAGCGCGCTCAGGTTGGTATCAAGGTCCGTCAGCGTCGAGCTCTTCATCGTCAGCTCGGATTTCCGGTCCGTGTAGTATTTCTCGGGTCCGGTCGTCCGCTCGAGGCTGATGAGTTGTGCGACGTAACCCTGAATATCCGATAGCCCGCTGGTATCTGCCATGCTCGCCTCGCGTCAGCGCTTACGCGCGCTGCCCTTTCAGGGCGTCTTCCCATGCCTGCTTCAAACGCCGCAGAATCGTCGTGGCCTCGGGATAGCGGTCGCGCCGGATTTCCAGCAGGCAGTACTCGTACAGCCGGAACAGATCCCCGGCGATCTCGCCAACGTCGAAATTCAGTGCTCCAATCAATTCCGTGATCGCCCGCGCCGCGCGCTGCTTCTGTCGTGCCTCGCACCTGACGATGGCCTCGTCGTAGACCATGAGGAGGAGCTGCATCGGCGTTGCGCTCAAGATCTGTTGTTCCCGGTATTGCTGGTAACCGTTGGTTCGCGGCACCGGAACGACCGTGACATCAAGCACGGGCATGGCCAACATCATATTCAGTCTCCCTTACTTGGAAACGGCCGGGGCGACCTCGTGGCCGCCCCGGCCCATTACATCTACTTGAACAGTGCCAGCACACTCTGTGGAGCCACGTTGGCCTGGGCCAACTGCGCGGTCGCGAGTTGGCGCAAGATCTCGAGCCGCGTCGAGTTGGCCTGCTCCTGGGCCACGTCGGCGTCCATGATCCGGCTGTTCGCCGCGGTCGTGTTGGTGATCGCCACGCTCAGGTTGTTCTCGACCAGGCGCAGCCGCTGGGTCGTGCTGCCGAGCGCCTGCACCTGCCCCGTCACGATCGCGACCGCCGCATCCAGGCTGGCCAAGGAGTTGCTGGCGGCGGTGGAGTCCGTCACACTGACGAGGCTCAGGCCGATGTTGCTCGACTTGAAGTTGCTGCTGATACTGAAGCTGATATTGTCGACGCCGGTGTCGCCGGTCTGGAACCGCTTGTTGATGTAAGTCCCGTCCAGGAGCGCGGTCCCGTTGAACGTGGTCTTGCTCGCGATACGGTCGACTTCCGCGTTCAGGGACGTGATCTGGTTCGTGATCGCGGTCCGCTCGGTCGTACCCAAGGTGTCGCTCGAGGCCTGCACCACGAGGTCGCGCATATTCATCAGAATGTCATTGATGTTGTTGAGGGCGCCTTCGGCGATGCTCAACACGTTTTCGGCGGTCTGGACCCCAGTGAGCGCCACGCCGAGGCCGCGCGCCTTTTGACTGAACGAGTTCGCGATCGAGTACCCCGACGGGTCGTCCGCCGCCTCGTTGATGCGCTTGCCGGTCGAGAGCCGGAGCTGGCTAATCGAGAGCTGCTGGTTGATATCGGACAGGGCATTCAGTGCGTTCAGGGAACCGATGTTGGTGTTAATGCGATTTGGGTCACCGATGGCCATATCTCTTTACCTCCGTGTCAGATAGAGCCGCGATCCCTCGCGGCCCTAAGAATCGGCCGGGCATTCGTGTCCCGGCATCCCGCCCGCTCCGGGTACATTCGAACGGGCTGCTTCGCCGCGTGGACTGCCTTCACCTCCTTAAGTGGCCGATTCTCATCCATGAGAGCCATCAACTTGCATATCGGCATCCCATGGCATGACTTGAGGTAAATTGCGGAAAAAGTAGGCGGATCGGGTGTCTCGGCAGAATCCAGTCAGTTGATTTGAAATGAAATAAGCTTCGGAATTTCAAATGGTTACTGGTGTCGCGGTAAGCAGAGAGGATCCGTCCGCTTCGTGCGCGCCTGCCGCCAGGAGAGAGACGGCCCGTCGAGCAACGGGGTGGTCTGGGACGAGTCTCAGGAGGGTCCGAAAATTCTCCAGCGCCTTCTTCTGTTCCCCCTGGGCGAGGGCCAGCGCCGCCAGACTCTGGTAAATTTCTGGGGTCTCGGGT
>DATJQT010000156.1:0-9697 GCA_035505475.1 Vulcanimicrobiaceae bacterium
CCGTTGCCGTGGATGCCCAGCCGCTCCAGCCCATTCAGTGTGCGTGTACCAACCTCAAGATGGCCGCGCGCATCGTGGGTCGCGCCTACGACATGGCCCTCGGCCCCGCCGGCGTGAACGCGACGCAGTACGCCATCCTGGTCAATGTTCGCCGCTACCAGCCGATCTCACAGATGCGGCTGGCCGCCCATCTGGGGCTGGAGCGTACGACCCTTTACCGGGCCGTTGATATCCTGGAGGGGCATGGCTTGCTGAAGGCCACCCCATCCGGGGAGGGTGTGACACAAGTCTTAGCCTTGACCCCTCGCGGTGAACAGATCACCACCCAAGCGCGACGCGAGTGGGAGCAGGTCCAGCAGCGTTTCCAGCGCGCCTTCGGGACGGCCCGCTGGAGCGAGTTCCTGCATACGCTTGCGGAGATTCGGCAGCACTTCGAGGATCGGGCGGACGACGCACCGCCGATACGCCGAGTGCGTCGCCATTCCCGCGCCATTCGGCGCAGATAGGGGTAGCGCGATGGAACCCCGCGGACTCGACTGGTCCCTGTCGGAATTCGAGCGCGTCTTGCAGCGGGCCGTCGGCCTGGTCGTGGAGCGCTACGGGACGCTCGACACGGCGCCGGTCTTTGCGCAGGTCACGCCGCCCGAAGTCGAGGCCTGGTTCCGGGAGCCGGTCCCGGAAGCCCCCATGCCCATTGACGCGCTGCTGGACACCGTCAAGGCCAGGGTCCTCGACACCGCCACGCTGAACATCGGCCCGCATATGTACGCCTACGTGATGGCGGGCGGCACGCACGTCTCCGTCCTGGCCGAGCTGTTCGCCGCCGCGATCGACCAGAACGGGGGCAAGTGGCATCTCGGCCCGGCCTTGAGCGCCCTGGAAGAACGGGTGATCCAGTGGGGTGGGAGCTTCATCGGGTTCGCCCCCGAGGCCGGCGGTGCCCTCGTCAGCGGGGGCTCGGCTGCCAACCTGACCGCGCTCACCGTCGCGCGCAACCTCCAACTCGGGGACGCGGTGGCCCGGGAGGGGCTATTCTCTGGACCGCCCGCTACCCTCTACGGCTCGACTGAAGTGCACGGCTGTATCGAGAAATGTGTGGAGCTGCTGGGGCTGGGGACCCGGCACTACCGGCGCATCCCGGTGGACGCGGCCCACCGCATCCGACTGGACTTGCTGGGCGCCCAAATCGAGGCCGACCGCGCCGCAGGGCTCCGGCCGTTCTGCGTGATCGGCAACGCCGGCACCGTGAACACCGGCGCCATTGATCCACTCGATTCGCTCGCGGATCTTGCGGCACGTCATCATCTCTGGTTCCACGTGGACGGAGCGTACGGCGGCATGGCCGCCGCCGTGGAGGCCTGCCGGCCGAAGTTCCGGGGTTTGGAGAGCGCCAACTCGGTCGCCCTCGACTTCCACAAGTGGCTGTATCAGCCGTTCGAAGCGGGCTGCGCCCTGTTCCGCGATTGGGAGGGCCTCCACCGGACCTATCATCATGCGGCGGCGTATCTCGCCACGGACCAGGGGGGCGATGGGCGGAGGGACCTCAACGAGTACAGCTTCCAATTATCGCGGAATTTCAAGGCCCTCAAGGTGTGGATGACCTTCAAGGCCTACGGAGCCGCCCGGCTGCGCCAAGCCATCGCGAGCGATATTGCCAACGCGGCATATCTGGCGGACCGCCTCCGCAGCGCTGAGGATTTCGAGTTGGTCCACGAGCCGGAGTTGTCCATCGTCTGCTTCCGTTACCTGGGTTCCGCGGGACACCTGCACGGCACCGAACCCATCGACCGCCTCAACCGTGCGCTCATCCCCGCGCTCGAAGCCGACGGGCGGGTGTTCATCACGGGCACGACCGTGGCGGGTCGGCCCGTCATCCGGGCCTGCTGCATCAATCATCGCCAGCACCAGGGAGACATCGACCGGCTGGTCACCACCATACGCGACGTGGGCCGCGCACTCGAAGCAAAATGACGCGCCCCTCACCAACCCATCACCCTCGCTCGTTCGATGAAGCCTTGGATGAGCGACGCACACTGTGCCACCGCCGTCGGTGAGACTAGTGCAGTGCGTCCGACGCTTCATTACATTTGCAGTGCCGTCATACCGGAGAAAGCCGGTATCCAGAACCCCCATTCAATCACCGATTACACGGTCTGGACCCCGGTTTTTGCCGGGGTGACGAAAGTCAAGAGAACTCCGACGCACTACACCAGCGGAAGGTTAGTGCCTCACCCGCGTCGGCGAATAGGAGTCTCCGGATGGCTGTAAGACATGTGAAAGGGCACGGCCCTGCACCATCGCACCCTGGGTCACGGGTGCACTACGCCTGGGTCGTGCTCGCCGTGACGTTCGTGTGCCTCTTGGCAGCCGCTGCCGTGCGGTCGCTGCCAGGCATCCTGACGCACTCCCTGGAAACCGAGTTCGGCTGGAACCGGGCGGCGATCGGGTTGGCGGTCTCCATTAACGTGCTGCTCTTCGGCCTCGCCGGCCCGCTCCTCGGCCGTGTGATGGATCGCGTGGGTCCGCGGGCCGTCGCGGGCGCAGCGACCCTCTTGATTGCCGCCGGCGCCGCCGGGACGCTCGGGATGCGCCACCCGTGGCAGATGGACATCTTGTGGGGGCTCGTGGTCGGCATCGGCTCCGGCGGGGCGACGATGGTCATGGGATCTGCCGTCGCGAACCGATGGTTCCGCACGCACCGGGGCCTGGCACTGGGCATTCTGGGCGCTGCGACCTCCGCGGGCCAGATCGTCTTCACCCCGACGCTGATGCAGATCACGCTGCGCTGGGGCTGGCGAGGGAGCACGCTCGTGATGGCCGGACTCGTGGGCCTCGTCGTGTTTCCCCTCGTCATGCTCTTCCTCCGCAATCGCCCGGCCGATATGGGCCTGCAACCCTACGGAGCGTCCGCGAGTGCCGATATCGGCCTGCCGCCGGCCCCCGACCCGCATCCCATGCGGGCGGCGCTCCGGACGAGCGACTTCTGGCTCCTGGCCGGCAGCTTTGCCATCTGTGGGTTCACGACCTCCGGATTGATCCAGACCCACCTCATTCCGCACGGGACCGAGCACGGCCTGTCGGAGATGACGATGGCAGCGGCGCTGGGCGTGATGGGGGCGGCCGACGTGGTCGGGACGATCGCGTCCGGCTGGATCTGCGATCGGTTCGGCCCGCGCGGGCCGCTGGCGTTCTATTACCTGTTCCGGGGGATCTCGCTCTTGCTGCTCCCTCTCATCCATACGCCGGGCACGATGCTTGCCTTCGCGGTCCTCTACGGCCTGAACTGGATCTCGACCGTGCCGCCCACGGCGGCCCTCGCGGCCGATCGGTTCGGCCGGCAGAATGTGGGCACCGTGTTCGGCTGGATCTTCTGCGCGCATCAGGTCGGCGCGGCCCTCGCCGCGTATGGCGCAGGCCTGCTGCACGTCTGGCTGGGAAATTACACCCTCTCGTTCCTCCTCGCCGGCGGGTTGGCGCTGGTCGGGGCTGGGCTGGCGTTCGGGATCCGCAGGCCAGTCCACCGCCAGCCACGTCGTGACGGTGCTATCGCGACCGGGACAGAGCTGACGACGTAACAGCCTGGTCGAAGGCCTGTGCCAGACGGCGTCCCCGCCCGCACCAAATTGATCATGACCGCCATTTTTCGGAACGGAAGCGATCGCTGCGTCAAGCGGTAGATCGGGCCAGACCGCACGGAAACGTCTTTCCGACATCCGCGACATTCCCCACTCAGGCACCACGGCGCCATTGCTCTTCTGGATTGGCGTCTGTACTCATGTTGAGTGCGATTGCACCCATTATGGGCACACACGGGGCCCCCCTTCACGGAGACCCGCACCGCCGCTCAGCCAGCGCTGTGCCGCCCGGCCACCCCTGGTCCGGTGATTTGTCGAGCGTGCGTATCGAGACAAAAGCGCGCGGAGCGATCGCATCGCGGCGGCAGTCGAGGCGCACGGCTCTACCCAGCAGGCCATCGCCGCCTACCTGGGGTTACATTTCGCCTCCATCAGTCGCCTCCTCCGAAGGGCGAAAAGGTCACCCCAATAGACCTGACCCCATATTTGCCTGGTCGGATCTGGGCGGCTCGCATCACGAATATGGGTTGGAACTGGCGGCGTGGGCCAACTCTTTTTTTTGCGCACCACAGGGGAAAGAGGACGGGGTTGGCTTGATCTGACTAACAGATTAGACTATCAACGTTCAGCTTTATTATGAGGGGAGATTCTGATGCTCGCGTGTGGTCCTTCGAGCGCTAGGATGCCCTCACCCGTCGGCCAACCGAGTGGTGAGGGTGTGCGTTTTCTTGGATGCGATCACGCCTCACCATTCCTCACCGCGGCGGGCCAGCCATGAGCAGAACCGACAAGCACAAATCGGTCGAGGGCGCCCAAGCCATCCTGGGTATCGACATGGTGGCGTTCTCGGTTTGGCCCGACGCCGACCAACTCCGGGCGGTCGAGTGCCTGATCCGCTGGGTGGGGCAGGCGCTCGCGTACCACGGAATTGCCCAGCAGGAGTATCGGTGGAGCCCGGCGGGCGACGGGGGCTACGTGACCTTTGCCTCGCCGGCCGCCTGTAGCAAGGCCATCGACGTGGCTTTCAGCCTCTGCGAAAAGGCGCAGCGCCCGGACTGGATCCCGCGGTCCGGGGACAGGATTCGTCTGCGGTTGGGCCTGCACGCCGGAACGGTGACCGAGGCCCCGGAATTTGGGACGACCCGGAATATCTGGGGGCTGGGGATCAACACCGCGGCGCGCATTCTCTCGATTGCCGCACCCGACCAGCTCCTCGTCTCCAAGCAGTACATCGACACGTACCTGACGGGGCCGCGGGCCGGGGAGTTTGCCTGCGGCCCGGTGCAGTGGCGGACCGTCAAGCACGGCCTCCAGCTGGAACTGCTGAACGTGAATCGCCACGAGCTGGGCCTCCCAGAACCGATCGCCATCGCGCAGCGCTGGCAGTGCATCGGCGGGCTGTGGGAGCGGACCCAAGCCGAATACCGGTTCCTGATCCAGGACGCGATGCGATCCGGCGAGCCAATAGCCGCCCTCGCCGCCGCCAAGTTCCTCCACGCCCTGGGGGCCATGGACCCCGTGTGGGAGCTGTGCCGCATGCTCGGCAAGGCCGAGCCCCGTCCTCCCGCGCCGTATCCGCCCCAGCTCCACCCGCTGCTGAGCCTGATGACCCCCGAGGCCTTGTTCCGGATCTTGGAAGCCGCTGCCCCGGGCCGCTTTGAGGCCGGCCAAGTGCTCTGCGAGACGGGAGACCCGGCGACGACCTGCTTCTTCCCCGTCTCCGGGTCGATCGGGGCCGACGTGCCCGGGGTGGACCACCCCATTCGCATCGCCACCGGAACCATCATCGGTGAATTCAGTCTCTGGATCCCGAAACTCCCGCGCACGGCACGGCTGCGGGCGCTCGACGACTCGCTCGTCCTCGGGATCGATGCCGCCCGCTTCCAGGCCATCATCGAGGAGGTGCCGCACATGGCCGAGGCGGTGTACGGGATCATCAAGCAACGGATCATCGAGAACATCCTCCACTCGGTGCAGCTGTTTCCAGCGTCTCCGGGCGAAAGGGGGGTGGCAGACGTCTCCCTACAGACGAGCTGCGAAAAACTCCCGGCCGGATCGGGGCTGGATCTGACCTCCGCAACGTACGTGCTCTTCAGCGGGAGCGTTGAAATCCAACCCGGTGGCGCCCCCCTCACCCGGCTCCTCGCGACCGGCGATTTCGCGAAGCTCCCCGTAGCTGGGATCGTGTCGGAAATCGCCCTGCCGGACGGGCCGGAGGCGCGCGTGCTGGAAGAGACGGTCGCAGTTCGGATACCGCATGCCTCGCTGCGAGCGCTGCAGGCCGAGTCGGAACCGATTCGAAACGCGTGGAACGCGCTTTACGGGCAGCGCGTGGGGGAGCTCCGGCGTGCAGCAGCAGGAGCCGCTGGTACGTCGGGGAGGCCGGCATAGACGCCCGGAAGGCGAGGGGTCCATGGTGGAGACGCCCGCGGGGATTGCGCCAGCGGCTGTGCCGGCCTCCGCGGTTCCAGACGCCATCGCCGCGTATGCGGAGCACATTCACGACTATGTGGGAGAGTACATCCGTCTGGCGGATCAGAAGGCCGCCTTCGTCTTTTCGGCCTGTGCCGCCCTGCTGGCGTTCCTCTATCAAAAAGGCGTGTCGCAGCGCTGGCTGAAGGTCCCGACCGGCTGGGGCGTGGGCGATGCCATCGCGTTCCTGGCCATGCTGGGGCTCGGTGCCGCCGCGTTCGTCGCTGTCGGGGTGATCGTGCCGCGGCTGTATGGTAGCCGCCAGGGATTCTTCTTCTGGACAGCGATCACGCACTTCGGGTCGCCTGCCCGATACGCAGAAGCGGCGCTGCAGGTGAGACCGGCCGACTTGGTCCGAGCACAGCTCGAGCACACGTTCGAACTCTCCCGGATTTGCCGGCAGAAGTACCGCGTCTTGAACGTGTCCATCGTGTTTGGGGCCGTGGGCCTGTACGCGAGCCTGCTGTACTTACTTCTCTTTTGATGCGGGCGCGACCCTGGGAGCAGCCTGAGCTGGACGCACTGGTTCCCAAAGGGCCGGCGAGGAAGATGACAGAAAATCTCTGATGGGTGCTGCTGCGCAATAATTTCGATGTCTCCGTTCTCGTCTACCGCAACGACTTTCAGGCGGCCCTCGATGGGTTCATCCGCTGGTATGCGGGCGGCGCCCGCCGCTCCCGAGCTTCCGGAAGCATTCAGACGTAAGTTCAACAGCCGGAGCGAGGCATGACACATAACTTTCCGCTTTCGCGGACCCGGGGCTCGCGGTGCTTGCCCCTCGGGCGCTGAGCGCAGCGTGACCCGGACGAAGGCCGGAGAATGGAGAAGCCAATGGATCCCATCAGCACGATAGGTGCAGCAATCGATGTTGGACTGAAGCTTCCAGAACTTGGCCGGAAGCTATATGAGCTGATCGAAAGCGCCAAAGGTCCTCGCGTCGAACGGAAGGTCCTCCTCTATCTCCAAGTGGCCCAGAGGGCAATTCGTGCGCTTGGTAGGGAGCGCCAGGGTATCCTTGCGGATGCGGCCGGGTGTGATGTACAGAAACGTGCGCAGATAGAGGCCCTTTCGGAACGGATGCGTGTGTACCTGCAAGAGGACAATGTTCGCGATCCATTGAAAAAAGCGATAGGGGGTCTGCGAGGATGCCGCCAGGATATAGAGCGGGCGGCGCAAGGGCTAAGGTGGCGGAAACGGGACAAGCAAAAGGCGGTGCAGGCCTTCTTGAGCACTCTGGGCGATTTGGATGCCCAAGCCCAGGCCCTGGAGCACAAGTTCTTTCCCGAGTACAGCGGGCAGGGCCTGGGAACTCTTGTGCCCGTGTTCGAATTGGTCGCTCGCATTGAAGAAGACTTTCGACGAGGTCGTGCGCCGGACGTTGACGCCGATGAAGAGAAATTGGCAGAGCTGATCCGAGACGCACTCCGTGACCCTGCTCAGGGCGAGTGGATTGAGAAAGCTGCTCATATCGAGGGGCTGATAGTGGAGCTTCAATTGTCCTTCTCTATCAAGGGGGGATCCTTCTCGGAAGAAAGGTGAATCTATGCTCGCGCAAGAGCTTGCAGCGTATTTGGACTGAAGGGGTCGCGCTCGTGGTGGCTCCCCAGTTCTGTTATAGCGTCGGCTCATAAGCCGTTGCTTCCGACGAGATCCTCCCTAC
This sequence comes from Vulcanimicrobiaceae bacterium, assembly GCA_035505475.1. GTDB lineage: Bacteria > Methylomirabilota > Methylomirabilia > Methylomirabilales > 2-02-FULL-66-22 > 2-02-FULL-66-22. The sequence continues at coordinate 7,708 of DATJQT010000156.1, forward strand.
GCGTCAAAATCCCCTCGGACCTATCCTTCAATAGCCGCCCACCACATACGTGAACATTGGCTGATTCGTGAGCGGGGATCAGCCTTCTTTGAGCCCATGCTTTGAAGAGGGCAAGGCGCTTGCCTCAATCTTGATCCAGATTCTTATTGACAAATTCACGCAATGTGGATAAATAGGATAACACTTGTCATATTTTGACATAGAGGAAGTTAGATGCCCCCAGTTGGGTCTTCGAGCAACTGTGGGACGCCCCTGTCGGCCACACCTGTGTGCAGCGGGGGCGTTTGTGCATCTGGACCCATACGAATGAGGGGTTCCCCCCTCGCCCCCTGTTCCACGGGAGTCCGGCGTGATAGCGCTCGTGGGGGTGAGGCGGTCGGGTCCGGTCCCACTGGGGTCGCGGCGCGGTCGGCGGCCTGATCATTGCGCGACACCCAAAAGGAAATCCTTCCCACCTGGAGGTCGGTATCCCGATGGCTGGCGACGATCATGACCACGAGGAGCGTGCGACCCACGGCTCGGAGCTAACCGAGATGCAGTCGCGCGTGCGGACGCTTGAGACCATCCCGACCGAAAAGGACTACGTCGATCCCGCCGCCCTCAATGCCATCTATCGAAGCTTACGGGACCAAGATCGGCCCGCACAATGGCACCCGTGTCGTCCCCCAGGCGTGGACGGATCCCGAGTTCAAGAAGGCGCTGCTTGCCGACGTGTCGAAGGCGGTCGGCACGCTCGATCATGCCAGCCGGAGTTGGGCAGCAAAGTAGTGGCGTGGCTGTTCAAACAGGCGTGCAGGAGCGCGAACTAGGGGAACCTCCGACCGAAAGGCGTCGACCGATGCGAGTCTACGAGGCAATCGTCAAAGTGCTGGAAGGAGTTGGGGTGGATGTCGCTTTTGGCGGCGCCGGCGAGAACGCGGCATCGCTGATGCTGGCACTCAAGCACTCCACCAAGATCAAGCCCATCATCGTGCGCCACGAGCAGGCAGCTTCGTTCATGGCGTGTGGCTACGCAATCTACTCGGGGCGGTTGGGTTTCTGCTTCGCCACTGCCGGTCCGGGAGCATTCAATCTCTTTTCGGGACTCGCGGTCGCCATGTCTGACTCGTACCCCGTGTTGGCGGTCTCTGGATTCTCCTCGCTCGAATGGAAGGGCAAGGGGGCGCTAAACGAGACTTCGGGGTTCGGTCGCACGCCCGACTCGCAGAAGATGTTTGCTGCCACTACCAAAGGCTCTTTCTTGCTCGACGACATTTCGAAGACCTGCGACGTGATGGAACAGGCCATCAACCTGGCATTCGAGGGGCGTCCGGGTCCGGTCCACATTCATGTTCCTGAGAATCTCACCCGTCACGGAGTATCGGTTGACAACTATCGCGACATCAAGCTCAACGTCCGGCCGGTACTGCCTGACACGCGCCAGGTTGTACACGCGGCCGAACTCATTGCCGGCGCGATCCGGGAAAAGAAGCGAATCGTTGGCCTGTTTGGTTTCGGGGCAGTCCGCAGCAATGCCGGCGCGGAGTTGCGCGCGTTCGTCGAGCGCTTCCAGATTCCGTTCGTCACCACTCTCGACGGCAAGGGCATCATCCCGGAAGATCATCCGCTCGGCCTCGGAGTCTTCGCCGACAGCGGGCACGCCAGCGCCGCAAAAGCCTTCATCAACGCCGACGTGGTGCTAGCCGTCGGCAACTCTTTCGCCCAGCACGCCACTTTCAATTTTCGTGAGGACCTGTTTCAGGGCAAGACTCTCATCCATATCAACATTTCTGAGAAGGAGATCAACAAGGTCTACCGAGCCGATTGCGGCGTCGTCTCCGATGCCAAGCCGGCTATTGTCAGCCTCAGTAACGAACTCGCCAGCTCCGTGGGCGCGGTCCCCGCAGTGCAGGTGGAGAAAGACCGGCACCTGACTGCGCCGATCCTCAATCTGCAACCGGATCGCATTCATCCGGGTCAAATGGCGCGATCGCTCTCGAGGTTGCTTCCG
>DATJQT010000157.1:0-3687 GCA_035505475.1 Vulcanimicrobiaceae bacterium
CGTGCAGATTCACCACGACGCAGATGTGATTCGGGACGATGTGCACGCGATCCCCGACGCTGAATTCCGCCCCGGCGTGCGTGAGGTCGATGAATCCGTGCTCCTCGTTCATCTTGTGGAAGCGGGCGCCCGGCGCCTCCATGAGGTGCCCGAAGGTCACCTCCGCGGAGTTCGCGAGCCGGTCGCTGGAGAACGTCTTCGACCCGCCGTCGACGATCATTTGACCGGGCCGCGCCGTCGAGACCACTGTCGCGACGATCGACGCCGCGCAGTCCTCCATGGCGCACCCGCCGCTGCGGACGGTGTTGATGTCGTTGAAGACGTAGGTACCGGGCCGGATCTCGGTCAGGCCGGAGACCTCGTGCGAATGAAACAGCGTGGGAGTGGAGCCGCCGCTTACGATCTTCGTTTCGATGCCCGCTGCACGAAACTCGTCCAGCACGCCGCGCAAAATGCCGGAGACCTGTCCCAGCGCTTCCAGACCGCTTTCGTCCAGGCTCTTGATGTGTCCCGGGTAGAACGTGATGCCCTCGAAGCGGAGGTGCGGGAGTTTTTCCATGGCCTGCGCCAGTTGCAGGAGGGCCTCGCCCGGGGCGACGCCGACGCGCCCCAGCCCCACGTCGACCTCGGCGAGCACACCGACTTCCACCTGCGCCGCCCGCGCCGCATCCGAAAGCTGCCGCGCCGCGAACACGTTGTCGAGGGCCACGGTGACGCGGGTCCGCCGCGCGATCTCCACCAGCCGGGCCAGCTTTGCGTGCCCGATGATCGGGAAGGCCACGAGCAAATCCGGCGGCTGCGCGCCCATCAAGGCTTCGGCTTCTCCGACCTTGGCCACCGTGAGCCCCGCCGCGCCCAACTCGATCTGCCGCCGGGCGAGGCGGACCGATTTGTGCGTCTTGGTGTGCGGCCGCAATCGCAAGGCGTGGTCGCGCGCGTAGCATGCCACGCGCTCGAGGTTGCGTTCCATGATGTCGAGGTCCACTACCAGGGCGGGCGTATCGATTTCGGAGACGTGCATGTAGGCTATGGTAGTTGATCGCCCGAATCCACGCGTGCGCCGCTCTTGCCACCTTGGTCAACCTGCTGGTCTACGCCGCCGCCGGCCTCGCGTCGCGATCCACACCGGCTGCGGCCGCCTTCGATCGGCCCTTCTCCGTCCGTGCCGGCGAAACCGATCGCGCGATCGCGGAGCGCGTCGTGCGCCTGCTCGGCCTTTCGCTCGCGACACCCGTACACGACTTCAACATCTCCCACGACTCTGCCGGGAGGCTCGCGCTCGATTTCTATCACGCCAACGGGCGCCACAAAGTTACCGTCTTCCCCGATCGCCTGCATGTTGAAGCCACCCGGGCACACTTCGCGAGATACCTCTCGACACTCCACGTAACTACCGCCGCCTTTCACTCGGGCGATTGGCGCATGCAAGTCTGGGCCTGGTACAACGAGTTCGCCCTGTGGGCGCTGGCTGCGATGCTGGGCAGCGGCGCGTGGATGCTGCTGACTCGCCGCGGTCCACGGGGCTGGCTCCGGCGCACGCATTGGATCGTTGGGCTGGTTGCGCTGCCGGTCCTGAGCGTCTTCGTCGTGAGCGCGGTGCAGTTGGCTCACCGCACCTGGTTGTCCACCGGACCGGTTCTGCGCTCGCTGCACTCGCTCCACCGCGGGCGGGGGTTCGCTCTCGCACCGGTGGCCGCTGTCATATTGCTGGTCCTAGCCGCGACCGGCGTCTGTCTCTGGTTCCAGACGCGCCGCTCCCATCCCGTTGCAACGGCGCTTCTGGCGCTTGGCACGGCGGTATCAGGCGGCCTGATTCTCTGGATGCGTGCCGGGTAGGCCGCACACAGCACAGTGTGCTCTATGTGTTTGCGGAAAGGCCTCACCAGCTATCGAGTCGCGCAGGTTTCCCCTGCGGCTCGGGAGGACGCTTTGCCGCTTTCATCATTCCCCGAACGGCCTTGGCCAGGCCGAAATATACGGCGTGGGCGGCGGCAGTTTCACATACTCTCATGCAGCAGCCACAATCCACACAGGAATGATGATCGATCACGTAAACATCGTGCAGCGAGCGCTCAATGCACTTCACCGGGCAGCGCCGGTAACAATCTCCGCATCCCGTGCAAGTCCGTGCTTCAATTGTGGGCCGCGGCCGGAGGATGGTGCAGTTAATCGCTCTGGAGAGCCGGTCGTACAGGGCATGCTTGGCCGGCGGCTGCTTTGGCGGATGCGCCAGGCGGACCTTTGGAAAGGCCTCCCAGCCGAGGCCACGAATATCGATCTGCTCCATGGAGTTGCAGCCCAGTCCGATCTTTCCGCCATAGTACGTCGGCCAGATAGGCAGATCCTCATATCCGATTGCACGGGCGGCCACCGTATCCAGAGCGACAGGGTCGGCGGATGCCAACAAGAGACGTACGGGACGCACCGAACTGATCCCGCTGAATTCGGCGACACTCGTAAGATCCAGGAAGGAAAGGTCTGCCGGGATCACACGGTGAATGTCTGCTATGGCCCTACCGAACCTTGGCGGGTCTGCGCCAAAGATGTTATGGATCGCCTGTTTCCGGAGCCCGACGACGCAGCCAAACATGTTCTTGATCGCGCCGCTCATACCAACGACCGGCGGGCCACAGCGGCTGTTGGCAGCATTGATTACTATCTCGGCGTCGAAGTACGCATTCGTAATCAGATATTTGCGAGGATAGACCAGTCCACTCCCGACCTCGCGCGCTCCTACCGAAACAAAGTCAAGAAGCGTGGCCCCGGTTCTCTTGGCAACCTCCGACATCCCCGTCGAACGATAGATGTGGTCGCAGTACTTCCCGGCGCGCGCTACGTCATCGCCGAAAGATACTACGGCGCCACAATCCAGGAGATAGTTGACAATTGCCTCAACCACGGCGGGATGCGTCGTAAGCCGAAGGGACGGGTCCCTCGCGCCCGAGCATCCCATATTGACCTTGACTAAGACGCGCGTCCCTCGTTTGACAAGGGCAGTGAGATCCGGCTCGATATTTTCAAGTAAGTGACCCACGGCCATCACAACCGAGGATGTGGAGTGGGTATTACTGGCTGCCGCCGCGACAACAGCCCTTTTGGACATCGCTCGTTCTCACTCGCAGGTAATTACAACAATGGCCGTTTATTGCGCCCGAGTTAACGTCGCGTATGTCATATCAGAGCTTCAGCCCAAATGCCGGAACGAGGCAGCGCATACGCTGGCGGTATGCGTCGTGAGCAATCAAACAGCCACTGTATAAGTCTCTATGAACTCGCCAATCAAGGGGGCCAAATGAGGGCGCGAATGCCGATTTATTGTAACTTTTCCCACAAAGGGGAACCGTAGGCACGTGGTCTTATCGGCTGTCGATTCTTCTAACTAGCTATTCTGGACGCGTGCTGGGTAGGCCGCACGTCTTCCACGCGTCGAAGCCCCCGATCACGTTGATCGCCTGCCCGAATCCCTCGCGCTTGAGCAGGCTCGTGGCGATGGAACTGCGATAGCCCGATTTGCACTGCACCGCGACCGGCCGCGCGCGATCCAGCCCGTCGAGCATCGCCGACAGCTTCGGCAGGGGCTTGAGCAGCGCGCCCGCGATGTGCCCCTGCTCCCATTCGCCCGGCTGGCGCACGTCGATCAACTGCACGTGCTCCATCTCGCGATGCAGGTCCTGCACCGTGATCTGC
>DATJQT010000158.1:0-1084 GCA_035505475.1 Vulcanimicrobiaceae bacterium
CCGATGCGCACGGTGCGACTCCAGGTCGTAGATTTCCGTGAAAACGCGCCCCAAGCCGCCGATATACACCGGCTGCGGCTTGAGCCGGCCCTCGCGCATCATAATCGCCAGCAGCGCCAGAATCTCCTGCGTGCGCCCCAGGGCGAAGGCGGGAATGAGGATCGAGCCGCGCCGATGCAGCACGCGCTGCATCGCCTCGCTGAGGCGCTCGATCTCTCTCTCCCGCGAAAAATCGGGCGGGAGCTGCCGGTTACCGCGCGTGGTCTCCATCAACAGCACATCCGCCTGCACGTCCTCGAACCGCGCCCCCCGCATGATCGTCTGGTCGTGGAAGCAAACGTCGCCGGTGTAGAACAACGTCTCCTTCCGCCCGCGCACCATGAGGCCGGCCGAACCGAGCGTATGGCCGGCATCGCAGAACTCCAGCGTGGGCGAGATGAACCCGGCGCGCGTCTTGTGAAACGCCGCCCACTCGACCTCGCGATTGTATTTGAACCCCTGCACCCGCGGCGCCAGCTCGTCCACCTCGTCGTGGCTGTAGAGGGGATACTCTTTGATGCCCAGTTCGTCCCGCTGCCGCTTCATCACGTTGACCGAGTTATGCAGCACCCGCTCGACCAGGAAATAGCTTAGCTCGGTCATCAGGACATGGGCCTGGGGAAAGTAACGCAGCGCCACGGGCAACGACCCGACATGATCGTGATGACAATGCGAGATGGCGACGGCGTCCACCTCCTCCTGCCGGATCAAATCATACCGCGGCAGAGAACCCCGGCCTTCAATCCGGGGATGGGTGCCGGCGTCCATCAGCAGCCGGTGCCCCTCCAGCTCGACGAACCAGGCGCTGGCGCCGATGTCCGTGTCCGGGTTCAGGTTAAGAATCTTCACGTGTCACTGCGTTAGTGGGGCGGGCGTCTCGCCTGCCGGGCGCGCAATAGTGGGGCAGGCGTCTCGCCTGCCGATGGTTCGCAAGGCCGCAGACCCTTTGGCAGGCGAGACACCCGCCCCACTGCCTGAAATGTTGCGTTCACCTCATCCGCCCATAGCCTGTCGGGATCTCAAACTGCTGCGCGTCCGGCCTGAC
>DATJQT010000159.1:0-4491 GCA_035505475.1 Vulcanimicrobiaceae bacterium
GAGCGGGTCCTCGGGCCCGAGCATCCCCACACGCTCATTGCCAGGAGCAGCTACGCCAACGTGCTCCGCCGCCTCGGGCGGTACGCCGAGGCGGAAACCGAGTACCTGGCGGTTCTCCCGGCCGAAGAGCGCGTGTTCGGATCGGAGCATCCCATGACGCTCAGCGCCCGACACGGGTACGCGTCCGCCCTGAACGCCGACGGCAAGTTCGCCGACGCCGTTACGGCGATGCGGCCGGTCCTCGAGCACGACGTGCGCGCGCTCGGGGCGGGAAATCCCGAAACGCTGGAATACGCCACCACGCTGTCGTGGTACCAACTGTTCGCCCGGGATTTTGCCGGCGCGCTGGCCACGGTCGAAGCCGGGTTGGCGGCGGACGCGTCGAATCTGCACCTGGAGACCAACCACGCGCACGCCCTGGCGTTCCTCGGACGCGCGGCGGAGGCCGAGGCGGTCTACCTGAAATACCGCGGGCGGATCCTGGACGAGGAGACGAAGAAGACCTGGGAACAGGTCATCCTGCAGGATTTCTCGGATCTGGAGAAGGCGGGCCTGACCAGCCCGGAATTCGCGCGCGTGCGGCAGCTGTTCGCGGCGCCGGCGAACTAGCGGGCGCGACGGGCGCCCGGCGTGCGTTGACACGCCCCTAGGAGCCCGGTTTAACTGCCGTTTTCGTGTCACTCGTCGCGGACCAACCGGGGAGACTCGACCGCCGCTACGCCGTCTTCATCAGTTACCGGCACGCCGACAACAAGGAGCCCGGACGGCAATGGGCCACCTGGCTGCACCAGGCGCTGGAAACCTACGAGATCCCGCGGGACCTGGTGGGCACGAACAATCTCCGTGGGGAGCCGATCCCGGAGAGTCTTTATCCGGTGTTCCGCGACGAGGAGGAGCTGCCGGCCGACGCCGACCTCACCCAGAACATCCGCCGCGCGCTGGAACACAGCTCCCTGCTCGTGGTGCTGTGCTCACCGCGCGCGGTGGAATCGCGCTTCGTGGCCGACGAGATCCGCCATTTCAAGAACCTGGGCAAATCCGAGCGCATCCTGGGCTTGATGATCGACGGCGAGCCGAATGCCTCAGCGGATCCGGGCAAGCAGCACGCGGGAACCGCGCCGGACCAAGAGTGCCTGCCCGAGCCCCTGCGCTGCGGCGTGCCGCAGGCGGACGGGACGGTGGACTGGGCGGCCCGGACCGAGCCGATCGCCGCCGACGTGCGCCCGGAGGGCCGGGCGACGCAGGGCTGGACCACGGGCGCGGCGTACCGGGAGGAGCTGGCGAAGGCCGGAACCCGCACCGCGCGGGAGATCGACGGCAGGGTCCGGGATTACGAGCAACGGCTGGAACTGGCGAAGCTGAAGGTGATCGCCGGGGCCTTGGGAGTGCCGCTGGGGACGCTGACGCAGCGCGACAAGGCCATGCAGTTGGAACGCGCCCGCGCCCGGGCGCGCTCGTTGCGCCGCTGGCTGGCCGCGGTGGGGGTGCTGGCCGTCGCAGCGCTGGCCGCCGGCGTGGTGGCCGTGCTCAAGGCCCGGGCCGAACGCAAGGCGCGGGAACAGGTGCAGCAGCAGGAGGCGGCCGCCCTCCAGGCGGCGAGTAGTGCCGATTTCGCCGTCGCCGTGCTCAAACTCGAAAAGGGCGACGACGCGGGGGCGCTGGCGTACCTGGCAGACGCCCTTCGCAAGAACCCGCAGAACCGCGACGCCATGGTGCGCACCACATCCTTCCTGCGCGCTGCCAACCTCCCCATGGTGGAGATCCACGTTCAGGGCGCGATTAGTCAGGCGAGTTTCAGCCCGGACGGTCGCTGGGTGCTCACGGTCTCCAGTGACCACGCCGCGCGAATGTGGGAAACCCAGACTGGCCGCCCTCGGGGGGAACCGATGCGGCACGGGGACAGGATCAACAGTGCCGAGATCAGCCAAGACGGCAGCCGGGTGGTGACGGCATCAGACGACAAGACCGCGCAGTTATGGGACGCGCAAACTGGGAGACCGGTCGGCGTGCCGATGCGGCATGGCGACAAGGTCAACAGCGGACGATTCAGCCCGGACGGCAAATGGATCGTGACCGCGTCAGACGACAAGACCGCCCAAGTTTGGGATGCGACGACCCTGCGAACCGTTGGCGCGCCTCTGAGGCACGAGGCCAAAGTTGTGATGGCGAGCTTCAGTCCCGATGGGAAATGGGTGGTCACGGCCGCCTCCGCCGCCCGGATTTGGGAAGTCCAAGCTGGCCAATCCGTCGGCAAGCCGATGGGGCAAGCCGTCACATTTGCGGCCTTCAGCCAAGACGGCAGCCGCCTCGTGACCACGTCGCTTGCCGACGTGTCCGCGCAAGTTTGGGACCCGCGCACCGGGGTCCAAATCAGCCAGACCGGCGACCACGATTGGTTTCTCATCGCGGCCAGCTTCAGCCCGGACGGGAAACGGCTGCTGACGGATTCATTGGACGGGTCGGCACGCCTGTGGGACGTTGCGAGCGGAAGACCCTTGGGCGAGCCGATGCGGCATCAGGGTTGGGTCTATTCCGCCACCTTCAGCCCGGACGGCCGGAGCGTGGCCACGGCCTCCTTGGACGGCACCGCGCGGCTTTGGGATGCGCACACGGGAGAGGCATTGGGTCCGCCCCTGCGGCATAACGACATTGTCTCCACGGCGACCTTCAGTCCGGATGGAAAGTGGATCCTGACCGCATCGCGGGACGGTTCTGCGTACCTTTGGCCAGCGCGCGCTGGCGTTCTGGCCGGCATCCCGATCGATGGCGGCCCCGGGATGGGCCGCGCCCATTTCAGCCCAGACGGGGTCCGGCTGGTGGTGGAGGCGAAAACTGGCAGGGCGCAGATATATGAGGCCAAAACGGGAAAACCTATCGGTAGCCCGATGCCGCATGATTCTGGTATCGAAACCGTGGAATTCAGTCCCGACGCCAACCTGGTGGCGACAGCGTCCCGGGACGGTACGGCGCGGCTATGGGATGCCCGGACAGGGCAACCGACTGGCGAGCCGATGAGGCACGACCAGTCGGTCAACACCGCCCGTTTCAGCACAGACGGCAAATGGATCGTTACGGCTTCGGATGATCACACCGCGCGGATTTGGGACGCGCGCACGGGAAGGCCAGTCGGCCGGCCGATGCAGCATGACGACAGGGTTAACTCGGCCGTCTTCAGTCCGGACGGGAGTCGCGTGGCAACGGCGTCGGCCGACCACACCGCCCGGATGTGGAACGCGAGGACGCAGGAGCCGATCGGGGCGGCCATGCCGCACAGCGATATCGTGGACGCCATCGTTTTTTCCCCAGATGGCAACCTGGTGGTGACGGCCGCGCAAAATCGAGCTGTACGGATGTGGGATGCACACACGGGCAATCCCATCGGCAAGCCGCTATTGCATGGCGGTGATTTCCTGTGCACCCGCTTCAGCCGTGACGGTGTCTGGATCGTCACAGCGGCGCATGACAATACCGCGCGAATCTGGAATTTTGCCACCGGCAAACCGGTGGGCGAGCCAATGCCACATCGCGGGGGAGTCCTCACAGCGAATTTCAGCGCCGACGGCCGGTGGCTGTTGACCACCTCGGAGGACAAGACGGCACGCGTGTGGGATGCCCAGACTGGCAAACCGGTCTGCGACGCCATCCGCCACGGTGACATCGGCGAATGCGGGGAATTCAGCCCGGACGGCCGACGAGTGGTGACGACGGCCCGTGACGGCACCGGGTTCATCTGCGATGAGCTGATCATGGATGAACGCACGCCACCGTGGTTGCCCACCCTGGCCGAAGCCGTCGGGCGGCTGCGTCTCAGCGACCAAGGCACCATTGAGCCGGCGCCGGCGGATGCCGTCCAGGTTCGGGAGGAGCTTCGCCGGTTGACCGCCCACGACGATATCTCCCAATTCGCCCGCTGGTTCGTGGCCGACCCGTCGACCCGTACGATCTCTCCGCTCGCTGAGATTACCGCAGCGGATTTCGTGGCGGAGCGCCTGGATGAAGACACGGCAGACGGCATTGCCGAGGCATACAAGGTAGACCCTGCAAATCCCGTAGTCCTCGCGTCACTGGCGAAATTCACCAAGGACAAGGACGAAGCGCTGTTCTACTGCCGTTTCGCGCTTAAGCGCGCGCAGGCTGACGGAACGTCGGACCAAGTCGGGCGGATTCGGGCCATCGCCAAGTCCCTGTTTCCCGATTCGGCCGAGTTCAGCGGCGCCGACGCGGAGAGCTAAAGCACTATTTACCTGACCGTCGGCGCGGAAATCATCCTTCCAGTTTCTTCAGCTGCCGGCAGACCCACCAGCCAACGACCGCCTTCCGGAGTCAACTGACATGCCCCCCCCTGCCCCAGCGCGGCCTTCGCCTTGCAGCCCTCGTCGTGCAGGCTGTCCTCGTCGCCCTGCTCTTGCTGCTGCTCGGTCTGGCCGCCTGGCCCACCCCCGCCTCCCAACAACTCCAGGTGATGTTCGGCTGGTGGCAGATCGGCGATCT
>DATJQT010000160.1:0-14321 GCA_035505475.1 Vulcanimicrobiaceae bacterium
TGCTCTCGATCGAGCCGACTGTCCTGGCCGATCACGGCCTATACCAGATCGAGGAACTCTACGTCGTGGCGGAAGGAGGGTACACCCTTCTGACCCGGGCCGCGGCCGACGAACTGACAGTGGTGGGATAAAGATCATATCCGTCGAGGTGTACCGGAAGGCCCTACCGCTACCGAGAACCGCTCGAGCACGCCCTTCGGGCTCCATCCGGGCGCTAGAAGAAGTCGATCATCTGTGACAGCTCCAACCCGACGAGTTGGCGTATGCTGAGCAGCCCGCGCCGGCCACTGATTCGACGGTTCTAGGCGTCCTTCTGTGTGGCGAAATAGCGGACACAGTCACTCCGAATTCAATTGACAGGTGTTCCCTGTCGTCTTAAAAGATTATTACCTTCCAATCTTCCATCTTCCTGTCGGGCCCACGGGGATTGTGTCCTCGCTCGGGTCTTTGAATATGCCCCTGGGACCTGAGAAGGTCGGCGGGGGTGCATCGTTTTTTCCCTCTCCTGATCGCCCCGCATGGTCTTGATCCAGCGTCTCAAACACAGACGTGCAAGCGCTTCCGGAATATCCCTTTCGTGATGGATGTACAGAAGGGAGAGCGAAGTGGAGACACCCAAGGAACTCGCGTTCTCCGTCAGCGAATACCAGGCGCGTCTTGAGCGCATTCGGCAGCAGATCCGCACACGCGACCTCGCGGGTATGCTGGTGCATACGCCAGAAAACATCCTCTACCTCTCCGGGTACCAAACGCCCGGATACTACGCGTATCAGGCGTTGCTCGTCCCCGCAGACCCTGCAACTGCCCCGGTCATCCTTGTCCGAAAGCTGGAGGAGTCGAATGTTAAAGGATTGTCGTGGATCGACAGCATGCGGGCCTACACTGATGTCGAAGATCCCATCGCGATGACGGCGGAACTGGTCAAGGAGAGTCGGGTTGCCGGCAAGCGCCTGGGAGTGGAAAAAGGGTCATGGTTCTTGACCGCAGGGAATCTGGAGCGACTGCACACCGCGCTGCCGGACACCACGCTCGTGGACGCGACCGGCCTGGCTGAGCAAGGGCGACTAATCAAATCCCCGGCGGAGATCGCCTACATCCGAACCGCGGCGCGCGCGGCCGAAGCCGCCCTCCGCGCTGGCCTCGAGGCGACGGCGTCCGGCAAGGCGGAGAACGAGGTGGCGGCCGAGATCTATCGTGCCGCGATTCTGGCGGGCTGCGAGTACACGAGCTTGCCCCAGTTCATCGCGTCCGGTTACCGCGCCACCTTGGCGCATGCCACCTGGTCCGCGCGGAAGATCGAGCGGGGGGACATCGTCTACTACGAGGTGTGCGGCACGGTGCAGCGGTACACCGCCGCCCTGTTCCGCTGTGCCACGATCGGGCCTCCGAGCGAGCTGGTCCAGCGGATGTCCGATACCACGATCGCGGCGCTCAACCGGGTGATCGAGACGATGAAGCCGGGCGTGACGTGCGGTGCGGTCGCGACCGCCTGGGCGGATGAGGTCGTCAAGGGCGGGTTCCCCAGACCGTTCAAGCGGGCGGGGTACTCGATCGGCATCAGCTTCCCTCCGGACTGGGGGGAAGGACACATCCTGAGCTTCAAGTTCGATGAGCGGACGCCTCTACGACCCGGCATGGTCTTCCATACCCCATCGTCCATTCGGGAATACGGTGTGGCCTTTATCGGCAACAGTGAGACGCTCCTCGTGACTGAAAGCGGCTGCGAGCCCCTGACCAATTTCGCTCGGCAGCACTTCGTGCGCTAGGCCGCAGAGAGACCATGGAAATTACAACCGAGATGATTCCCATCGACGCTTCGGAGCTCCTGCGCCTCGCACAGTCCCTGATCCGGATCCCAAGCGTCAATCCGCCGGGAGACGAGGCGGCGGTCGCGACCTATCTGGCGGAGTATCTGCGGCGGGCCGGATTGGCCGTGGAGGTCACAGAAGTCCAACGGGGACGACCCAATCTGTTGGCGACGCTAGAATTCGGCGATGGGCCGACCGTGCTGCTGAACGGCCATACGGATGTGGTGGTGCCCGGCGAGGGCTGGCTGGCTGATCCGTTCGCGGGAAACGTGAATGACGGCAAGCTGTTCGGTCGGGGGGCGGCCGATATGAAAGGCCCGCTGGCCGCGATGATCGAAGCCATGCTGGCGCTCAAGCGGTCCGGCCTGGTCCATCGGGGGCGCCTGATCCTCACCGCGGTGATGGGGGAGGAGTACGGCGGCCTCGGGACCAAGGACCTTGTCCGGCGAGGGATCCGCGCGGATCACGCGATCGTCGGCGAGCCGAGCGAGCTGCGCCCGGTGATTGCCCACAAAGGGACGATCCGGTTCGAGATCGTCGTGGAGGGGAAAGCCGCCCATGGCAGCGTTCCCGAGGCGGGGCTCAATGCAATCTACAAGATGATGGACGTCGTCGCCGAATTGCGGTCGCTTCACACCCGTCTCTCGGCAAACCGACACCCGCTCGTCGGGAGCCCCACCCTGAACGTCGGTACGATTGCCGGCGGGCTCGGCACCTGCATCGTCCCGGACCGATGTGCCATCACGATTGACCGCCGGGTGGTCCCAGGCGAGCCCGTCGAGAATGTCGGCCGGGAGCTGGAGGCAATCCTGGGTCGGCTCCGCGCGCGAGATCCGGAGCTGCGCGCGACGCTCACGCTCCAGAATATCGCGCCGGCCATGGAGATCTCCGCCGATCAGCCGGTCGTCCATGCCATCCGTCGGGCCACCGCAGCCGTGACCGGAAAAGACCCCGGGGTGCATGGATGGACCGCCACGGCGGATTCCAATCTGCTCGTCAACGAGCTAGGCATCCCGACTGTGATCTTCGGGCCCGGCAGCATCTTTGGGGTGGCCCATCAGCCGAATGAGTATGTCGCCGTGGCGGAGCTGGATGCGGCGGCGCGCATCTATGCCCTGACGCTGAGGGACCTGCTGCAGGACGGAATGTAGGAGGACAGATGCCGGACTATCCCGAATTCGAGCAATCGGAGTTCGAGAATCGCTGGGAGCGAGCGCGCCGGGGCATGGCGGAACGCGGCCTGGATGCGCTCCTGGTCACGTCGGAAGGCAACTACCGGTATCTGAGCGGCCATCCCACCCAGGTATGGTTCAATAAGTTTCGCCCCAACTTCATGGTCTTGCCCCGGACCGGCGAGCCCGCCATCGTGGCCGTGGCCTCGGAGACCAGCACCGCCCGGAATTCTTCGTTCATCAAGGACATTCGATCGTTCGTGGCGTTTGTGGAGCCCGGAGTGCCAGAGCTGGCCGAGGTCCTGAAGGAGCGAGGCGCGGCGGAGGGGGCGATCGGTTGTGAGTTCGGGACGGGGCAGCGGATGGGGATGCCCCTGAGCGACCTCCAGGCTCTGGAGCGGCGCTTGCCGAAGGCGCGGTTTGTTGATGCGGGCGACCTTTTCTGGGGTTTGCGACTCCTCAAGTCACCGGCCGAGATCACCTATATCCGGCGGGCGGTCGAGATCAACAATCAGGCAGTCGCCAAGGGATTGCTGGCCGTCAAGGAGGGCTGGACGGAACGCGAGCTGTACCGGGAGCTAGCGACCAACGTGCTAGCGCTCGGGGCCGACCGCCCCGGCTACATTCCGGTGAACGCGGATGCCCGCGGACCCGAGAGCCTGACCGGCGGGCCGACCGACCGGCGCCTCCAGGCGGGGCGCATGGTGTACATCGATACGGGCTGCACGTACCGCGGCTACTGGGCGGACGTGGCGCGGGTGTTCGCGGTAACGCGGGCCACCGACCATCAGCGGAAAATGTACGGCGTGGTGCATCGGGCGGTGGAGCGGAGCTTACGCGCCATCCGGCCCGGCGCGCCGGTCGCCGACATCATGCGGGCGGCCTTGGCGGAGTTCGAGGCGGCCAATGTCCTTCGGTACACCGGGCGTCTGGGCCGGATCGGCCACGGCGCGGGGCTGGACCTCACGGAGCCGCCTTCGATCAAACTCGATGACCCGGCGGTCATCCAGCCGGGGATGGTCCTGTATGTGGAGCCGAACTTCGTGACCGAGGAAGGCCATTTCATTCTGGAAGAGGATGTGGTCGTCACGCGGGACGGCGCCGAGGTCCTCTCGGCGCGCGCGCCTGCCGACTTGCCGATCGCGAGCTGAGCGTGCTTTGTCCGCCGCGTCGGACGCAGCCCGACCTACCCGGCGTCGGAGTGTAACCCGCCCGGTTTGGGAAAACACCGGGCGCATGATTCGGGGAAAGTCGAATGGAGACGGCGGTGAAGTTACCGGCGGTGACCAAAGGGGCCGGTGTGCTGGGGCGAGCGAGCGCCGGGTGGAGGGATGGGGTCGTTGTGACCACACAATCGCCTTGGACAATCGCCCGGCCGATGATGGCTTCGCCCGCGCCGAACATCGTCTTCGTCAAGAGCCTGGAACGCGAGCACCTGGAAGAGCTTGTTCGCGCAGGCACTATCCGGCCGATTGTCATCGGCTTGGGAAGCGGCCTCGCGATGGACGCGGCCAAATACATCGCGTGGCGGACGGGCGCTTCTTTGATCCAGGCGCCGAGTACGGTCTCCAACAATGCCTGTTTCACCCGTACCTGCGGCTGTCTGGAACAGGGGCAGCGTGCGCCCGTGCGCAATGTCCCCGTGCCGGAGCAGATCCTGATCGACCCCGACCTCATTCGGCAGGCGCCCGCCCGGCTGAATCGCGCGGGAGTGGGAGAGGTCCTGTGCAGCCACACGTCGCTGGTGGACTGGGAACTCGCGCACCGGGCGGGCCGTGACGTGGACTGGCAGGCCGCCATCGCCGAACGGACACGCCGGGAATTGAGAACCCTCGAGCAGGTGGCCCCCGCGATCGGTGCAGACGAGATGGACGGGTATATCGCGCTCATGGACATCGGCGAACGGTTTGCACCGGAATTCTTGGCGCATCCCAAGGCCCGCTTCAATGCCGCGTCGGAGCATCTGTTCGCCTGGTGCCTGGAGCAGCAGATGGGGCGGCGCCTGATCCACGGCGAGTCGGTGTGCCTGGGCATTCTGCTGATGGCGCATCTGCAGGACAACGCACCGGACTGGGCAGCCGGCGTCATCCGTGCGGCGCGCGTGGCGTTTCGACCGGAACAGATCGGCACGACCTGGGATCAGGTGGAGCGTGCCGTGCTGGCACTCCCGGACTACGCACGGCAGGTGGTCCCCTGGTACAGCATCATCGACGCGTTGACGGATCATGCCACTGATGGTCATGGCAAACTCGAGCGGGGGTTCAAGGCGGCTCGGGCGTTTGTGGAAGGGCTTCACTGAGCAACGGCACTCGAGCAGGGGAGGCAGGCAAGTGCGTTTCCGGAGCCCACCGGAGGACGCTTGCCGGGGGCAGGCTGCAGGGGAGGGGGAATCATGAACGGACGGGTGAGGCGACGCGATGTTCTCAAGGGGATGGGCGGGATCGCGGTCGGTGCGGCGATGAGCGGCCTGGGTAGGGCGCGGCGCGCCGAGGCCCAGCGCCGGTTCGATGGCGAGACGGTGCGCGTGCAGTTCTGGGCCGGGCCGGAGGGGCAGACGATCCGGAGCGGGGTCGTGGAACCATTCATCCAGAAGACGGGGACCAAGGTGGTCGTCACCGAGGGATGGACCTCTGCCTCGATCGCCAAGGCCCGCGCCGAAAAAGCGAACCCGAGCACCAGCGTGTATCTCCTGGATGATTATGGGGCCATTGCCGCCGGCCGCGAAGGAGTGTTCGAGCCGTTGGACTTGTCCCGCATACCAAACGCGGCCGACGTCGATCCGCGGTTCGTGTTGGAAAACAAGCTCGGGATCGGCTTCTTCACGTATGTCACCGGCCTGGTCTACAACACGAATATCGTGAAGACGCCGCCTACCTCTTGGAAGGTTCTGTGGGATCCGCAGTACAAGGGCAAGATCGCCATCCCGCCGGTAGCGGCCGGTCCAGCCCTCCACATGGCCATCGTCGCCGCCATGGTGAACGGTGGAAACCAGCACAACATGGAGCCGGCCTGGGACGCGCTCAAGGCATTGAAGCCGAATGTGGCGGTGATGGAGCAGAGCGGCGCGGTGCTGGCCGAACTCCTTCGGACGGGAGAAGTGGCACTGGTGATGCGGACCGTATACCTGTTCAAATCGTATATCGAGCAAGGGTATCCGATCGGCATCTCGCTCAACATGCAGGAGGGATTCTTCGCCACGCCCGGTTGCGCCGCAATCACGAGGAACCACCCGGACAAGATCGACCCGATCTATGCGTTCGTCAACGAGACGCTGAGCGGCGACGCGCAGGCGAAGATGGCCCAACTTCTGTGGTTCGGACCCACCAATCGCAAGGTGACAATTCCCCCCGAGGTCTCGAAGTATCTGATCAGCACTCCGGAGCAGTGGAACAAGATCATCAAGGTGGACCAGGAAGACCTGGCGGCCCACCGGGAGGAATGGATCCAGAAGTACACGCGGGCCCTGGTGTGAGATGCCGGTCAAGGAGGGGGCGCAGTCGCCCCCTCCTGTTGTATCGAACTGTGCACTCGCTGAAGAGCAGGGGGGTCTGAGGTGCGGCTGCCTGCGGAAGCGCCATCGGGGCGATCACGGCTGGAGAGCCGGTGGGTGTTTCGCCTCCTCCTGCTCCTGCCGGCCTTCGCGATCAGCGCTTCACTGCTGATCGCGTGTCTGATTCTTTTTCGGTACAGCTTCGAGACCTGGTCGCCGACCACCGGCATGCAGCCAGGTTGGAGTCTCGTCAACTATTTCGCACTATTCCGCGACCCGCTGTACTTCAAGGCGTTTCAGATCACGCTGCAGATCAGTTTCCTGGTTACCGCCATCGCTCTCCTCCTGGGGTATCCGGTAGCCTACCTACTCTCCTTGAGTCGACGGAAGCATCTGCTGCTGTTTGTCATTGTGCTGCCGCTGCTCATGGATGTGTTGGTCCGGGCGTACGGATGGATCGTCCTGTTGAGCCGGTCCGGACTCGTGAACCGGGCTCTCCTCTGGTCGGGTCTGGCCGAACGGCCTATCCAGTTCCTCGGCACCCCGACCGCCGTGGTGCTGGAGCTCTTGCACGAGGTGCTCCCTTTCATGATCCTTCCCATCGCCGGTGTCCTTCAGCGAATCGATCCAGCGCTGCCCGAGGCGGCGGTGGGACTCGGGGCCAGCCGCTTTACCGCGTTCTGGCGCATCACGGTGCCGCTCAGCCTGCCGGGAGTGCTGGCCGGCTGCATGCTGACCTTTAGCCTCGCGACGAGCGCCTTCGTGGCCCCGTTGATCCTGGGGGGTGGCCGCGTGTTCATGATGTCCATTCTCATCCAGCAACAGATGACCATGCTGTTGAACTGGCCGGCCGGTTCGGCCCAGGCGATCGGGTTGGTGGTGCTCGTCTCGGTGCTGCTCCTCGGCTACGTCCGTGCCCTCCGAGCGCAGCGGACGACGTGACGGAAGGGGAGACCTCATGTTGCCTCGACGGCGCACCACGGGCCACCTCTTCCTTCGGATGTGGTGCGGCCTGGTGTTCGCATTCCTGCTCGCGCCCATCGCGATCCTGTTTCTGACCTCCTTCACGGCCAGCGAGACGTTGGCATTCCCGCCAGCGCAGTATTCGGTCCGCTGGTACGCCAAAGTCCTCCAGCACCTGAAAGATGCGCCCGGCCTGAAGCCGGGGTTGACGGGGGTCTTTCTGCTCAGCCTGCGCATCGGCCTGATCGCCGCCGCGGGCACCACGGTGGCGGGGGTGCTGGCGGCGTACGCGATGCACCGGTATCGGTTCCGCGGCATGGCCATCCTGAGACAATACTTCCTCTTGCCCTTGATGTTCCCGCAGATCGTGACCGGCATTGCCCTCCTCGTCTGGTTCAATCACCTCACCGCGCTGGGACCGTTCGTGCGGCTGATCCTGGGTCACATGATTCTCACCTTGCCATACGTCGTGGTGACCGTCGGGGCCAGCTTGGAGGCGACCGGCACCGATCTGGAGGAGGCCGCGATTGGACTGGGCGCGAGCCGCCTGCGCGCATTCCTGCTGGTGACCCTCCCCCTCATCCGGCAGGGCGTGATTGCTGGGGCCATCTTCGCGTTCATCATCTCCTTCAACGCGTTCACGATCACGTACTTTCTCTACTCGGGAGACGCGCTGCCCTTGCCGATCTGGATCTTCGAATACATGGCGTACTTCCTTGACCCAACGCTGGCCGCGATCAGCAGTTGTCTGATCCTCCTCACGCTGCTCGCCATGTTTGCCTTGGATCGGCTCGTGGGGATCGGTCGCCTGGTCACCCGGTGAGGGGCTGAGACACGGGAGAGATGATGGGGGATACGGCCGAGGCCGTCCGGCTGGACGGCATCACCAAGCGCTTCGATCAGGTGATCGCGGTCAATGATGTCACGTTGGAGGTGCAGCGCGGTGAATTCGTGTGTCTGCTGGGCCCGAGCGGCTGCGGCAAGACGACCACGCTCCGTATTGTGGCAGGCTTCGTGGAGGCCGACGCCGGACGGCTGCTCATCAACGGGAAGGATGTGTCCGATCGGCCGCCGAACAAGCGCGACATCGGCATGGTGTACCAAAGCTACGCGCTGTTTCCGCACCTGACGGTGTTCGACAACGTGGCGTTTGGACTGCGCATGCGCCGGCTCTCCGGCGCGGAAATCACCGAGCGGGTCGGGCGGGCTCTTGATCTCGTCCGGCTCCGCGGGAAGGAGGAGCGCAAGCCGGGGCAGCTCTCCGGCGGACAACAGCAGCGGGTGGCGCTCGCGCGGGCGCTGGTCATCCATCCGACCGTGCTCTTGCTCGATGAGCCGCTGAGCAACCTGGACGCCAAGCTGCGCAAGCAAATGCAACTCGAGCTCAAAGCGCTGCAGCGGGCGATCGGGATCACCACGGTTCATGTGACCCACGATCAGGAAGAGGCCCTGACGCTTGCCGACCGAGCGGTGATCCTGAACGAGGGCCGGATCGAGCAGATCGGGCCGCCACGCGACCTGTATGCCCACCCGCGGAATGTGTTCGTCGCCGACTTCCTGGGACGGGCGAATTTTCTGACCGGACGGGTCACGGCCGTGGATCTGACGCAGGGAATGGCGACCTTCACCACCGAGCGGAAGGAGGTCCTGACCGTCAAGGGGGTGGAAAGCGGCCTTATCGTCGGAAGCGCTGCTGACGCGTTCATCCGTCCGGAACGGATCGTCATGCGCCTACGGGGCGGCCCTCCTGTCGAGAACCTCCTCCCGGCGGAAGTCGTGCAGGTGATCTTCACGGGTTCCTTGGTGACGGTCGAACTCCAGACCGAGGCGGGCAGCCGCCTCTTCGTGGACCGGGCGAGCGGGGGACCAGAGGAAGCGTTTGCCGCCGGAGAGAAGATTGACGTGATCCTTCCGGCCCCTGCTTTGCGCCTTCTCGACGGGCGCCAGCCGCTGTAGCCCAGGATGGACTGCCGCATTCGGTGGAGCTGAACCAGCGCATCGGTGGTGCCCAACGCAGTCGAGAGAACCTCGGAGAGGTGGGGAGATTGGACCTAGGCCTGCGTGAGCGCGTGGCGATCGTCGCGGGGGCGAGTCGTGGGATCGGTTTCGCCACGGCCGTGCGGTTGGGCTATGAGGGGACCAGGCTGGTGATCTGTGCTCGCGGACGGGAGCGTCTCGACGCCGCCGCGCACGCGGTCCGGACTGAGACGGGGGCCGACGTCCTCGCCTTGGCACTCGATCTGACCCGGGCAGAGGACGTCAAGGAATTGATTCGGCAGACGCTGGACAGGCACGATCGTCTCGACGTGCTGGTGGCAAACACCGGCGGTCCCCGCTACGCTTCTTTTTCCGCGGCGTCTCCCGACCTCTGGGAAGAGAGCTTCCGGACCGTTGTGCACAGCACGGTCCTCCTCTGCCGTGAGGCGATCCCAGCCATGCAAAGCCGCCGGTGGGGTCGCATCGTCTGTATGGGGTCGATCACCGCCCTGAGACCGCTTCCCAATCTGGTCCTGGCGAGCGCCATGCGGTCCGCCTTGCTTGGACTCACCAAGGCGCTGGCGCAAGAGGTGGCTCCGTGTGGCATCACCGTCAATGCCGTGTGCCCAGGCTACATCCACACGGACACATTTCTCGCTAACCTGTGGGACCGGGCACGCCAATCCGGCTTGTCCGTGGAAGCGGCGCTGGCGGATCTTGAAAAGCGCATTCCAATGGGCCGAGTGGGACGCCCCGAGGAACTGGCTTCCCTGATCGCTTTCCTCACCTCGGAAGCCGCCGGGTACATGACGGGGAGCGTGCTGCCGATGGACGGGGGTCTGCTCCAGGCAGCGTAGCCCGGCCCGCTCCAGAGTTTCCAGTCGCGGGGTAAGGGCGGAAGGGCAGACCACGCCGAGCGAGCGGTAGGAGATACATGCCGTGGCAAATTCAGGAGAAATCAGGAGCGGGGCAAATACGTTTTTGCAGCCCGGTTCCCAGTGCACGAAATGGTACGACGAGGCCGTCCGGTACATCCCGGCCGGCACCTCCAAGGCAAACCTGTACATGCGGCCGCAGCCGCTCTACATCCGGAGCGGGCACGGGTGCTGGGCAACCGATCTCGAGGGCGTTGTCCGCCTGGACGGCCTCAACGCGTTTACTGCCCTGATCCATGGTCATGCGTTTCCCCCGATCGTTGCCGCCGTCACGGCGCAGCTCGCGCGGGGAACAAACTTCGCGTTCTCCACACCGGAAGAGCTGGAATTAGCCAAGCTCCTGGTGGAGCGCGTCCCCGGTATGGAGCGGGTCCGCTTTTTCAACTCGGGAACAGAGGCGGTGATGATGGCGATCAAGGCCGCGCGGGCGTTCACCGGCCGGGATCGCATCGCGAAGATGGAGGGCGCATACCACGGGTACTACGATGACGTGCAGGTCAGCTTTCATTCCGGGCCTCCGGACTGGGGACCCGATGACGCCCCGTACAGCTTGCCGAGCAGCGGCGGCATTCCGAAGCACCGGGCGCAGGAAACATTGGTACTGCCGTGGAACGACCCGGAAGCGACGGAACGTCTGATCACCCGTCACAAGAGCGATCTGGCGGCCGTCGTCGTGGACCCGCTTGCCAATCGCATGGGGCTGATCCCGCCTGCGCCGGGTTACCTCAAGCACCTGCGCGACGTGACCCGGGGCTATGGCATCCTCGTCATCTTCGATGAGGTGATCACCTTTCGACTCGGGTACTCCGGTGGGCAAGGGCGCTATGGAGGCGATCCCGACCTGACCGCACTGGGCAAGATCATCGGCGGCGGATTTCCCGTGGGCGCAGTCGGCGGGCGGGCGGAGGTGATGGCCGTCTTTGATCCAGGCTCCAAGGGCCCCCGGGTCCTCTCGGGTGGCACGTTCAGCGGAAATCCAGTTTCGCTGACCGCCGGCCTGGCCGCCATGACCGCGCTGGACCGGGCGACCTTCACGAGGCTCGATGACATGGGCAGGCGATTGCGAGATCGCCTCAACCTGGTATTCAAAGCCAGTGGGCACAGCGGCCAGGTTACCGGCGAAGGGTCACTCTTCCGGATTATGATGATCGAGCGTCCGCTCCGAAACTATCGCGACACCCTCGCCCCGGCCGCGGCTGACCGGTCCGCCCGCTTGTTCGTGGCGCTACTCGATGGCGGTGTGATCGTGAACGGAAACGGCCTGGGATGCCTCAGCACCCCGATGGGCGAGGGGGAACTGACCCGAATCGAGGGAGCTGTCGAGCAGGCTTTGAATCGAATCTCTCCGGACTAATTTGGCATACTGCTTGGCACAGGTGCTGTCGCTCAGAAAAAGGAGAGGGGAGATGGGGCGTTGGTTCGTTGTCTTGTCGGCCGTGTTCGCGTTCCTCGCCGTGACCTGGTCTCCTGCCGATGTTCGTGCCGGTGCTGTAGTTGTTCCGGAAAAGGGGAAGAGCAAGATTCTAGACCGGGCACGGGAATCCGGCGTCCTGCGCACCGGGGTCAATGTCGCCCTGCCCTGGCTCGGGCAGGATCCGTCGACTAGTCAGTTCTTCGGTCCCGCCATCGACATCGGGGAGCGCATTGCGCAGTTGCTCAATGTGAAGCTGGACATGAAGACGTCTGCATCCGACGTCATCATCGCAGGCTTGCAGGCCGGGCAGTTTGACCTGGCAATTGCGCCCCTGTTTGCCACGGAAAAACGGCAGGAAGTGGTGGACTTCATCAACTGGACGAGCGCAGGGCAGTGCTATGGCGTCCGGAAAGACAATGCCAAGATCAACACACTGGAGGATATGAACCAGCCCAGTGTCACGATCGGGACGTGGACCGGGTCCGGCCAGGAGTACAAGATCAAGGAAAAGTACGCGAAGGCCAAGATCAACAGCATCGTCATGCCGACCGGTGGCGCGAACCGGATGGAGGAAGTGATCGCCGGCCGGATTGACGTGGCCACCCTGGACTCCGCCCGCGCGTATCTGGTGGAGCACATGTTCCCGCAGTTGAAGATCATCCCGGGCGGGCCGAAGACCTGCATCGAGAATCCGGACATCCCGATCCCGATTGGGATGGCCATCCAGAAGGGCGACCCCGCGTTCAAGAGCTTTCTCGAGGCGGTCGTCGCGAGCATGCAAAAGGACATCAACGATTCGATCTTGAAGTACAGTAGCCTCGACTTCATGCTCAAGACGATCCAGAAGTAGGCGGCGTCACTGCGGCCCGCTCGCCGAGGCACGGCGGGCGGGCCGCCCGGCATTCTCGCGGGTTTATGCATGAGCGATCCTCACCTGTGGCAGTTCGGCCTCATCCTCCGACACCTCCCGTATCTCCTCGCCGGGGCCAAGATGACGCTGGCCGTGTCCGCCGTCTCGATCCTGTGCGCGCTCGCCATCGGGGTGGGCATCGCCCTGGCCCGGATGTCGCGGTCTCGCAGCGCGGAGTTTCTCGCCGGGTTGTTTATTGATGTGTGGCGCAGCACGCCGACGTTGGCCCAACTGCTCTGGGTGTTTTACGCGCTCCCCATTCTGACGGGCGTGGCGCTCGACCCGTTCACGGCGGGAGTCATCACGCTGGGGTGCCATTACGGGGCGTCTCTCGCCGAAACGTTCCGGGCCGGGATTCTGTCGCTGCCAGCCGGGCAACGCCAGGCGGCGCTGGCGTTGGGCATGACCCGTGCCCAGGCGCTGCGCCGCATCATCCTGCCGCAGGCGGTCGTCCGGATGCTCCCCGCCGTCGTGAGCATGTTCATCGTCATCACCAAAGAATCGGCGCTGGTCTCCATGATCAACTTGCGGGATCTCATGTGGCACGCCCAGTCCTTAGCGGGGCTCACCATGCGGTCGACGGAGGTCCTGACGATCGCCGCCGGGCTCTACGCGGTATGCACCTATCCCCAGGCGCTCTTGGTCAATTACCTGCATCGCCGGTTGACGGCGCACGCGTGAGGCGATGACGTACCAGTGGCATTTCCAGGTCGTCTGGCAAAACCTGCCGTTCCTCTTGCAGGGCCTCGGCATGACTGTGGCCGCGACGGTGCTGTCCATGCTCGTCGGCCTGGTGGGCGGATTGCTAATCGCGCTGATGCGCCTGAGCGCCTGGCGCGGGTTCAGGATGCCCGCCATAGCCTTCACGGAAGCATTTCGCACGACCCCGCTCCTGGTTCAGATCGTGTGGGTCTATACCGTGCTCCCGCTCAGCACCGGGATCATGCTATCCCCGTTCACCTCCGGCTTGGTGGCGCTCGGGTTGAATGTTGCCGCGTTCATGTCGGAAATCTATCGCGCAGGCATCACGTCGGTCAGCCCCTTCCAGACCCAGGCCGGCCTGGCCCTGGGGATGACCCGGTGGCAAGTCTTGCGGCGCGTCGTGCTGCCCCAGGCGGTGCGCCGCGTCATTCCACCCACGGCCTCGATGTGGGTCGGGCTGTTCAAGGACACGTCGCTCCTGGCGGCCATCGGCGTCGCGGAGGTCATGTACCAGGCGCGGGTGATCGCCGCAGAGACCTTCCGGCCGCTCGAGATCTTTACCGCGACCGCCCTGATCTATTTTCTGCTGACATACCCCCAGTCGCTGGCGGTGAACAGGTTATTCAAACGACTCCGGGTGCAGGAATAGAGGGAGCGAGGAGGACCCTAGGACCCATGCCCGACATCATTCTGCGGGTACAAGATCTCCAGAAGGCGTTTGACGGTCTCCCGGTGCTCCGCGGCGTCAGCCTGGACGTCACGCGGGGAGAGGTCGTCGTGCTCATCGGGCCCAGCGGGTCGGGCAAGAGCACGTTGCTGAGGTGTTTGAACGGCCTGGAGGAGCCGACGGGCGGACGGATCTTCCTCGACGGGATCGAGGTCACCGGCGCCAAGGCGGACCTGCCGCGCATTCGTCGACACATGGGCATGGTGTTCCAGCATCTGAACCT
>DATJQT010000161.1:0-19289 GCA_035505475.1 Vulcanimicrobiaceae bacterium
GGCGACCGACATGGCGCGGCACATGATTACCCAGTACGGCATGAGCGCGGCGCTCGGGCTGGCGACCTTCGACGAGCCGCGGACCAGCTATTTGCCGGTGCCGGGGATGGACGGGCGGCGCGCATACAGCGAGGAAACCGCGCGGACGATTGACCACGAGATCCGGGCGATGCTCGACACCGCCCATGCCCGGGTGACCGAGACGCTCACCGCCAAGCGCGATCTGCTGGAGCGGCTCGCGGCCCTGCTCTTGGCGCGAGAGGTCGTGGATCGGGCGACACTCGACGCGCTGGTGGCGGGCGGGATGCGCCCGGCGCGGACGGCCTAGCCCGCTGCTGCCGGGGCGCTGTGCACTCTGCCATTCGCGCTGAGCCTGGCGGAGCGCGAAGGACCTGATATGGTGGCGAAACCACAACGGCCGCCCGATTGGGCGGTCGTTGTGGTTTGATGGTCCGGTCTTTTCGCTTACGCGCTGGATGCCGCCGTCGCGAGACCCCGGCGCTCGACGGCGTGCGCGAGGGCGCCTGCCGGATTGCCCTCCCAGCCCACCACGCGCTCGGTGCCGTCCACGAGGAACGTCGGGTAGCGACGCACCCCGTTGCGCAGCGCCTTCCACATCCCGAGCAGCGACTGCGGATCCACCAACCGGATCAGCACGCGAGGGCCGTACTGCTCTCGGGTGGTGCGGATCCATTGCGAGAGACGCAGGAACTCTTCCTTCATGCCTTCCGGATATTCATTGAGTTCCTGCCGGTGCACCACCGTGCCTACGCCCGCTCCTTCCAGGAACGTCTCGCAGTGCGATCAGTGGGAAAAGCCGGAGAGTACAGGGGCGATCACGTCCACGATCACGGGTCGCATGGCTTCCCCTCCTCTTGCAGGCTGCTGAAAAAGGCCCATCTGCGGCGCTGGCGCGCTCGCGCGGCGCTGCCACGTACGCGCTAGGTACGCCTCGCGCCTCGCGTCGCTTGCCGTCTTGCACCTGGGTCTTTTTGAGCCGCCCGTGCCAAGACGATCCAAAACAGGGCACGGGCAGCGATGTGCCGCTGCCCGTGCATGTCGAACCCGACTAGGCCCGTGCCGCGGCCGGGCGGAGCCCCTTCGCCCGCGCCCGCCCGAATGCCTGGATGGCATCCCAGGCCAGGACGAGCGACAGGATGCTCAGCGCACAGCCCATCACCGCCGAAATCACGTTCCCAAACACGAACGCGGCGTTCAGTCCGGGCGTCAAGGCGGCCTGGAACGACACGTACGCCGTGAAGAGCAGGGCGGCAACGGTCGACACGTACATAAACATCGCCGGCCACAAGGCCCACTGGTAGGACTTGCCGCTCTGGGCTAGCCAGATCGTGATCAGCACCAGGGCCAGGCTCGCAAAGAGCTGGTTGGACCCGCCGAACAGGATCCAGATGCGGGACCAGAACCCGGTCCACATCAGCATCAGGGTGAGCAGGACGCCCACTAGGGTGCCGAAATGGACGTTGCGGAACGCGGGAATCACACCGCCGACCAGCTCGGCGCTGGCGACACGCATGAAGCGAAGGACGAGCTGCATGACCGTGAGGGCCATGATCACCAGGAACGCCGACCCGAAGGCCAGACCGAAGTCGCGCGCGATCCCCAGCACGTTCAGGTAGTACGACATCCCCTGTGCGAAGACGCCGGCCGGCCCGAATGCCTTCAGCGCATCCAGGTAACCGCCCATGTTCCCCTTGGCCCCGGCAAAGGCAGTCACGGCAAAGACGACCGAGAGAACACCCAGGACGCACTCGACGAACATGGCACCAGCGCCCACCGGCAGCGCGTCGGTCTCTTTCTCCAGCTGGCGGGCCGTCCCGGATGTGGAGACGAGGCTATGCCAGCCGGAGCAGGCCCCGCAAGCGATGGTGACGAACAGGATCGGCCACAGGGGAGTCGCCACCCCCGGGGCGATGATCCCTTTCACCGAGAAGCCGGTGAAGGCGGGGAAGTCGCCGAAGCTGGGCATGCGGAAGAAGATCCCGACAATCGCCCCGATGACCCCGAAGAGGACCAGCCAGAACGACACATAGTTCACCGGCTGGGCGAAGCGCCAGATCGGGAGCACCGAGCCCAGGTAGCAGAAGAACAGGACCACGATGCCCCAGAAGAACACGGACCATTTCATCGGGCCATACGGGGTGGCGTACAGCACCCAGGAATCCTTTCCGCCATTAATGCCGCTCACGATGGTCTGGAACACGTCGGTGGTGCCCAGCCAGATCCCGAAGACGGCCAGCCCGACCGTGACCAGCGTCGTGAGGATCAGGTCTTTCCGCCACTTGTACGTCATCTGGCCCGACAGCACCCCGGCCAGGGTCAAGACGATGAACCCAAAGGGCACCTTGGGGTTGGCGAAGAGCTGGGCCGAGATGGCACCGAACGCCCCCATGATCAGCAGCAGGTAGAAGTAGAGGAACGACAGGAGGATCGTGCGGGCGCGCGGGGAAATGAGCTTGTAGCTCAGACCGCCCATGGTCAAGCCGTCGTTCCGCATGGCCATGACCGCGGAGGTGTAGTCCTGAATCCAGCCGATGAAAAACAC
This sequence comes from Vulcanimicrobiaceae bacterium, assembly GCA_035505475.1. GTDB lineage: Bacteria > Methylomirabilota > Methylomirabilia > Methylomirabilales > 2-02-FULL-66-22 > 2-02-FULL-66-22. The sequence goes on from DATJQT010000161.1 coordinate 2,564, forward strand.
CCCCAGGATGAGCCAGGCGATGGCCGGCAGCCATCCCCACTGCACCGCCACGATCGGGCCGACGATCGGCCCCAGGGCGGCAATCGACTTGAACTGATATCCAAACAGCACCGCGGAGCTGGCGGGCATGAAATCAACGCCGTCGTTGTACATCTTGGCCGGCGTGGCCTTGTTCGGATCGGCCATGAGCACGGTCCGATCCATGACCCCGGCGTAGAACTTATACCCGATCCACACCGCGACGATCGTGACCACAATCGCCAAACTGCCCATGTGTCTCCTCCTCGAGCCCGACGGTTCACCGCAAAACGAAGCGCATCCCGCAGAGCGGCAGCGTCTCGGAAAGACTTCCATCCAATGCCCGGATCCCCTGTGAACGACGGGCGTGTTCGCTGCGAGCGGGCAAGTAAGGATATCGGGGACTGTAGCAATACTAGTCGGGTCCCGGCAAGAAATCAAGAATCGGGTCAAACACATGTGAAAGAAAGTACATCCCAAGGTTTCCCGGCGCCGACGGGTCGGCTATACTGCAATGCTACGCGCCTGCGAGGGGCAATAATCAAGGAGTAGCGATGCGCCGTCCGCGACGATCGTCTGCAAAGTTCGTGATGTATTTCGACTTGCTGATCGCCTTTGCCGAACGCGGCTGTCCCGTCTGCCGCCTGCTGGAACAGAGTAGTCGCAAGACGCTCGATGCACTGCTCTATGAGCAGGTGAACGATCCCGAAAGTCGCCAGACGTTGGTGGCGTCGCGCGGATTCTGCAACTGGCACACGTGGATGCTGAGCGAGATGCAGGGCAGCCGCCTGGGCGTGGCCCTGATCGGTCATCACCTTCTTGTCGAAGCGGTGCGCGCGGTCGGGAACCGCGCTGCGCCTGCCGAACGCAACTGGCGCCACCTGTTTCGGCAAGGGACCCGTCAGGGTGCAGGGGGGTTGTCCAGCTGGTGGCGCGCGGGAAAAAGGTGCCCGGTGTGCGCGCGGCTGCAGCGGTCTGAGCGCGCTAGCCTCCGGGTGCTGTTGGACTACTTCGACGAAGAGGAATTCGCTGGACAGTTCGCGCGATCCGGCGGGCTGTGCATCCCGCACCTCTGCCGGGCGCTGGAGGGCGCAACGGAGCACCGGAGCGTCCCCGCGCTCATCGCCGCCCATTGCGCGCGCTGGACGGCGCTGCAGGCCGAGCTCGATGAGTTTGTCCGCAAGCACGATTACCGCTTTGCCTCCGAGCCGATGGGAGCAGAAGGGGATAGCTGGTCGCGGACGCTGGAGGTTCTCGCCGGCCGCCCCGGCCTATTCGCAACAGAGCGCAGCCGCCGCTCGCCGGGGACGAACGACAGTCCGAGGGATTCAGGGCCGGAAATCGCTGAGGAGTGAACGGGGCCGACGCAGCTTAACGCCCGTGGGCCGGAATGATCTCGCCTTTGGCCATCGCCAGACGATGCGGTTGGTGATGCGCACCCTGCACGAGCAGGCCGATGAAGCCCAGCCCGCGGATGCGGGCGACCGTCTTGGCATCGTCCGGCGTCTTGGCTACCACGGTCAGCCGGATGCTGTTGGGAATTTCCTCGGTTGTCGCTGTCCACTGCGGCATGCCGTTGAGTTCCGCCGTGTGGGCCACCACCATGCGGCGGATGGCTGCCGCGATGCGACCAGCACCGGCCACATCCATTACAAGCCCGCCGGCAATGGGTTGCGCGCGGACCCCGGTGCGTAGCGTCACGTCATTCATGTCGATCAGGTGCTGGCGCAGGCGCTCCAGATCGACCTTGGACCAGTCCGTCGCGGGGTCGGCCTCCAAGATGCGCACGATCTCCTGAATGGCCCCAAACGCATCTTGGCCGGGGAGCGCGGGGAAGGGGCCGGTCGTGATGATTGAATGGCCGTGCGGCATCGGCGTGCTGGATTGCTGGGCCGCGGCAGGATGGGCCGGGCTGAACGCGGCGAAGACGAGCGCTGCGGCGATGATGGTCAGGGGCATGCGCATGATATTCCTCCGGAGCGTTATGTACATCATTGGGAAAGATAGTGTGCGCCCGTTTCCCGCACCCTTCAACCCGGGCCGCGCCCGCATTCGACATTGCAGAGACAGCACGGGCTCAACTATAGTTACCGCATGGACCTGCAATCGCAGAGAGCACCCCTACCGGCCGTCGTGGGCTGGTGGGAGTTGGGCCGGGCGTGCCTCTGGCTCGGGCTGACGTGCTACGGTGGGCCGGCGATGGTCGGGTACGTCCGGGATGTCATGGTCGAGCGCCGCCGCTGGATCCGCTCGGCCGAATTTGCGGAAGGACTCGCGCTCTCCCAGATCGTTCCGGGCGCCACGCTCACGCAGGTCATCTCGTACGTCGGCTTGGTACTCAAGGGACCCAAGGGAGCCGCCCTCGCCGCCGCGGCGTTCATTTTGCCGGGCACACTGATCGTCATTGCCGTATCTGCCCTCTATTTTCGCTGGCAGTCGCTTCCGCTGGTCGCCTCGTTGTCCCATGGTGTGGGTGCAGTAGTCATCGGGCTGCTCGTCTATGCCAGTGTAAGGTTGGCCAAATCGAGCTTTCGCTCCTGGATCGAGTACGCCATCGCGATCGCTGGTTGTGCCGCCTATCTGTTTCGGGCGAATGCCTTCGTGGTTGCCGTCGGCGCCGCAGCATTTGCGTGGGCCGTTGGGAAAATGCACGACGCCAGCAAAGACTCTGCAGAGGTCAATCGCGCGGACGTGCGTGCGGTGTCCGCGGGCGCTTGGGTGATGCTCGCGCTTGTCAGCGGCGGGCTGCTGCTGGCCACCTGGCTACTCGATCCGCTTCTCGGACGCGTGTGTATTGCGTTCGCCGGCATCGGCTCGATCGCGTTCGGCGGCGGCTACTCCATGATCCCCCTGATCCAGCAGCAAGTCGTGGACAAGTTGGGCCTCCTGTCCATCGGGGCATTTCTCGACGGCATCGCGCTCGGCCAGATCACGCCGGGACCCATCATGCTGACGGCGGCGTTCATCGGATACGCCGCCTCCGGCCCGGTCGGCGCCATCGCCGCCACAGTGGCCATCTTTGCCCCGTCATGGTTCACCCTGGTGGCATGCGCCCCGACGTTTCGGATGTGGAGTCGCCGGGTGGGTGTCCAGGCGATGATCCAAGGGGTGGTGGCGTCTTTCGTGGGGATGCTGCTCTCTGTCTTGATCCGGTTCGGATCCGCGAGCCTGACCGACGTTCCCAGTACGGTCATGGCCGTTACTGCGTTCGTGGCACTCTGGTGTGGGGCCCAGCTGCCCATCGTGGTCGCCGCCGGCCTGCTCCTCTCGCCCTTTGTGTTCCGGTAGAACAATGTTCGCGATGTGGAAAACGCAGGCGGCGCAGCTCAAGTACGAGGTGCATGCCCTTGTGCTCGCCGCGCGGAGCCGCGGGTGCTCTGGTACACGAAAGCTACTACCGCGTCGGTGGCCACCTAGGCCGTCAGCCCGATCGATCTTATTATTATTATCCCCAATCCGAATTTCTTGAACCGCCAAGGCGCCGAGGGCGCCACGGTTGTCCGGTTCAGCACAGGACGATAGACACGCACGCCAAGGTCTCGAGCGGTGGCTTCCACGTGCGGCCCTGACCATTACATCTGGCGTCCTTGGCGGCCCCGCGGTGGCGTCTTGGCGGTAGATTGTTTTCGGATCAGGGTTAATACAGATATTCATTTGCTTCATTTGCAGCAGCCGCTTGACATGATGCCGACCCCCCTGTAGCGTTACCGTCTCATCGGCAATTTCCCTCCCCAAAGGAGATCGTCCATGGCATCCGATCTGGTGGGCTGCAGTCAGTCGCACGTCATCTATCCCCGGACCTCTCGCAAGGATCTGGAGGCCGGCATTCCGATCATGGTGCGGGGCGAGGGGGTCCACCTCACCGACAGCACCGGGAAGAAATACCTGGACCTCGTGTCCGGCTGGACGCGGCCGGTGCACATCGGCTACGGCCGGGCGGAGATGGCCGACACGATCCGCGAGCAATCGCTGCAGCTCCACTATTTCACGCCCATGCAGTATGGGAATCCCAGGGCGATCGAGCTGGCCGCAGTTCTGGCCGAGATCGCGCCCGGTGATATTGACCGGTTCCTGTTCATCTGTGACGGATCCGAGGCGGTTGAATCCGCGCTCAAACTGGTCAAGCATTACTACTACGCCAAAGGCGAGCGCTGGCGATTCAAGGTGATCTCGCGCCGGGGCGCATTTCATGGCGTGACCGGGGGCGCGCTGCGGGTGCTCGGCAGCGTCTTGCCGACCCGCCACATGATGGAGCCGCTCCCGCCCGGGACGATCTTTGCGGAATCGCCGTATTGCTACCGCTGCCCGCTGCACCTCAGTTATCCGTCCTGCGAGCTGGCCTGTGCGCGGGACATCGAGCGCCTGATCGAGTTCGAGGGGCCAGACCAGGTCATGGCGTTCATCGGGGAGCCGGTTCAGCAGGTGTTCGGGGCCTACCGGCCGCCCCGCGAATACTGGACGATCGTGCGCGAGATCTGCAACCGCTACGGCATCCTCATGATCGTTGACGAGGTCATCTGCGGCTTTGGTCGGACCGGGAAATGGTTCGGGATCGAGCATTTCGACGTCACCCCGGACCTGATGCTGATGGCCAAGGGAATCTCCAGCGGATACGTCCCACTGGGAGCGCTGGGCGCGACAAAGGCGGTCGTCGCGCCGGTGGAAAACTTCATCAACCTCCAGACTTACATGAATCACCCTGTCGCCTGCGCGGCCGGACTCAAGAACATCGAGATCTTGAAGCGGGAAAATCTGGTGGAGCGGTCGCGAGAGATGGGCGCGTACATGCTGGACCACCTGCAAGCGCTCGCCGACAAGCACCCGTGCGTCGGCGAGGCGCGCGGGACTGGCCTCTGGACCGCGCTCGACCTGACCACCGACCGAGCCAAGCGAACACCCTTCCCGGCGGAGCGGCTGCAACACATTTGCGACCGCGCGAGGGAAATGGGCGTGATCATCAAATACATGTCCTCTGCCCTGGAATTTGCCCCGCCGCTGGTGATCGAGAGGTCGGATCTGGATGCTGCCCTGGCGGTGCTCGATCGCTGCCTCGGGGAAGAGGAGAAGTTGCTCGGCTTATAGTCGTCCGGGTTTTGGACAGAACCCCGCAAAAGACCGGTTCCACTTGACTTTTGCCTTCTGTCAAGAGTAACGTTCCGTCCAGGCAGCAAGCTGATTCTAGTTTCCAGCACATTTGAGCAATCGCTTGGAAGCGCGAAGGAGGTGAGGGCCATCGCGTGCTGCCACGCGGGATTGTTGGCTGTAAGGTATCAACTCTAGAAGTCAAAGGAGGAATCGGATGAAGAATTTGAGTCGGCGAAAGTTCCTCGCGACAGGGGCCGCCGGCCTGGGCGTCGCCGCCCTCGGTTCGCTGCCTGGCAAAGTCTTCGGGCAGGCTCCTGCTGCCATCAAAGGGACCAAGCTGTCGATCCTGCAGGGCACGTATTTCATTGCCCCAGCCCAGGATCTGTACAAGCAACAGGCCGAGGAGTGGGGCAAGGCCAACGGCGTGCAGATGAGCGCCGATTTCCTGAATTGGCCGGATCTGCAGCCGAAGATCGCCGCCGCCATTCAAGCGGGCGGTGTGGACATCGTCGAGTTGTGGCCGTCCTGGAACCACCTCTACAAAGAGAACCTGGTGGACATGACGGAAGATGCCGAGGCGTTTGCAAAGCGCAACGGCGGCTTTGAGAAGTATGTGTTGAACTCCGCGCCGGTCAACGGCCGCTATCTCGGCATCCCGCACGGCATGTCGAACGCGTCCATGAACTACCGCATCAGCTGGTTCAAAGAAGCCGGCATGCCGAATGCCGAGGACGGGTCGAAGATCGACGTGACCTGGGACGAGTACCACGAGATCGCGAAGAAGTGCAAGGCGAAGGGGCATCCGTTCGGCCAGGCCCTCGGCCACAGCACCGGGGATCCGCCGGGCTTCGTGTACCCGTACATGTGGGCGCACGGCGCGATGGAAGTCGACAAGAACGGGAAATCGATCCAGTTTAACAAGCCCCAGTTCGTCGAGGGCATGAGGAAATTCGTCCAATACTATAAGGACGGTTACGACACGACCGGGCTGGGCTGGGACGATAGCAGCAACAACCGAGCGTTCTTGGCCGAGCAGCTCGCGTGTACCTACAACGGGTCCAGTATCTATTTCGCCGCCAAGAAAGACAAGCCCGAACTGGCGAAAGACATCCACCACATGCTGATCCCGAAGGGGCCGGCCGGCCGCTTCTACTGGCTCGGTAGCCGGACCTTCGCCATCCTCAAGAATTCCAAGAACGTGGCAGGTGCGAAGGAGTTCTTGAAGTGGTGGTTCGAGGACAAGCAGTACGGCGACTGGTGGCGGATGCAGGAAGGGTACATGCTCCAGGCGGTCACCAAGTACTATAATGACCCGGTCTGGACCAAGGATCCGAAGATGCTGCCCTTCCGCGAGCAGCCCAAGTACGGGGTGGACGTGGGCTGGCCTGGGCCGCCGAACGAGAAGGCTTCCTTGGCCTGGTCCAAGTACATCGTGGTGGACACGTTCGCCAAGTCGGTCCAGTCGGGCAATGCCAAGGCCTCGATCGAGTGGGGCGCCGAGCAGTTGAAGCGGGTCTACGGCGTCTAAGGGAACCTGCGGCCAGCGCGGATTGCGGGACCCGCGCTGGCCGCCGAGAGTTTCCGTCGGAAAGGGGGCAGCCGCAGGAGTGCGGCTGCCCCCGCTTTGGAGGGTTCAGTGAGTCCGAGGGGCGAGCTGCGCGGGACCGCGGTGACGACCGGTTCCTTGCTCGAGCGCGAATCGAGCCTGGGCATTATCTTGATGCTGCCCGGCGCGGTCTTGCTCATAGCGTTCATGGCCTATCCGTTCTTTCTGGGCATCTGGCTTTCCATCACCGACAGCATGATCGGCCGGATGGGCCATTTCATCGGGCTGCGCAACTTCTCGGACCTGCTCACGGACACGATTTTTCAACAGACCGCCTGGAACACGTTCGTGTACGCCATGGTGACGGTCCCTTTCAAGGCGGCCCTCGGGCTTGGATTGGCCCTGCTCCTCAATAACCACATGCGGTTCAGCAATCCGATCCGGGCGGCGGTGATGATGCCCTGGATCGTGCCGACCGCGCTGTCCACGCTCGGCTGGTTCATGATCTTCGACCCGGTGTTCAGCCCGGTGTCCTGGCTCCTCCGGCATTTCGGCCTGATCTCGCAGAACATCAACTTCCTCGGGGATCCCGGCCTTGCCATCTCCTCCGTGTGCCTCGCGAATATCTGGCGGGGCACACCGTTTTTCGGCATTACGATTCTGGCCGGCTTGCAGGCGGTGCCCAACGAGCTGCACGAAGCCGCGGCGATCGACGGCGCCAGCATGTGGCATCGATTTCTGCATGTGACGGTGCCGCACATCCGCGGCGTCGTCCTGATCGCGACCTTGCTCTCGATCATCTGGACCTTCGCGGACTTCCAGCTGATCTACGTCTTGACCAAGGGTGGCCCCGCCAACACGACCCACATCTTCGGCACGTACGCCTATCAGATCGGTCTGTCGGCGACCGAGATCGGCATGGGGGCCGCGATTGCCCTGTACATGTTCCCGATCCTGATGCTGTTCGCGATCGTCCTCTTGGTGTACATCCGAAGGGAGGAGTAGGATGGTCGGCAGCGAACGATTGAGCAACCGGCTGCTGAACATTTACCTGCCGCTCGCATTCTATCTCGTCTTCTTGCTCTTTCCCTTTTACTGGATGACGCTCGTCTCCTTCAAGCCGACGAACGACATTTTCGATCTGAAGTTCAATCCCTTCTGGGCGCAGCGCTTCACGCTGGAGAACTACACCTATCTGTTTAAAAGCACCGCGTTCCCTGCGTGGGTGCAAAATACGCTCATCGTGTCGGTGGTCGCGACGCTGCTCTCGTTGGCCTGCAGCGTCTTCGCCGGGTATGCGCTGGCGCGTTTACGGTTCCCGGGCAGCAATTTTCTGGGCCTGGGAATCTTCCTGGCCTACCTCGTCCCGCCGACGCTCCTATTCCTGCCCCTGGCGCAGGTCATCGCCAAGTTTGACCTCTTCAATACCTATTGGGCGCTCATCTTGACCTATCCCACGCAGCTCATTCCCTTTGCCTCCTGGCTGCTGATGGGCTATTTCCGGACGATTCCGCGCGAGATCGAAGAGAGTGCGATGGCCGACGGGTGCTCGCGGCTACAGATCCTCTTCCGCATGATCCTGCCGCTCTCTGTCCCGGGGCTGTTGTCCGCAGGCATCTTCTGCTTCACGCTATGCTGGAACGAGTTCCTGTACGCTCTGATCTTCATGTCTTCCGGCGACATGAAGACGATCCCCGTCGGCGTGGTCAGCGACCTGATCAAAGCCGACGTGCTCTTCTGGGGTTCGCTGATGGCTGCGGCGGTCCTGGGCTCTTTCCCCGTCGCGCTGCTCTACTCCTTCTTCGTGAAGTATTACGTGTCCGGCCTGACGGCAGGAGCGGTGAAGGGATAACTCGCGCCATTTGGATGGTGCCTCGCTCGCACTGAAAGTGTTGAAGTGTGAACGGCGATTCCCGCCTGTAAGATCGTTCCCTCCCACATCCGTTTCCGACCATCTCCTTGACCGCGCTCGGCAGTGGCGGTAGCGTACCGCCAGGCATCGCACCTTCGTGAGGAGGGATGGCCATGGACGCAGTCAACGGGCCTCTCGAGTTGCGGATTCGGGCCATCGGTCGCGAGTTGTTCGAGCGGGTCCAGGGCGAGGCGCAGGCGGCCTTCCGCGGGGACCGCTGGACCGCGGGACTGATCGAATGGGCGCTCACGCACGAGGATGCCAAGCTTCAACTCTTCCGCTTCATTGACGTCTTGCCGGCCTTATCCGATGATCGGGCTATCGTCCGGCACCTCCGCGAATATTTCAGCGCCGAGGACAACCCCTTCGGGACGGCGGCACGCCTCGGGCTTCAGGTGGCCCGCATCGGCTGGCTGGGCGAAAAGGTCCTCGGTTTCGTCCTGCGGCGAATCGTCCGCCAGTTTGCCCAGCGCTTCATTGCGGGGAGCACTCCCGCCGAAGCCGCCCGCACGGTCCGGCGCGCCCGGGCGGCCCGCCAGGCCGCCACGCTGGATCTCTTGGGCGAAGCCTGCGTCAGCGAACCGGAGGCAGTGACATATCAGCGGCGCTACCTGGACCTGCTGGCGCACTTAGGGTCCGCCGCTGCAGGGTGGGCGCCGGTTCCGCGGCTGGATGAGGCGAGCTGGGGTGCAGTCTCGCGGGTGAATGTCTCGGTCAAGCTCTCCGCATTGTATCCACAATTCGATCCGATCGATCCTGCCGTCTCTGCCGCGGCCGTCAAAGCCCGGCTCCGCCCCATTCTGGAGGCCGCCCAGGCCCAGAACGCCCACATCCATATCGACATGGAGGATCACCAGCTCAGGGATCTCACGCTCCAGATTTTCATGGAGCTGTGCGATGAGCCGGCGTTCCGGACGATGCGGCAGGTCGGCATCGTCCTGCAGGCCTATCTCAGGGATGCCGATGCCGACGCCGAGAAGCTGGTGGCGTGGGCGGGCCGGCGCGGCACCCCGGTGGCCGTGCGGCTGGTCAAGGGCGCGTACTGGGACTACGAGACGGCGCGGGCCCATCTGGAGGGCTGGCCGGTTCCGGTGTTCGAAGCGAAGAACCAGACGGACGCCTGTTTCGAGCGGCTGACCCGATATTTTCTGGATCACATCGATTGTGTGGACCTCGCCTTCGGCAGTCACAACATCCGCTCGATCGCGCATGCGCTGGCCTGGCGCGAGCACCTGGGCCTGCCCCAGAACGCGCTGGAGTTTCAGCTCCTCTACGGTATGGCCGGACCGCTCGCCACGGCGCTCGCCGAACGGGGCGAGCGGGTGCGTATCTACATGCCGATCGGGGAGCTGATCCCCGGGATGAGCTATCTCGTCCGGCGGCTGCTCGAGAACACCTCCAATGAGTCGTTCTTGCGCCGGGGCTTCGGCAGCGGGGCGTCGCCGGATGTCCTGCTCGCACCACCGGACGTCTCAGAGCGCGGGAGCGGGGCAGCAGCAGAGGCCGGGGCGCAGAGGAGCAGAGGCGAAGGGGCGAAGGCGAGAAACGAGAAGGAAACCGATGCGCTTGTCGGTCTGCACGAAGAGGCGTTTCGAAATGCACCCCGGACCGATTTCGCCGAGTCGGAGGAGCGGCTGCGCTTCGAGCGCGCGCTGGCCCACGTGCGTGGGCAGTTCGGCGAATACTATCCCCTGCTGATTGGCGGCGAGCGGATCGAGACGGCCGAGAGTATTGTCTCCGTCGATCCGTCACGCCCGGATGCGATCGTGGGACGGACGGCCGCTGCGACGGTTGCGGATGCGGATCGGGCGGTCGCGGCGGCGAGTCGGGCGTTTTCGGCGTGGCGAGCGCTCGGCGCCCCGGCGCGGGCCGAGCTGCTCCGGCGTGCGGCCACGCTGATGCGCGAGCGGCGGGCCGAACTCGCCGCCTGGATGGTGTACGAAGCGGGCAAGCCCTGGCGCGAGGCCGACGGCGACGTCGCCGAGGCCATCGATTTTCTGGAGTACTACGCGCGCGAGGCGGTCCGTCTCCAAACGCCACAACGATTGGGCGCCCTGCCCGGCGAGATCAATATCTACCGGCGCGACCCGCGGGGGGTGGTGGCCGTGATCGCGCCCTGGAATTTCCCGCTGGCAATCCTCACCGGCATGACGGCGGCCGCGCTGGCGACGGGGAACACGGTGGTGATGAAGCCGGCGCAGCCGACTTCGGTGATCGCTGCCCAGCTCGCTGCGATTCTAGTCGAGGCCGGCCTACCGTCCGGGGTCGTCAACTACCTGCCGGGGCCGGGCGCCACAATTGGCGAGCGGCTGGCCCGGCATCCCGACGTGACGATGATCGCCTTCACCGGGTCGCGCGAGGTCGGCGTCAGACTCTACGCGACGGCCGCCGAGCTGCCGGTAGGCGCCCGGCACCTCAAGCGCGTTGTGGCCGAGCTGGGCGGAAAGAACGCGATCATCGTGGACGACGACGCCGATCTGGACGAGGCGACGCAGGGCATCGTGCAGTCGGCCTTCGGGTACGCGGGGCAGAAATGCTCGGCCTGCTCGCGCGTGATCGGCGTCGGTGCGATCCACGACCGACTGCTCGAACGCCTCATCGAGGCGGTCCGGACCCTGCCGTTCGGACCCGCCGATCAGCCGGCCACGGTGGTCGGCCCGGTAATTGACGCCTCCGCACAAAAGAAAATCCAGAGCTACATTGAGCTGGGAAAAGAAGAGGCCCAACCCATGCTGATCCGTGAGCTCACGCCTGAGCTCCGGCAATCCGGGGGATACTACGTCCCGCCAGCCATCTTCGCGGCCGTGCCGCCGGACAGCCGCCTGGCCCAGGAAGAGATCTTCGGGCCGGTGCTCTCGGTGATGCGGGCCGGCGATTTTGACGCGGCACTCCGCATCGCCATGGACAGCGAGTACGCCTTGACCGGCGGCGTCTTCTCGCGAAGCCCAGCGCACTTGGCCATGGCGGAGGACCGCTTCCGGGTAGGGAACCTGTATCTGAACCGCGGGATCACCGGCGCCATCGTGGGTCGGCAGCCGTTCGGGGGACGGCACCTGTCCGGCGTGGGCCACCAAGCCGGCGGCCCGGACTACCTACTCCAGTTCCTGGAAACGCGGACGATCACCGAAAACACGCTGCGGCGCGGCTTCGCCTCGGACCGGCTGACGCATTCGAGCTGAGCAGTCCAACGCGTCCCACTTGACGCACCCTGCCAAGAGCGCTAGTTTCGCCGCGCAATCGCCTGGGTCATTTCTTTGATAATCCCGATCGAAGTATGTATGTGAGCTGAGAGGAGGAGAGCATGCGGCGACGAGAGTTCTTGAAGGCGGTGGGCGTGACGGCGGGGGCGCTGGCGATTCCGCGGCCATCCCGGGCCGCGCTGAAATTCAAGCTCTCCACCGAAGGCAGCGACACCCATCAGACGACGATTTGGGCGAAGGCGTTCGCCGAGGCGGTCGCGAAGCGAAGCAACGGCCAGATCGCGGTGGATGTCTTCACCAACGGGCAGCTCGGCAAGAATAAAGAGCTGCTGGAAGCGATCTCCATGGGCAGCGGCACCGTCGAGATCGTAGCGACGGGCACGCAGGACCTGGTCGGATGGGTGCCCGAGACGCAGGTGTTCGATCTGCCCTTCGTCTTCCGCGACGAGGCGCATTACAGAAAGTTCTGGGACAGCGACACGGCCAAGGCGATCTGGAAGAAGATGGAGGGGAAGGGCTTTATCTATCTGGGGAGCACGCTGATCGGCACGGCGCACCTGACCAACAACAAGCGGCCGATCAACAGCCCCGCCGACATGGTCGGGCTCAAGTTCCGGGTTCAGGCCTCGAAAGTGAATGTGGAGACCTTCAAGGCGCTCGGATCCACGCCCGTGCCGCTGGCGTTTTCGGAAGTCTACATGGCCCTGCAGCAGGGGGCCGTGGACGGCCAGGACAATGCCACTACCACGATCCGCACCATGAACTTCTGGGAAGTCCAGAAGTATCTCACTCTCACCGGGCACATGCTGCGCGGCGGCTTCTGGAGCATGGACAAGCGTGTGTTCGACAAGTTGTCGCCCGACATGCAGAAAGCCGTGCTGCAGGCTGGCAAGGACGCCGAGGACCACGAGTGGAAATTCGTGCAGGACGACCAATCGAAGTCGCTCACTTTCCTCAAAGAAAAGGGCTTGCAAGTCAACACGCCCCCGAGCATGGAGCCCTTCCGGGAAAAGACGAAGGATATCGCCTCACTGGTCGGCTTGACGGAGCTGGCGGAAAAGGCCCGAGCGCTGAAATAATCCTCCATCGGGCGGGGCACCGTCGCCCCGCCCGCCTTCTCGAGACTCTCCATGAGCCGTGTTTACCGGGCGCTTCACATTGTTATTTTTCGGGTCGGCGTTCTCGTGTTCGCGATTTTGATGCTGAACATCCTGGTTTCGATCGCGGCACGTTATCTCGATCTCCCGATCACCAATATCGATTGGGTCGAGGAGACCTCGCGGTTTCTCTTCATCTGGTTATCGTTCTTGGGCGCGGCGCTGGCCGTCGAGCGGTCGGCACATATCCGGATTGATTTCTTCGCCCGACTCTTGCCGGCGCGGGCGCGAATGGTCCTCGAGATTCTGGTGTACCTCGGGATGGTCGTCTTCGCCGCCGTCATGACCTACGAGGGAGCGCTCATAAGTATGCGGGCAGGAGACCGTTCGCCGGTCCTCCTGATTCCCATGTCGTACGCCTATCTGGCGTTGCCTGTCGGCGGGGCGGCGATCGTACTGTTTGCCCTCCGCATCCTGTTCGGCCTCGTCACCCGCTGGGCACAGGGTGAGGGATACGTGGATGCGTCTGGACAGGTTGAGGCAGAGTAGCCGATGGGAATGATCCTGCTTGGAACCATGCTGCTCCTCTTCGCGATGAGCATCCCCGTCGCGTTCGCGGTCGGTCTCACCTCGTTGGTGTATATGCTGGCCTCTGGCAATGTCCCGCTGCCATTCCTGGCCCAGCGCATGGTCGCCGGCGTGGACAGTTTCCCGCTGCTGGCGATCCCATTCTTCCTCCTCGCCGGCGAACTCATGAGCGCGGGCGGTATCACCAAACGGCTGGTGCGGTTTGCGTCGGCGCTGGTTGGCCACATCACCGGGGGATTGGCCAACGTGGTGATCGTGGCCAACATGGTGATGGCAGGCATGTCCGGGTCGGCCGTGGCGGATGCCTCGGCGGCGGGAGCAATCCTCACCCCGCCCATGCTCAAGTCCGGGTATCCGCCAGGCTTCACGGCGGCGGTCAACGCTTCCGCCGCTACGGTCGGCCCGATCATCCCGCCCAGCATCAACTTCGTGATTTACGGAAGCCTGGCCGAGGTGTCCACCGGCCGGCTGTTTGCGGGGGGGATCATCCCGGGCCTGATCATGGGCCTGTATATGATGGGCGTTTCCTACGTCATCGCTAGGCGGGGGCAGTACCCGCGCTCGGCGCGGGCCTCGCTGCGGGAATTGGGGAGCGCCACCGCCGGTGCGATCGCGCCGATGCTGATGCCGTTCACCATCATGGGCGGGATCCTGGGCGGCGTGTTCACGCCCACCGAATCGGCCGTCGTGGCGGCATTTTACGCCATGCTCCTCGGCTTCTTCTACCGAGAGCTCCGTGTCCGGGATCTCCCGCAGGTGTTCGCCAAGGTCATGGTGAACTCGTCGGTCGTCCTATTCATCACGGCGGTGTTTGCGGTCGGCGGGTGGATCGTGGCGTTCGAGAAGCTCCCCCAGATGCTGACCGGCCTGTTCGGGCCGATTGCGAAAAATCCGATCCTGGTGCTCGTTTTCATCAATATCATATTTCTGACCTTGGGCTGCTTCATGGACGCCCTGCCGCTCCTGATCGTCGTGGTTCCTATGTTCCTGCCGCTCGTGCGCGGGGCGGGGATTGACCTCATCCATTTCGGTGTCCTGATCACGCTCAACCTCATGATCGGGCTGCTGACTCCCCCCGTCGGCATGCTGATGTACATCTGCTGTCGCCTGGCAAATGTCGGCATCGAAGAGTTCGTGAAGTACGCCTGGCCGTTCATCGCCGCGCTGATCGTCGTATTGGCGCTGATCAGCTATTTTCCGCAGACGGTGTTGTTCATGCCCCGCCTGTTGATGGGAACCCGATAACCGAACAGAGGAGGAATCATGGCATCGATGGAGCAGCTGCGCGCCGGCGTTCGCAAGTGCCTCCCCGAAATCAATCAGATCAAAAACAAGGCTTTGCGAGAAAAGGTCGTGGAGGCCTGGGCGTTCTCGCTCTCGCAGAGCGAATTCACCAGCATTGACCAAATCAAGCCCTCCGGGAATCCCGACACCCCGCCGATGAAAGACGCCACGCAGTCCCAGCACCTGCGCGGCGTCGCCTGGGCGGCGCAGGGTTTGGCGGACGGGCTCGAGAAAATCCATGGTGACCTCGAGATTGACCGCGATCTCTTGTGGGCGTGCGGCCTGTGCCACGATGTCGGCAAGCCGTTCGAGTTCAGCCCGAAAAATCAGGCGCGCTGGAAGAAGGATGTCGGGGCTGTCGGGTTCCCGTCCATTCGCCACTCGGTGTACGGCGTGCATGTCGCGCTGACGGTCGGGTTGCCCGAAGCCGTCGCACATACCGCCGGTGCACATTCCGGAGAAGGCGAGTTGATCCAGCGCAGCCTCGAGAACACCCTGGTCCACTTCGCCGATCACGCATACTGGAGAGTCATGGAACGCGCCGGCAAGCTGAAGATGCCCAAGAAGTAGACGACTGCTGTCGAGGCCTTGACTTTTCCCTGGGTTCGGCATTAGCGTCTGGCCGCGTGCGGATCATCGGTAGGAGACGCCGATGCCAACCACCGGCCCCGATCCCGAACACCACCAACGGTCCTCAGAGGGGTTGACCCTCGAGGGCCGTGTTCTTTGGCCTGGACGAAAGGGGGAGAGCATGGCTGCGCTGAACCGACGGGAGTTCTTGCAGGCCGGCACCACGGTCCTGGGCACCGCAGTCCTCGCCGATGCGGTCGGGCAATGGAGCGCTCCGGCCGTAGCGGCCGACGGGGCGGAGTACGAAATCTATGCCGCCAAATATGGCGGGCCACTCGTGCGCAGACTGGCCATCGTGCTCTGGAATGTCGGCTGGGAGGAAACCGGGCCGCTCAGTTATTTCGTCTGGGCGCTGAAAGCCAAGACCGGCGAGGCGATCGTCATTGATACCGGTGCAAGTCCCGCCCAGGGCGTTGCCCGGAAGATTCCGGATTACGTCAGCCCGATCCAGGTGTTGGCCCGGGCGGGCATTACGGGCGACAACGTCACAAAGGTCATCATCACGCATATGCATTGGGATCATGTTGGGGGAATGGAGACGTTCCTCACCGCCTATCCCAAGGCGAAGTTCTATGTGCAAAAGCGGGAGTTCGATTTCTGCGTCAACAACCCCGTGTCTGGCCGGAAGCCGGTTGCGATTCTGTTCGATCCCGACGCCAGCAAGATCGTCGGCGGCTTGGAGAAGTCCGAGCGCCTCGCCATCGTCGACGGCGATGCGGCAATCGCGTCCGGGGTGGATGTGCTCTTGGCCCCCGGCCACACGGTCGGATTGCAGGTGGTCCGGGTACAGACGGCGAAGGGTCCGGCCATCGTCGGGTCGGACTGTGCGCATGTGTTCCGGGGCTATCAGGAAGACAATCCAAGCGTCTTCATCATGGATCTACCGGCATGGATGCAGAGCTTTGACAAGGTAAAGGCCCAGGCGCCGATTGGCCGGATTTTCCCTGGGCACGATGTGCTCATGGCCGAAGGGTATCCGAAGGTCGCCGACGGTGTGACGCGGCTGGTATAAAGCGGGGCCGGCGCCGCTCCGCGGTTCCGAGCGGTGGCGGACGCGGCGCCGGCAGCATGGTAGACTGTAGACATCATCTGCAGCGGAGTACCTTCTCTTTCACGCGGCTGTTTGTAACGGCTGGCGGCGGAGGACGGCGTGGGGCTCACGCTATATTTTCTGCGGCACGGGCAGGCGGGAGACCGCGAGGAGTGGCAGGGGGATGACGCCAAGCGGCCACTTACCGCCGACGGCAAGAAGCGCATGCAGCGCGAGGCGACCGGCATCAAGGCGTTGAAGCTGCCGCTCACTCTGATCCTCAGCAGTCCGCTCACCCGCGCCCGGCAGACGGCCGCAATCGTTGCCGAAGTGCTC
>DATJQT010000162.1:0-12659 GCA_035505475.1 Vulcanimicrobiaceae bacterium
ATGTCCATCGCCCCCTTCTCGTTCGGATGCAGTGCCGCCACCCCGACGCTCAGGAAATCGTCCACAAAGGGCAGAATATTGCCGTCACTGTGGATGATCCAGGGTTGGCGGATCTTGGCGGCCACTTTCCGGTAGCGCGGAATCACCAGGTCGTGAAACACGGCGGGCGAAAAGAACGGTGCGGTATTGAAGGCCAGATCATCGGTCGAGGCGAACACGTCGAACCCCATCTGGCCGATGCGATCAGCCACGGCCACCATCCACTCACAGTAGCGGTCGAGGACCGTCTCGACGAATGCCGGGTTGTCGTAGAGCGCGACGCAGAAGTTCTCCGTCCCCAAACTCAGCATGGTGGGGAAGATGCCAATGCGCGTGACGAACCAGGTGGAGTAGTCGCCGCGTGCTTTGAGGAACGCCTCGGCGCCGGCGTAGAGCGCGTTGTCGTACGGGTCGGGCAGCACCAGGCGGTCCAGGTCGGAGGGTGACTGGATCAGGCCCTCCCCATAGAACAGCCGCCCGTCCCGTCCCGCCTCCTTTTTGGCGTAGACCGGCGCGCGCAACACATAGGTGATGTTGTCGAGGTGGAGCGTCGCCGCCAGCGCCTTGGCTTCCTCGACGGTGTACGCGTTGGCTTCCAGGTTCGTCGCCTGGCTGGCCGGCGCGCCCCAGCCCATCAGCCGCTCGGCCAAGGCGCGATCAACACCCAACTCGCAGTAAGGGACTCGATCCGGTTCTTGCCGCGCCAGGGCGACCGCGACGCGTTCACGTGATGTCATGGTGGTCATTGATCTCTCCTGGATTGCGAGGGGGCACACCGGCCTACCGGCGACGGGACGCCAGGTAGCCAGCCGCACGCTATCGAAATCCCTCCGCGGTGTCAAGCCACGCGTCTCGGCCATTTTTCGGTTGCGGGAAGGTCGGAACCTGCGCTATTCATTCCCCAGGCACCTACGACGAGGAGCGGCGGGGGCGGTATGATGACCGGCACGACGGGGAAATCCACGATCCTGGTGGTCGAAGACGAAATCGGCATCGCCCGCATGGTGCAGGTCCTGCTCGAGGCGCGCGGATTTGCCACGCTGGTCAGCCACTCGGGCGAGGAGGCGCTCCACCGCCTCGAAGAGCAGTCCCCCGACCTCATCCTGCTGGACGTGATGATGCCGGGCATGGACGGGTACGAGGTCTGCCGGCGGATCAAGGCCGAGCCGCGTTGGCGGCACGTGCCGGTGGTGATGCTGACCGCCAAGGACACCACTCGCGATATGGTCCATGGGCTGGAGATCGGGGCCGACGATTACATTACCAAGCCCTTCAACACGGACGAACTCATCGCGCGGATCAAGGTGCTCCTGCGGGTGCGCGGCATGAGCCTCGAGGTCGTGCGCCGCAACCGCGAGCTGCACGCGCTCAATGCGGTCGCCCTGGCCGTCAACCGCTCGCTCAGTGTGGAAGCGATCCTGGAAGGCGCTCTGGCCGGCGTGGTCGAGACATTAAGTCTGTCCGCCGGATTCATTCATCTGTTCGAACCGGGCGGCACCCTCAGATTACGGGCCGCGCACGGCCTGGCGGCCGGGCTCGATACCGGACTCGGGACGCTCCCGATCGACACGGCCTGGGTCCGAGACGCCCTGGGGAGCGACGGCGCGCTGCTCGCGGCCGATGTGGCTGCGATTCGTGGCCTGACGCCGCTGGTCAGCGACCCGCCCCGGCCCCTGGCAGTGATCCCACTGATCTTTCAGGAACGGCCCCTCGGTGTCTGTTCGCTGATCGGGTCGCGGTGGCAGCAGTTCTCGCAGGAAGACGGCACGCTCTTCGCCAGCATCGGCCGCCAGGTGTCGGTCGCCCTGGAGAATTCCCGGCTGTACACCGAGACGCAGCGCAAGGCACAGGAATTCGAGGCGCTGTACCAGGTCAGCCGCACGATGGCGTCCACCCTGGACCTGCAGAATATTCTCACGCGGATCAGCGAGACGGTGTCGAGCCTCCTGGACGCGCAGGCGATGTCGCTCATGCTCCTCGGGCCGGACGGGCGGACGCTCTCGACGGTTGCCGGCGTCAATCTGTTCGAGGACGAGGGCCGGCTGGGCGGCCGCGAGCGACCGGGCAGCAACCCGAGCCTCGTGGCGGTGCGCGAGAAGCAGCCGGTGGCCGTGGCGGACCTCAACACCGACGACCTCTACGGGCAGTGGCTAGAGCGCGCCAGCCGGCGCGGATTTCAGGCCTTCCTGGCCGTGCCCCTGGTCGTACAGGATCGCGCGCTCGGCTGCATGAACTTGTATATGACGAAACGCCATGACTTCGGCCCAGAGGAGATCCAGCTGCTCTCGACCTTTGCGAGCCAGGCGGCCGTCTCGATCGAGAATGCGCGGCTCTTCGAGGAGACACACCAGCTCGCGATCACCGACCCTTTGACGGGATTGGCCAATCACCGCCAGTTCTATACGCAGTTGGCGCGTGAAATGCGCCGCGCGCAGCGCTACCGCCGACCGCTGGCGATGCTGATGCTGGATCTCGACCATTTCAAGGCCTTCAATGACCGGTTCGGGCATCTCGCCGGCGACCAGGCGCTGCGCGAGATCGCCGGAGTGCTGCGCCAAAATGCGCGCTCCGTGGATATCCTGGCACGGTACGGCGGGGAAGAGTTTGCGATCATCCTGCCCGAAACCGATTTGGCCCGCGCGGCCGCACAGGCCGAGCGCGTGCGGGCTGCCGTGGCCGAGCACGTGTTTCACTCTTCGGAAACCGGGCAGGAGCACCGGGTCACCGTGAGTATCGGCGCGGCCATGCTGATGTCGCGCACGCGCAAGGCCGAAGACCTGGTCGGGCTGGCCGATCAGGCGCTGTATCGGGCCAAAGCCGCCGGCCGCAACCGGCTGGAGCTGGCGTCGCCCGACCCCGTGGCGAGCAACAGCAACTGAGCGATGACGGGCCAGCGTGCCCGGAAGGAATTGATCTCCCATGGCAGACGCCTCCGGACGCGCGACGTCCGTGTCGATCGTGAACCTCGGCTGCCCGAAGAACCAGGTGGACGCCGAGGTGATGCTGGGCCAGCTCGCGGCGGCCGGCTACCGGATCGCTGAAGATCCCCACCAGGCCGACGTCGTCGTCGTCAACACCTGCGGGTTCATCGAGGACGCCAAGGCGGAGTCGATCCAGACCGTGCTGCAGGCGGCGCTCCTCAAGCAGTCGGGCCGCTGCCGGGCCCTCCTGGTCAGCGGCTGCCTGTCCCAGCGCTATGCCGAGGAATTGCCACGCTTGCTCCCCGAGGCGAACGGCTTCATCGGCACCGGCGAGTTTCCCCGCATCGCCGAGATCGTTCGGACGACCTTGGCGGGGGCCGCTCCCGCCGCCCCCAGCGTGACCGGCCACACGGCCCTGGTCACCGCCGACCTGCCGCGCCGGCGGCTCACGCCGCCGCACGTGGCGTACCTCAAGATCGCCGAAGGCTGCGACCACACCTGCCGGTTCTGCGCGATCCCGGCGATCCGGGGAACCTTTCAAAGCCGCACGCGCCCCGACCTCGTCGCCGAGGCGCGGGCACTGGCCCAAGACGGCGTGCGCGAGCTGGTGCTGGTGTCGCAGGACACGACCAGTTACGGGGCCGATCGCGGCGAGGCCGACGGGTTGCCGCAGCTCCTCCGCGATTTGCTGGCGATACCACAGCTGCGCTGGATCCGACTGCACTATTTGTATCCCAACCGCATCTCGCCCGCGCTGATCGCGCTCATAGCGAGTGAACCCCGGCTCTGCCGCTACCTGGACCTCCCCCTGCAGCACGCCGACGCCGGGATCCTCAAGGCCATGGGCCGGGGCGGCACCCCGGAGAGCCTCCGCCGCCTAATCGGTCGGATCCGGCACGCGGTGCCCGGCTTGGTGATCCGCACCTCGTTCATCACGGGGTTTCCCGGCGAAAGCGCCGCCCAATTTGCCGTGCTGGCCAAGTTTGTCCAAGAGATGTGCTTCGACCGCGTCGGCGTATTTCGGTACTCGGACGAGGAGGGCACCCCGGCCGCTGCGCTGCATCCCAAGGTGCCGCGACGCATCGCCGAGGCGCGCCAGGCGCGGCTGCTGGCCATCCAGGCGGGCATCGCCGAGGTCAAGAGCCAGGCCCTGGTGGGGACGGTCCAGGAGGTCCTGGTGGATGGCCCCTCGGCCGACCAGCCGGGCGTCTGGTGCGGGCGCACGGCTGGACACGCACCCGAGGTTGATGGCACGGTGTACCTGCGGGGCTTCGCGGGACCGTCGGGACGGTTCGCCCGCGCCCTGATCGAAGAGGCGTTCGAGCACGATCTGACCGGGCGCGTGTTGGAGATGCTGCCATGAGCCGACGAGCAACCTCCGCGCCTGCCGTGCGGCGCTCGACGATCGTCCGGATCGCGACCCTGGGTGGAATCGGAAACGTACCGCCCGCCCCGGGGACGGTCGGCAGCCTGATCGGGGCGGCTTGCGGCTTCGTTCTGCTGGGTATGGACTGGCGGGCATATCTCGTGCTGGTGGTCGCAGCGTGTGCCCTGGCGATTTTTGTGACGGGCCGCGCGGCCCAGGAGCTCGGGCAGGCGGACCCGCCGAACGTGATCCTGGACGAATGTGTCGGCATGTGGTGCGCTCTGCTGCTGCTTCCCGCCAACTGGTACGATCTGACGGCGGTCTTCCTCCTGTTCCGGATCTTCGACGTCGTGAAGCCCAGTCCAATCCCCAAGCTCGAGCGCCTGCCCGGCGGGTTCGGGATCGTGCTGGACGACGCGGCGGCCGGACTGCTCGCCCGCGCTACCTGGTGGCTGCTGCAGGCCAACTTCGATTTTCTTTGAGAGCTGAATGGGCGCGGAACTGCTGACGATCGGGACCGAGCTTTTGCTCGGCCAGATTATTGATACGAATGCGAGTTGGATGTCGCAGCGGCTGGCCGAAGCCGGCCTCGATGTGTTCTTCAAGAGCACGGTGGGCGACAACTGGGGCCGGATCGACGCGGCAATCCGCTTGGCCCTGACGCGGGCCGATGTCCTGATCATGACCGGGGGACTGGGGCCGACCGAGGACGATCTGACGCGCGAGGTGCTGGCGGCCGTGCTGGACCGGCCGCTCCGGCTCGATCCAGACATCCTCGCCGCGATCGAGGCACGGTTTATGCGCCGGCGTATTCCGATGCCGGAGAACAACCGCAAGCAGGCCATGGTGCCGGAAGGCGCAGAGGTCCTCCACAATCCGCGTGGCACGGCGCCCGGGCTCCTCTGTCAAGCCGACGGCCGGGTTCTGGTCTGCATGCCCGGCGTACCGTCGGAAATGAAACCGATGCTGCTCGAGCAGGTGATCCCGCGCATCCGGGATGCCTTCGGCATCCGGGGCCGCATCGTGTCGCGAGTCCTCAAGACCTGCGGGATCAGCGAGTCGATGCTGGACGAGAAGATCGGGGATTACTTTCGGACCATGCGGAATCCCAGCATCGGCGTCCTCGCCCACGCGGGGGAAATCCATATCCGGATGACCTGCAAGGGCGACGATCCCACGGAGATCGCCGCCCAATTGGACGCCTTAGACGCGAAGCTCTGTGAGCGGCTCGGGCCGCTCATCTTCGGCCGTGACGAGGAGAAGCTCGAGGCGGCGGTAGGGCGGTTGCTCCGCGAGCGGAGGGCAACGCTGGCCGTTGCGGAATCCTGCACGGGCGGCTTGGTGGCCTCGCGGCTCACCGACATCTCCGGCAGCTCGGAGTACTTCGAGCGGGGCATCGTCGCCTACAGCGCCGAGGCGAAGCAGCGCCTACTCGGCGTTCCGGCCGAGACGATCGCGGACCATGGGCTGGTCAGCGTTGAGACGGCGCGGGCGATGGCCGTCGGCGTGCGCCGCCTGGCCGGGACCGCGCTGGGGCTGGCGACGACCGGGGTCGCAGGCCCGACCGGGGGGACACCCGAGAAACCGGTCGGGCTCGTCTGTGTCGGCCTCGCCTGGGACGGCGGGGATGCCGCGCGGGAGTTCCGGCTGCTCGGTGAGCGCGAGCAGGTGAAATACCGGGGGGCCCAGATGGCGCTGGAGATGCTCCGCCGTCATCTACTCGGCATCCCGATCCAGGAGGCGTAGCGTGCGGCTGTTCGTGGCTGCCCACCTCACGCCGGCGGTGAAAGAGACCCTCGCCGCGGTGCAAGAACGCCTGCGGCGTGCGGACGCGGATGTGAGCTGGGTCAAACCAGGGAACCTGCACGCCACGCTGAAATTCCTGGGCGAGGTTGACCCAGAGCGGGTGCACCGGATCCAGACGGCGGTGGCGGAGGCGGCGCGGCCGCACGTGCCGTTTCCGATCGCGGTGGCGGGACTCGGATCGTTTGGGGGCCGCATTCCCCGCGTGGTCTGGGTGGGGCTGACGGACGGCGCCGAGGCCCTGACGGCGGTCGCGCGCGACGTCGAATCGGCGTTGGCGCGGATCGGGTTTCCGAAGGACAAACGAGGCTTCGCAGCCCATCTGACGCTCGGTCGCGTGCGCTCGCCCAAGAACATCGACCGCTTGCTCGCCGCGATTCGGAGCGAGCCGGCGGAGTTCTTGGGATCCGTACCGATCGAGGCGATTCATGTGATGCAGAGCGAGCTCGATCCGCGCGGTTCGATCTATACGGAGCTGGCCCGGTGCGAGCTGTTGGGGACGGTGTAAACTCGAACATTTCCTCACAAGTTCGGGAGAGGGGCGGAGGAGACGTCATGCAGGCGGCAGCGTTGCGGAAGGCGGCGCAGAGCATCTTCGATGCAGCGGTGCGGGCGGTGGATCCGGCCGAGGCGATCCATCGGCACGTGTGCCGGGAAGGCGCCCGGCTGTCGATCGGCGCGGAGTCGGTGGACCTGGACAAGGTCCGTCAAGTGGTCGTGGTCGGGCTGGGCAAGGCCGGCGCCTCGATGGCGGGGGCGATCGAAGAGATTCTCGGCGAGCGGATCAGTCGAGGGCTGGTGGTCACCAAGTACGGCCACGTGCAGCCGACCAAGACCATCCGGCTGCACGAGGCCGGCCACCCCGTGCCGGACGCTGCGGGCCTGGCCGGTGCGCAGGCCCTCTTGGACCAAGTCACGGGTCTCAGGCCGGACGACCTCGTCCTGGTGCTGATCTCGGGCGGTGGCTCGGCGCTCACGCCGGCGCCGGTGGCGGGGATCACGTTGGCGGAAAAGCAGGCCCTCACTAAGGCGCTCCTCGCCTGCGGGGCGGACATCCGAGAGATGAATACGCTGCGCAAGCATATCTCGCGGATTAAGGGGGGGCAGTTGGCCCGTGCGGCGGCGCCCGCGCGCGTCTTCACGCTGATCCTCTCCGATATTGTCGGCGATCCGCTCGACGCGATCGCGTCGGGGCCGACCGTCCCCGATCCGACCACCTACGCGGACGCGCTGCGCATCCTCGACAAGTATCGGGTCCGTGGAGAGATTCCGGCGAGCATCCGGACGCACCTCGAGGCAGGCGCCGCCGGGCAACACGCCGAGACGCCGAAACCCGAGGATCCACTGTTCGGACGCGTGAAGAGCCTGATGGTCGCGAGCAACATTCAGGCCCTCGAGGCGGCCGAGAGTGAGGCGCGCCGCCTCGGCTTGCAGGCGATGATTCTGTCGTCCTTCATCGAGGGCGAGACGAAGGAGATCGCTCGCATGCATGCTGCCCTGGCCATGGAAGTCCGAGCGAGCGGACACCCCATGTCGGCGCCGGTCTGTTTGATCACCGGTGGCGAGACCACGGTCACCTTGAAGGGCAAGGGGAAGGGCGGACGGAATCAGGAATTCGCGCTGGCCGCGGGCCTCGATATCGCAGGGATGCCGGACGTCGTGATCTTCAGCGCGGGCACCGACGGCACGGACGGACCGACCGATGCGGCCGGCGCCGTGGTGGATGGGAGCACCGCCGAGCGGGCCAGGGCGCTCGGGCTCAATCCGCGCGCGGCCCTCGACGGCAACGACGCCTATCCGTTCTTCGAAAAATTGGGAGATCTCGTCATCACCGGGCCGACCCGCACCAATGTGATGGATGTACGGCTCGTCCTCGTTGGCTGAGCCAGGCGACCGGCCGGAAGGCACTGCGGGCCTTCCGGTCGACGGCGTCCCCGTCGCCCGTGACACGTTGTATACCCGGCCGTTCCTGCTGGCGGCCGCGGCAAACGCCCTGTTTTACGCCAACCTCAACGCCTTCAATCTCTTGCCGCTGTACATCGGACAACTCGGTGGAACCGAGAGCAACATCGGCGCGATCATGGCTATGTACCAAGTGGCTGCGATCGTGTGCCAGGCCGGGGCGGGCTCCCTGATCGACCGTTTCGGGCGGCGGCCGTTCTTGATTCTCAGCGCCGGCCTGATCAGCCTGGTGTCATTGATCTTCGCAGGCACCACGCGGCTCGGATGGCATTTCTACCTGCTGCGGTTTCTGCAGGGCGCGGCGGTTGCCGGATTCAGCACCAGCAACTTGACACTGCTCGCGGATCTGGCGCCGCCCGGCCGCCGCGCCGAGGCCGTCGGCATCTTCGGAGTCTCCGGGTTGGTGATGATCGCGCTGGCCCCGGCCGGTGGTGAGGTCGTCCTGCGCGCATTCGGATTCCGGGTGTTCTTCATCGTGACGCTTGGTCTGGCGCTCGGGACACTCGGCATCAGTTTGGCAGGCCAGGTCCCCACCGAGGCGGTGCGCGAGCGGGCGGAACGGCTCGGGCGCTCCTTCTGGCGGAATTTCTCGCCGGTCCTCGTCCCCGCATTTCAATTCGGCCTGGCCAACGGCGTGGTGTTCGTGTTCCTTCCGCCGTTCGTCCAGCACATCGGGCTGCCGCGGGTCGGTCCGTTTTACCTCGTGTACAGTCTCATGGCGGTGGCAGTCCGTTTTCTCGGGGGGCGACTTGCAGACCGGTGCGATCGCCGCCAGGTGATCTTGCCGTCACTGGTCGGACTCTCGGCAGGTGTCCTTGCGCTCGCCGGCCTGCAATCGACCTGGCTGCTCATTCTGGTGGGCATGATCAACGGCACCGCCCACGGATTCCTCTACCCGGCGGCGAGCGCGATGGCTTTTGATCTGGCGCCGGCTGCCGGGCGCGGCAAGGCGCTTGCGGTCTTCAATTGCGCCATCCTTGCCGGGGGGGTCGTCGGGGCGATGGGTTTCGGGTGGCTGGCCGAGCTCATCGGATATCGCCGCGGGTTTCTCTGCCTGGGGCTCGCGCTCGGATGCGGTGCGGCGGCGTTTTGGCGCAAGCGATAACACCATCGTCACATGGGGTGGCACCGCGGAGAGGCATGGGACGGATCGTTATCGGCCCAAGACTTTCTGGATGGTGGAGGCGGCTTTCAGGCCGCTGCCGGTGAGCGGTACGACCGTGATCTCGTCCGGCGAGAGACGGCCGGAGGCAGCGAGCTGCAGGGCGGCGGCTGGGGCTGCCGCAGCGGTCGGCTCGACGAACCAGCCGGCGCGGCACAGCGTGTCGAGGGCGGCGCCGATCTCGGCCTCTGACACGGCGACCAGCTCGCCTCCGCTCTGTCGGCACGCCTCGAGGATCGCCGGCCCTCGGTCCGGCGCACCGATGCGAATCCCCTCGGCAAGTGTCTCCTCCGGCGCCGTCGGCTGCCGCCCGTGCCACGCCGCGACCAGCGGGTCGCAGCGCGCAGCCTGCACCCCAATCATGCGGGGCAGCCGCCCGATGGCCCCGGCGGCACGGAGCTCACAAAATCCGATAAACGCACCCAGCAGCAGCGTTCCGTGGCCGACGGGAACCACCACGACATCGGGTGCCTTGAAGCCGAGCTGCTCCCACACTTCGAACGCGAATGTCTTCGTTCCGTGGAAAAAATACGGGCTGAAGACGTGGCTGGCATACCAACTGTCTTCGGCCGCGGCACGGGCGGCGACCGTCACGTCTTCGCGCGTGCCCGGGACCGGCACGACCGTCGCGCCATAGGCGGCGATCTGGCTCAACTTCCCGGGCGACGTCGCGGCCGGAACGAAGATCCGGCAGGCAATACCGGCCCGCGCCGCATAGGCGGCCACCGCCGCCCCTGCATTGCCAGAGGAATCCTCGACAACCGAACGGATTCCCTGCCGCGCCGCATGCGTCAAGAGCAGCGCCGCGCCGCGATCCTTGAACGATCCGGTCGGGAAAAGATATTCGAGTTTCAGTTGTGCGCCGGGAAGGGCGGGCCACTCCAGGAGCGGTGTCAGGGTCTCGCCCAGCGTAACAAGCGGGGTCTCGCCGGAGATCGGGAGGGCCTCACGATAGCGCCAGAATGTGGAAGGGCGCGCCTGGATCGCCTCCCGTGGGAACGCCGGGACGTGTTCCAGGTCGAAGGGTCCGCCGCAGACACAGCGCCAATCCGGCGTTTCCGCGGGTAGAGTCCGACGACAGCGGGTGCAGACGAGACGGGAAGGCATCGGGGTCAGAGGACCTGGGAGAGTTCTCGGGCCTCGGCGTAATTGGGGTCGACGTCGAGGGCGCGCCGGACGCAGCGCTGGGCGCCGCTCACATCGCCGAGTTCCTTGAGGCAGAGCGCCTTGTAGTACCAGGCGACCTTGGAGTTGCCGTTGTAGCGGAGCGCCTCGTTAAAGCTGGTGGTCGCGTCCGTGTACTTCTTCAAGGAGAGGAGGCTGATGCCGCGGCTGTTCCAGGCGCTGATCAGCCGGCTGGGATCCCGGATTTCCTTGATGCCCCGATCGAAGGAGGCGACCGCCTGCTCGTACTCCTCCATGTGGAGGAGGGCCATCCCCAGCTCCACCGCCTGCTCCGCATCGCTCCGTGCGGCGGGGGCCGTGCGCCCCGGGCCGGTCTTGTTTTGGGTCATCAGCGAATCGGCCGAAAAGCTGTAGACCAGTTCTTGCGTGGTCGCTGCCTTCGCCATGGTCCGGAACAGATGCCCTTTGATGCCTCGCAACGCGAGCAGATCCTGATAATGCGGATGCTCCATGTCGCTGGACATCCGCACCAGCAAATCCTCGGTCAGGCGGTTCATCTGCAAGGGGCGACTGCGCTCGCGTTCGGCAAAGCCGGTCCGCGCCTCTTCGGGGCCGAGGTACCGATCGGTGGGAGTAAACAACGCATGGTTCAGCGCACTGGGGCTCACCGAGAGCAAGCGAAACAGACCGGCACGATCCCGTTCGGTCGTGCGGAAACGCCAGCGCGCTTCCAGATACCCGGGAACGTCCCCGGCGAGCAGTGTCCCGGCAAACTGCGAACTGAGGAATCGGAACTTGTGCGGTCCTTCCAGATACTGGCGAGCCAGCGAGAGAAACAGCCCGAGATCGGTCCGCAGGCTATAGCGATCCACTTTCCAGCGGGGCTGGCCGGTGCCGGCCTCGGAAATGACAACGTTCTCGCGGACGAGATCGTGCATCACCTCGCGGACGTCCGTGATCGGCTCCCGGACTTCCTTGGCAAGGGTTTCTAGATTGCGCGGGATCATGTCGAGGAGGGCGAGAAAGACCTTGTCGCGTAGGTAGGTGTCGACGAGGCGCTTGCCGTCGAGCGCGGGGTCGAGGCGCTTCAACTCACGGGCGACGACACGCGACACTAACTCGCCGTGCGAGCCCAACACGGCAAACCCGGTCACCTTCCGACCGGTGACCGTCGTCTGGATCCAGTACATCTGGCCTTCATGGAAAGCCAGGAAACGCGGCCCGGCATCTGTCCGGATGCGGGATTTGATCGCCGGCTCGACGACTTCGGGCGGACCAATCAGCCGTGCTCGCCGCAGCAGCGCCAGCAGCTTTTCGGGGGCGAATACGTGGAATTCCCCCTTGCCCTTATCCTCGAGCCCTGCGTACCAGTCGCGGGCGGCCGGGCTGAGCCCGGAAAACGCGAGGAACAACGCGACAACGCGGCGGTCTTTCTTCTTGGTCTGGGTGTACGCGGCAAGAAATCGCTTGAGTTCGTCGGGGCCAATTTCGCGGGGGACGGCGCGCGCTTTGCACAAAATTGGCGCTTGCGTGGCGCGATGCTTTGCCCTAACCTCGATCTCCGAACCCGCGTTTGCGATTCGTGAGCGAAAATCGTCGTATCCGAGTTCGTCGAGAAGACGTCTGACAATTTGGTTGAGGAGTCGGCCCTTATCTTTTGCCGTTTCAGCAAGTACTTTGATCGTCATTGACCCTCCGGCCGACCTTGTCCAGGTGTGTGCCGATAGACGGGAAGGAGCCGGATTTCTTTTCAAAATCCTCCACAACTATATCATAATCATATGAAATAAAGAAAGGCGGCCTGAACGTCCGCTCTCTCATTATCCACACACTGTCGATAAGGCCAAATTGTCCGGCCAAACACGGATTTGTCGAGGATTTGCCAGGGAAAATAACCAAGCCTTCAACAGGATATCCACGTCAGTCATTTTGAGGTATTAGCATACAGGACGAGCATGCGTCAAGACATACATGAAGGCTGGGGCGCAAAATCCTTGCCGCTGCGGCAGAAGTCTGGATTACAAGCGGAAATATCAAAACACGTGCATATATGTTATCATATTAAAAATCAAATGCTTATGGAGAATACATGAGAATTAAAGTTGCTTTTTTTGCGGCGGCAAGAGAGGCCGCGGGACATCGCGAAATCCTTCTGGATTTCGACTCATCTGTGACTGCCGCGGCTCTGCTCGATCGCCTCTCTGAACAGTTTCCTTCACTCAAGGACATTGCGAAATCCTTCCGGGTGGCTGTCAATTACGAGTATGTGGATGGCAACCAT
>DATJQT010000163.1:0-2968 GCA_035505475.1 Vulcanimicrobiaceae bacterium
GCAACTCCGAAGAGGGGGAGGGGGAGCGAGCTTCCGGCTGGACGCGGGTCATCATCGAAAAACCGTTCGGCCGCGATCTGGCGAGTGCGCGAAATTTGAATGCCGACATTCACCGCGTATTCCGAGAACCGCAGGTGTTTCGAATTGACCACTACATGGGTAAGGAGACGGTCCAGAACATCCTGACATTCCGGTTCGGCAACAGCATCTTCGAGCCGCTCTGGAACCGGCGCTACGTGGATCACGTGCAGATCGTCGTTGCGGAGAGTCTCGGAGTCGGAAGCCGGGGTGGCTACTACGACAAAGCCGGGGCGCTTCGTGACATGCTCCAGAACCACATGCTCCAGCTGCTCTCACTCATCGCAATGGAGCCCCCCGCCACACTGGAGGCGGAGGCGGTTCGGGACGAGAAGGTCAAGGCGCTCCGGGCAGTCCGGCCGATGGCCGTGGCCGACGTTCCCCGGACGACGGTCCGTGCACAGTATGTTCGGGGTGCACTCAGCGGGAAACGTGTCCCGGCGTATGCCGATGAAGAGCGGGTCGCCGAAGACACGACCACTGAGACCTACCTGGCACTGCGCCTGGAGATTGATAACTGGCGCTGGTCGGGCGTGCCTTTCTACCTGCGCACGGGGAAGGCGCTGCCACGTCAGGTGACCGAAGTGATGATCCAATACCGACAGCCGCCGCTCCGGATGTTCCGGCACGCCGAGCACCCCGGGCACACGCCGGGCGACGAGGTCGAGCCCAATCAACTAATCCTCCGCATTCAACCGGACGAGGGTATCTCGCTTCGGGTGGGCATCAAGCCGCCCGGTCCGCAGATCAACCTCGTGCCCGCGCGCCTCGGGTTCGCGTACCGCGACACGTTCGGGCTGGATCCGGCAGAAGCCTACGAGCGGCTGTTGCTCGATTGCATGCTCGGAGATTCGACGCTGTTCATCCGACGTGACGAGGTGGAGACGGCCTGGGCGATCGTCACGCCGATTCTGGAAAGCTGGCAGGCAGCCGGGCAGACCGGCCTGGCGTTTTACCCGGCGGGTACCTGGGGCCCGACCGAGGCGGACCGGTTTATCCAGGCGGACGGACGAATGTGGGTGAATCCGTAGTCGCAACCAGAACAGCGCAACACGGGAGGGGCGCATGATCCGATTGATCGTGAACGGGCAGCCACGAGAGGTCGCGGCGGATCCCGATGTGCCATTGCTGTACGTCCTGCGGAACGATCTCAACCTGACCGGAACGAAATTCGGCTGCGGTCTCGGACAGTGCGGCGCGTGCACCGTGATCGTCGCGGGGCGGGCGGTGCGCTCCTGCGTCTTGCCGTTGAAAGAGGCGACCGGGAAGGAAATCCTGACCATCGAAGGGCTCGGCTCTCCCGAGACGCCCGACCCCTTGCAAGCGGCAATCATCGACGAGCAGGCGTCGCAGTGTGGCTATTGCACGCCAGGCGTGGTCATGGCTGCTAAGGCATTCCTGGATACGCATCCGCGCCCGACCGAGGCGCAGGTGCGCGATGCCTTGGACGAGGTGCTCTGCCGCTGCGGCACGCACGGCCGCGTGATCAAGGCCATCATGCGCGTCGCCGGGACGGGAGGGCGCTGACATGTTCGAACCGGACATCACTCGCCGGACGTTCTTGAAGGCTGGCGGCGCGGTCATCGTGGCGCTTGGCCTCGGGCCGGCGCTGGCGGGACGCGCCGCCGCCCAGACCGTGCCCGGTGCCGACGGCTTTCTTGGGAAGACGGTTGCTCCCGATGCGGTGGACGGTTTTCTCGCCATTCATGCGGACGGCTCGGTGACGCTTTTTAGCGGCAAGGTGGACCTCGGCACCGGCGCCCGCGCCGCGTATCGCCAGATGACGGCAGAAGAATTGGACATTCCGGTCGAGCGGATCTCGATCATCGAGGGCGACACCGCGTTGACGCCAGATCAAGGCCCGACGGCGGGGAGCCAGGGTGTGGCGCGGGGCGGCATGCAGTTTCGTCAGGCTGCGGCCACAGCACGGCAGGCTCTGGTGCAATTGGCGGCGCAGCGCCTAAGCCAGTCGGCCGCCGGGCTCGAGGTGGTGGATGGCGTGGTCCGGCCGAAGGCGGGAGGGACAGGCGTATCCTATGGCGAACTCGTCGGCGATCGACGCCTCAATCTGAGGCTCGACGCCAAGGCCCCGCTCAAGTCGCCAAGCAAGTTCCGTTTCATCGGCCAGCCGATGCCGCGTCCCGATGTCCCGGCCAAAGTGACCGGACGGCACGTGTTCGTGCACGACCTTAAGGTGCCGGGCATGTTGCACGGCCGCGTGATTCGCCCGCCGGCTGTCGGCGCGCATCTGCTCACGGTCGACGAATCGTCGGTCGCCGGTATTCCGGGCGTGCGGATCGTTCGGATCCGCGATTTTCTCGGGGTGTGCGCGGAGACGGAGTGGCACGCAGTCCGGGCGGCCCGCGCCTTGAAGACAACGTGGTCTCCGGCAACCAATCTGCCGGAACGGAGTGCGCTCTTCAACGCGATTCGCGCGACGCCGGTCGTGCGCGATGAACAGACCGCTTCACGCGGCGACCTCTCGTCCGTGTGGAACGGCAACCGGGTCCTCAACGCCACGTATGGCTGGCCGATCCAAAGCCATGCCTCGATGGGTCCCTCGTGTGCTATCGCGGACGTGCGCGCCGATCAAGCCACGATCTGGACGGGATCGCAAGCCACGCACCGCTTCCGACCGGCGTTTGCCAACATCCTCGGCCTCGCGTCGGAAAAGGTCCGCCTTATATACCTGGACGGGTCGGGCTGCTTCGGCATGAACGGGCACGAGGATGCGGCCGCCGACGCGGCGCTCTTGTCGAAGGCGGTGGGGAAGCCTGTTCGGGTGCAATGGATGCGCGAAGACGAGCACGGGTGGGATCCGAAGGGCCCGCCCCACCTTATTGACTTTCGTGCCGCAATCAATGCCCAAAACGAGGTCGTCGGCTGGGAG
>DATJQT010000164.1:0-1583 GCA_035505475.1 Vulcanimicrobiaceae bacterium
CCGGGAAGTGGAACGGCAGGGCGATCTCATGGCCTACAAAGACATGTTCACAGTCCTGGTCGTCGACTCGCGCATCGAACGTTCCCAGTCCCTCCGCGACGCGCTCGGGCGCATCCTGGGGCACCTTCGCGAGGACCATCACCTGCGCGTTGACGTCCTCGGCACCACCGAGGACGCCGTCATCCGGCTACGCAACGACGCCTCGGTGGCCTGTCTCCTGCTGGAGTGGGGCAGAAAGACCGGCGGCATCGACGGCAAGCGTGTGGTGGAAGCGCTCGCGGACACCGGCCTCGAGATCCCGGTGTTCCTGCTGGCGCCAGGCGACGAACTCGGCCAGGAGCAGCACGGACTGCTGGTGGACGCCGTGCGCGGCTTGATCTATCCCGAGGAAGACGCCCCGGACTTCGTGGCCAAGTACATCAACCGTCACTTCGAGGCGTATATCGAACAGCTCAAGCCGCCGTTCTTCGGCCGCATCATCGAGTTCAACGAATCGAGCAACGAGATGTGGACGTGCCCGGGCCACAACGGCGGGATGTTCTATCGCCGTAGTCCCGTCGGGCGCGTCTTCTACGAATACCTCGGCGAGACGGTCTTCCGCACCGACCTCGACAACTCCGTCATCGGGCTCGGCGACTTGCTGGTGCACCAGGGCCCCGCGCGACAAGCGGAGGCAGCCGCCGCGGAAATCTTCGGCGCTGACCGGACGTACTTCGTTCTCAATGGCACGTCCACCTCCAACAAGGTCGCCACCGGAGCGCTGGTCTCTCGCGGCGACCTTGTGCTCTTCGACCGCAACAACCACAAGTCCAATCACCACGGCGCCCTGGTACTGGGCGGCGGTATCCCCGTCTACCTGCCGGCCGACCGTAATCCGCAGGGCCTGATCGGGCCGATCGACCCCGACGCGCTCGACGAGGACCGCATCCGCGCGGCCATCCGCGCCAACCCCCTGGTCACAGACCCGGACCGCTCGCAGGCCGAGCGCCCGTTCCGGCTTGCCATCATCGAGCAGTGCAGCTACGACGGGACCATCTACAACGTCCAGATGATCGTTGACCGCATCGGCCACCTCTGCGATTACATCCTGTTCGACGAGGCATGGGCGGGCTTTATGAAGTTCCACCCGCTATTCTCCGGCCACTACGCCATGGGCCTGGACCGCCTCGGCCCGGACGACCCCGGCATCATCGCGACCCAGTCCACGCACAAGCAGCTGGCCGGCTTCTCGCAGGCATCCCAGATCCACCTGAAGAGCCGGCACATCCAGGGCCAGCCACGGCACGTGAGCCAGCTGCGCTTCAACGAGGCCTACATGCTGCATGCCTCGACATCGCCCTTCTACCCGCTGTTCTCATCGCTGGACGTGGGCGCCCAGATGATGAAGGGGCGCAGCGGCTTCCATCTGTGGAATGAGGCCACCCGCCTGGCGGTGGAGATGCGCAAGACCATCCGCAGGCTGCTGCGCACCTTCGAGGCACAGGCAGGCGACGGCTCACCGCCGCCCTGGTTCTTCGATCCGTTCGTTCCGGACGTGGTCACAGTGACCGGCTCCCCGCACACGGCCGATCTGCACGACGTGC
>DATJQT010000165.1:0-3720 GCA_035505475.1 Vulcanimicrobiaceae bacterium
CCACGTGAGGGTGTTCTAGCCTGCTCAAGCTCCTCTTCCTCGGCACCTCGGCGGCGCGGCCCACGGCCGAGCGCAACGTGAGCGCCCTGGTGCTGACGCGCGAGGGCGAGACGCTGCTGTTCGAGTGCGGCGAGGGGACGCCGCGCCAGCTGATGCGCTACGGCGTGACCTTCGCCCTGAACGAGGTCTTCTTCACGCATTTCCACGGCGACCACTACCTCGGCATCATCGGCCTGGTGCGCACGCTCGGCCTGCAGGGCCGCACCGAGCCGATGCGGCTCGTGGGGCCCCGCGGGGCGGCGAAGCTGCTCGGGCAGGCGCTCGCGCTGGGCGTCGAGCGGCCGGTCTTCCCCGTGGAGATCGTCGAGGTCGAGCCCGGCGAGGCCATTCCGCGCGCGGGCTACGAGCTCCGGGTATTCGCGGTGGAGCACGGCGGCGGCGCCGTGGGTTACGCGCTGGTGGAGGGCGAGCGGCTCGGGCGGTTCAACCCGGACCGGGCCCGGGAGCTGGGCGTGCCCGAGGGGCCGCTGTGGGGCAAGCTGCAGCGCGGCCAGACGGTGACGCTGCCGGACGGGC
Organism: Vulcanimicrobiaceae bacterium; assembly: GCA_035505475.1. Classification (GTDB taxonomy): domain Bacteria; phylum Methylomirabilota; class Methylomirabilia; order Methylomirabilales; family 2-02-FULL-66-22; genus 2-02-FULL-66-22. The sequence continues at coordinate 577 of DATJQT010000165.1, forward strand.
GCGAAGTGACGGCCGAGACCATCGTGGGCGCGCCGCGGCCGGGCCGGAAGCTCGTCTACTCCGGCGATACGCGGCCGTGCGCCGCGACCATCGAGGCGGCGGCCGGCGCGGATCTCCTGGTGCACGAGGCCACGTTCGGCGAAGAGGAGAAGGACCGGGCGAAGGAGACCGCCCACGCCACGGCGCGGGAGGCGGCGGAGGTGGCACGGATGGCGGGCGTGAAGCGGCTCGTGCTGACGCACCTGTCGGCCCGCTACTCGCGCGATCCGGCGACCCTCCTGGACGAGGCGCGGGGGGTATTCGCCGAGACGGTCGTGGCCAAGGACGGGCTCGAAGTGGAGGTCCCGCTCCAGGACTAGGCCGGGCGAGGCGGGAGGTGGAAACCGGCGCCAGGTTGAGGGAACGGCGGGGTCCGGCTAGGTTTCGGCCCGCACGGGGCTGTAGCTCAGCTGGGAGAGCGCCTGGATCGCACCCAGGAGGTCAGGGGTTCGAGCCCCCTCAGCTCCACTTGCTCGGCGAGGCGTTCGCTCGCAACTTGGGGTCTCGCAACTGTTTTGGTCGTTGCCCCTTGGTGTAATTGGCAACACGCCTGACTCTGGATCAGGAGAGTCCTGGTTCGATCCCAGGAGGGGCAACTCGAAGCGCGACATCGCGATGAGCGGTGCCGCGCTTCCTGTTTTCGGAGGGGGGGTGTCAGTAAGCGCCGTACTCCCGTCCTTGCTGGAATCGCGGGACGCGTTGTGCCGGTAGCAGTCCAGACAACCCTGCGCCGCTCCTTCGCATCCAATAGGCAGATGCGTACTTGTAGCATCATCTCCGCCGTAGCTCTGCTCACCGCCGCGCCGGATGCTGCGCCGGCGCAAAGGCCCGGCGCCGCGGCCGAGGTCGTGATAATCGGCACCATTCACGGCGAGACGCCGAAGTTCACAGTCGATACGCTCCTTGGAATCCTTGACCGCGTCGGTCCTGCCGTGATTCTGGTGGAGTTGGATTCCAGCTTCCTCGACAGCTCGTCGCGGATCCGCCCCGAATTCCAGGCGATCTCTCTGGAGAACGTCGCGGTGACGCGCTACTCGGCACGCACCGGGACGCCGCTTCTTCCGTACGAGCTTGAGGGCAGGAACCGGGAGTACGAGCAACGGGACTACTTCGGGCGTCAACGCCGGCTCAGCGCGACCATCGAACAGCTCGATCGCCAAGGCGCGTTCGTTCCGGAGGCGAAGGGGCTGCTGCGCGAGCTGGACGACTTGTCGGCCGTCCGTGACGCGATCGGCGCGGACCGGGCGGTGGTGATCAACTCCGCGGCGTCAGACACGGCTATTCGGCGGAAACAGGAGTACTCCTACGTGGGCCTGCGGCGCATTATCGAACTGACGCCTGGCCTGTCGGATTTCGCCGACTTCTGGAGATGGGCCGACGAGTTCTGGACCCGGCGCAACGAAACGATGCGTACGAACATTGCTCGGATCGCCGCCAAGTTCCCCGGACGGCGGATCGTGGTGATGTGTGGGTATGAGCACCGCTACTACCTGAGGTCTCTGTTGCGCCAGGACGAGGCCGCAGGGCGACTGCGGCTGCGCGAGTACTGGGAATACTAAGCTCGACAGGTGAGTCAGTTTCTGAGCTAGTTTCGGGTGTCAAGGTGTGTCATTTCAGGCGTGGAACCCCGGCAGCGGACGACACGAACTCGCGGTTAGACAGTACTTTGCCGGGGTTGGGCCCGAACAGAGCTGCGACTCTGGATCAAGGACAACCAACCACCGGCGGACCCATAAGGGACCTCGGCTGGGTCAGCGACGCAAAACGGCCCGCATTTGCGGGCCGTTCGCTGTTGCATTGGAAAGCAGTGTAACGACAAGCACTTTCGCGCGTCTAGTTCTCCCAGCCAGTTGTCGTCAAAGTACTACCCTCCCTGAGAAGCGCGACCACGCCGGTCAAGCCCAACTCCAGAATACCCTGTAACGCTCGCTAGGTTTCGCCCCTTTGAGGGGCCACCTCACGACAGTATTCCCCTCCTCAGCCTTCGCGTCAAGGGGAGTGAAGCCTGCCTCAACGGGCAGGTCGCCCTCGAACTTAGTTCCCCAACTCTCGCGCAGGACCGCTCCTTCCCGGAATGACAACTTGAATTGGAGCTGCTTCGTGGGGTACATAACGATCTTCTCGACGAACTCTTCGTCATCATTGAAGGTGCCTGTCGCGTCGAGATCCCTCTGAATCTCGACCACATCACCTTTCCTCAGCGGAGCGGGAGGATGGATGTGCAGTATTGTGCCAGACGGCTTGTACCTCACCGAGGATAGTTGCTCCCGCCCCAAGGTGTGAAACGCGATCTCCTGAGCGGCGGCCCGACCCCGTTTTCCTAGGTTGCGGTAGCGAATCGTCTGGTTCTTCAGGTCACCATCAGCCCGGCTGAAGGCGAAGGGGAATGAAGACAATGGGTAGAGAGCCTTGAGGAGCACATTCTCATGGAAATGCGCGCGCTCCCCCCGCGTGCCTGACATCGTATACTCCTGGACGCACTCATAGCACTGAAACGCGTACTTCCTCCCCCGCGCCATCAGGATAGCGGTGGTAGTGCCGCCTACTACGAGCCCGCCTCCCCCAAGCAATGAGTAGCCCACTGCTGTGCCAACGAACTGCGCCGATGCAATAAGGGGAATGAGCCCGACGATGACGCCGGCCCAGCCGAGTGCTTCGTTGCGCCGCACCCACCTGAAGAACCGATCCATGCGCTTAGCTCCGGCGCCGTTGGGAATCGAACAGTGTTCTGTATGCGGAGATAGTACGTCCTCGCCGGAGTCGCCGTAACCCTGGGACATCTTATAGCGGACGAGGCGGGGTCCGTCGCGCACAAGCAGCGGGTCCGGTGAGTCAGTCTATGTGTCGGTTTCGGGTGTCAAAGGCCGACATTGCAGCTCTTCAACCCCGGCAGCGGACGACACGAACTCGTGGTTTGACAACATTTTGCCGGGATTGGGCCTGAACAGAGGTGCGCCTCTGGATCAGGAGAGTCCTGGTTCGATCCCAGGAGGGGCAACTCGAATCGCGACATCGCGATGAGCGGTGCCGCGCTTCGCCGTCATGGTCAGGGTGATTTGGCGGCGGGCGGCTTCGTCGTCCGTGGACGAGCGCTTCTGGTCAGGC
>DATJQT010000166.1:0-13044 GCA_035505475.1 Vulcanimicrobiaceae bacterium
ATGCGCCAACACACCTGCGCCAAAGCCGTTGTCAATGTTGACCACAGCGATTCCTGCGGCGCAGGAGTTCAGCATGGTCAAGAGCGCGGCAAGGCCCTGAAAGCTCGCCCCGTATCCGACGCTGGTCGGCACCGCGATGACGGGTTTCGCGACCAATCCGCCGACGACGGACGGGAGCACGCCGTCCATACCGGCGGCCACCACAATGACCCGTGCCGCATCGAGGGCAGCGCGCTGATCCAGGACCCGATGCAGACCGGCCACGCCCACGTCATAGCGGGTTTCAACGCGACTGCCGAGGACCTCGGCCGTGACCGCGGCTTCTTCCGCCACCGGAATGTCCGACGTGCCCGCGGACAGGATCAGGACGCTGCCGATCCGGCGCACAGCACCTACAGGCCGAACCACGATGGCGCGGCTCAATGGGTAATAATGGGCTCGTGGTGCGTGTGCCCGGACCGCTTCGTACATCTCAGGCGTGGCGCGCGTGGCGAGCAAGGTGCCATTCCGGGCCAGTATTCGACCGGCGATGGCGGCCACCTGGTCCACCGTCTTGCCCTGGCAGAAGATAACCTCGGGATACCCTTGCCGCAGAGCCCGATGATTGTCCACTCGGGCGAAACCCATGTCCTCATAGGGGAAATGGCGCAGGGCCTCGGCCGCCGCAGCCGGCGACAGCCGACCCGATTGGACGTTTCGCAGAATCTTTAACACGGCAGGTCGGTTCATAGACTTTTCCGTTTCCATGATGTTCAAGAAACATTGAAAAATATCATGGTTTGTTTCAGCGGCCAACGCATTTGACTCTCGCCGCTCTGAGTGCTCTTGGATGAGAATCGCATCGGTGATAGGTTCTATCGAGAGTCGTCCAGGCAACCGCACCACTCTTCAGCATACGATTTCGCGGCTGGGAAAACACTGAGGCAAGAAGGAGAACGGAATGGCCGACCGATTGCCGGCACCCGCCGAGCTGTTCGATTTGACTGGACGTGTCGCGCTCGTCACCGGAGGTGCCGGCGGACTGGGTCGCGCGATTGCCGAAGGCCTAGCCGGTGCCGGGGCCCTGGTGGCAATAGGTGACCTCGACGGGTCTGGCGCGGAGCGCGCGGCGGATGACATCAACCGGAAGGGCGGTCGAGCGATCGCTCTGCGGATGGATGTCAGGGATGCCGGTTCGGTCGAAGACGCGACTGCCAGAATTGTGGAGAATGCCCACCGTATAGACATTCTGGTCAACAGCCACGGTGTGACGTCTCGGCTCGCCGCTGAAACGTTTCCAAGGGCAGAGTGGGACCAGATCATTGCAGTCAACCTGACCGGCGTATTTCAATGTTGCCAGACGGTGGGGCGCATCATGCTCCAGCAGGGAAGAGGCTCCATTATCAATCTGACCTCGATCGGCGGTTTGGTGGCGCTGCCGATGAGCGTTGCGTATTGCGCCAGCAAAGGCGGCGTCGTGCAACTCACACGCACTCTCGGGGTGGAGTGGGCTGCTCGTGGTGTACGCGTCAATGCCATCGCGCCCTGCACTGTGAGGACGTCGCTTATCCAGCGGGTGCTCGAGGCGGAACCGGCATATGCGCAGCGGGTTATTGATAGGATCCCGGCCGGTAGAATGGCCGAGCCGCAGGAGTACGTGGGCGCGGCGGTATTCCTTGCCTCGGATGCGTCCTGCATGGTCACTGGGAGTATTCTTTCCGTGGATGGCGGATATGTCGCCCAGTAGGAAAACAAGTGGGGGGCGGCGGGCCGTCATGCATCTGGCGGCGGCCGATCCCGTCCTGGCAGATATCATCCAGCGCGTGGGACCATGCACGATTCAATACCGCGAGCCAGATTTCGAAACGCTGGTGCGAAGCATCGTCTTTCAGCAGTTGAGCGGACGCTCGGCCCGCGCCATCTTCGATCGGCTGAAAGCCGCGCTGTGCGACGGCGCGCGTCTCGCTCCAGAGGCGGTGACGAGGATAGACTCGGACACGGCACGGCGCATCGGCCTGTCTGGCCAGAAGCTGCGGTATCTGCGCGACCTCGCGTCAAAGGTTCAAGACGGCACGCTGGATCTGAGTGCGGTGCCGGCGCTCGCCGATGGCGAAGTTATCGAGCAGCTCACGTGCGTTACCGGCGTCGGGGTCTGGACGGCGCAAATGTTCCTCCTGTTCGCATTGCGGCGACCGGATGTCTTGGCAACGGGCGATCTGGGTATCCGGACCGCGATTCGTGACGCCTACCGCATGCGGGCGCTTCCCAAACCCAGGCGGGTCGAACAGCTGGGGGCGAAGTGGCGGCCGTACCGCAGCTTTGCCTGCTGGTATCTCTGGCGCAGCCTGGATCCCAACATTCTGCTGTAGTCGAGATCACAAGCCGGGGGGGCTTTCACCGCGGAGGTGCAGAGATCGTAGAGATATATCGAATTGTTCGGAACCACACCTTAAGTATCTCTGCGTGCTCTGCGTCTCTTGCGGTGAGACCCGGTGATGTGACTCCGCGGATTGAATCGGTCTCGTCCGGTGCGCTCGCCATGCTATACTCCCCAATCGCATTGGAGAGTGCATGAGCGCCGTGGTCGTCCACTACAACGAAATCGGATTGAAGGGCAGGAACCAGCCGCTGTTTATGCGGCAGCTGCAATCAAACCTGCTGCGCGCAACTGCCGACGCGGGCGGTCGCAGAGTGGATGAGCGGTCCGGACGGCTGGTGCTCGCGCTCAGGCCCGATGCGTCGTGGGACATCTTGCGCGAGCGTGTCCGCACGGTCCTGGGGATCGCCAATTTCACATTTGCAGAGCGCACCGGACTGGAGATCGAGGCCTTGAAGAGTGCGGTCGGCCGGGGACTGGAAGGCCGTCAGTTTGCGTCGTTCCGGATCGCGACGCGTCGCGCCTACAAGGCATTTCCGCTCACGTCCGAGGGGGTCAACCGGGAGCTCGGCGGATTCGTCCAGGCGCGTACGCAGGCTCGCGTGGATCTCGATCACGCGGAGATGACCATCTATGTCGAGGTCTTGCCGCGGGACATCTACTTTGCGTTTGGGCGTGAGCAGGGGCCGGGCGGCCTGCCAGTTGGCGTCAGTGGGACGGTGGTGTCGCTCTTGTCGGGGGGCCTGGATTCGCCGGTAGCGGCGTTTCGGCTGATGAAGCGGGGCTGCCGGGTCGTGTTCGTGCACTTTCACAGCCAACCCTTCCAGGATGGAACGTCCCGGCAGAAGGCCGCGGACCTGGTCGAGCGCCTCACGCGATTCCAGTACCATTCACGCCTACATTTCATCCCATTTGCCGAGGTCCAGCAGGCGGTCGTGGCCGGTGCGCCCGGGCCGCTCCGGATCGTGCTCTATCGTCGGTTCATGGCGCGCATCGCCCGTGAGATTGCCCGCAAAGAAGGGGCCAAGGCGCTCGTCACCGGCGAGAGCCTTGGCCAGGTCGCGTCCCAAACGCTCGACAACCTCGCGGTGATCGAGGCCGCCGTGGATCTGCCGGTGCTGCGGCCGCTGATCGGCAGCGACAAAGAAGAGATCGTCCAGCAAGCGCGGGCGCTGGGCACGTACGATATTTCGATTCTTCCGGACCAGGATTGCTGCAGCCTGTTCACGCCGCAGCATCCGGCCACCTTTTCGCATCTCGACGAAGTGGAGGGCGTGGAAGCCCGTCTGCCGGTGGACGAATTGGTTGCCGCCGCGCTCCGCGGTATCGAAACGTGCGAATTCACGTATCCCCTTGCCATCCCCGCGACGGCCGCGCGTGAGTCGGTCCTCTTGGAAAAGGAAAAATCGTGGACGAACTGAAGCAGGGTTTGCGGCAATCTGTCGAGAACGCCCTGCACCGCGCTAGCGAGCAAGAGCAGTGGCCGGCCAGCGATTTGCCCGATGTCGTCTGGGAATATCCTCCCGACGAAACATTCGGGGACCTCTCGACGCCGATCAGCTTCAGTCTCGCCAAACTTGTGAAGCGCAAGCCGCGCGACATCGCTGCCGCGCTCCAGCGCAACTTCGCCGCCGACCCGGCGTTGATTGAAAAGGTGGAGGTTGCCGGGGCCGGCTATCTCAACATCTTCGTCGCCAAAGCCTGGTGGCAACGGATCGTCCCGCGAGTGCTCGGGTCGGGCGAGGCATACGGTCGGGCGGCGCTCGGCAACGGCCAGCGGGTGCAGGTCGAATTCGTGAGCGCCAACCCGACCGGCCCCCTGCACGTCGGGCATGGACGCGGGGCCGCGTTGGGCGACGCCGTCGCGAGTCTCATGGCGGCCATCGGCTATCGGGTCGAGCGAGAGTTCTATATCAACGACGCCGGCACCCAGGTGCGGCTGCTCGGCGAATCCATCTGGGCGCGTTATCGCGAATCGAAAGGGGAGCCGGTCACGTTTCCCGAAAACGGCTACCGCGGCGAGTACGTCCGGGACCTGGCAGTGCAGGTGGCAGCTGGGATTCCCGAGTTGGACTCTTTATCCGCAGAACAGGCGGTGGCCACGTGCGCGGAGCGCGGATCGGCGATCCTGCTCGATGAGGTTCGATCAGACCTGCGCGATTTCGGGGTGACGTTCGACACCTGGTTTTCCGAGAAGAGTCTGTTCGAGACGGGCGAGGTGGACCGCGCACTCAATAGACTTCGTGCGGGTGGATATCTCTACGAGGACGGCGCGGCCGTTGGGTTTCGGGCCAGTGATTTCGGGGACGAGAAGGACCGCATCCTGATCCGGAGCACGGGTGAGCCGACCTATTTCACGTCCGACATCGCATACCACGCCAACAAGATCAACCGTGGCTTCACGAAGCTGATCAACATCTGGGGGGCGGATCACGGCGGGTACATTCCGAGGGTCAAAGCCGCGATTCATGCGCTGGGCGCCGACCCCGAAATTCTCCAGGTCATCTTGCTCCAGATGGTGCGGGTGTTACGGGGCGGACAGCCGGTACCGATGTCGAAGCGTTCGGGCCAGTTCGTGGAGCTGCGCGAAGTGGTCAGCGAGGTGGGGAAGGACGCGGCCCGTTTCTTGTTCCTGGTCCGCCGGTCCGAAGCGCAGCTCGACTTCGATATCGAGCTCGCGAAGCAGCAGACGATGGACAACCCGGTATACTACGTCCAGTACGCCCATGCTCGGGCGTGCAGCATGGCGCGCAAAGCTGAAGAAGTGGGCTTGGGCGGGTCGCCGGCGGGCGCGGACCTCTCGCTGCTGACTCTTCCCGAGGAGATCGGCATTCTCAAGCGACTCGCGAAATATCCGGAGCTGGTGCGAAACGCGGCGCTCGCCTGCGAGCCGCACCGCGTCACCGCGTATCTCCAAGAATTGGCTGCCGCCTTCCACGGGTACTTCACCCGCTACAAGGATAGTGAAGAGCGGGTCATCTCCGCGAACCGGGAATTGAGCGAGGCCCGATTGGCCATGGTGAGGGCTGTCCGTCAGGTCGTGGCCAACGGCCTTGGGCTCCTCGGCGTTGCCTCCCCTGAACGAATGTAACCGTCAGATGCAAGCGGTCCGATGAATCTGACAAAGGCCATCCCGCCTTTGACTCTGATTCCCGCCCATTGATATAATTCCGCTGTCAGCCTACCCGGCCACCGGTCCGGTGGCTGCGCGGCCTGCACGGGTGCCAGGAAGAATTCGGTCCGTCCATCATCGACCTGGTCGTTTCACGGCTGCACGAACCGCAGGGGACTGAACGTGGGCGCATTTGATCCGCGCATTTTCCGCTTGGACGCAAGCGGCTGTAACGGCTGCGACGTGGAGTTGGTCGAGATGACCGCATTGGCTCCTTTGGCAAAGCTGGGCGTTTCTCTCGTTGATCAGCCCGCCGACGCCAATGTGTTGGTCGTAACCGGCGGTGCCAACTTCAAGTCCCGGCCAGAGCTGGAAGCCGCTTATGGGGCGTTGCAAGCACCCAAGATCGTGGTGGCTGTCGGTTCCTGCGCGGCGACGATGGGCATCTTCAAGGGCGGCTATGCGATGGCCGGCCCGCCGGATGCCGCCCTGCCGGTGAATCTGTACATCCAAGGCTGCCCGCCCGGTCCGCAGGCGATCTTTCGCGCCCTGGCGCACGCGTTCGAGCTGCCGACCTCCGGGTTGGAGCACCTGCTCGAGGTCCCTGCCGCGCACCGCGGGCATCCGCAAGTAGATCAGGCCAAATGCATCGGGTGCGCCGCCTGCGTGAACGTGTGCCCCGCCCAGGCCATCACGCTTGAAGATCGCAATGGAGAGCGCGAGATCCGCTTCACGCATCAGGACTGCATCTTCTGTGCGACCTGCCAGGACGTGTGCCCCAGCCAGGCAATTTCTCTGGACACCCAGGTTGCCCCCTGGTTCGGCGCCAAGGACGCGTCCCATTCCATCTCGCGCCAGCCGCTGGCCCAGTGCCTGGCCTGCGGCGGTGCCTATGCTCCCGCCGAGCAGATTCGCTGGTCGATGAAGAAGATTGCCGAGACCATCGCCATGGATGCGAACGTCCAGGCGCAATTCGAACGCAGCATCGCGATCTGCCCGGCATGCCGACGGAGCAGCCTGGCCGAGTCGCGGCACGCCAAAGCGATCCTGACTTGGGTGACCCGCGAAGCGTCGCGCCGGCCGGCAAACGGCGGCGTGGAATCGAAAAGGAGCGGTCGTTGAGCGGCACGGGAACGGCAGCCGGTAAACCGCAGGACGGCGTGATCGTGTACGATCCGCGGCTATGCACGGGCTGCAGATATTGCGAGCTTGCGTGTTCTGTCTGGCATACTGGACGGATCGAGATCGGCAAGTCACGACTCCGTGTTCTCTTCAGCGAATCGGGCCCCGAGCGATTTGCCGCAGTGAACTGCCAGCACTGCGATGACCCACTCTGCGCCGCCGTGTGCCCGTCGGAGACGATCCGGAAAGATGCCGCGACCGGGTGGGTGCTGCTGCATGCCGCGACCTGTATTGGGTGCGAGATGTGCGTGCTGGCCTGCCCGCTGGCGGTCCCCTATTTCGACGAGGCGCTCAAGGTCGCCGCGAAGTGCGACTTCTGCTATGGCGATCCGGAGTGCGTGAAGCACTGCTCCTCGGGCGCGCTGCGGATCGTGCCGAAATCCGAGGCGCTTACTATGAACGAGGCGCAGTACCTGTCGGCCAAGGAGTGAGCATGGCCATAGATCCGATCGTCGCCTTGCTCGGTCAGCGGCTCTCTCGCGAGAATCTCCGGACCGAATTGGACGGCCGGCGCCTCACTATCGAGCTCGAGGCTACGGAGATCGTACCTGCCATCGCAGCCTTGCTCGCCGCCGGGCCGGTCCGGTTCGTGACGCTTGCGGCGATGGACGCCGGCGGGGACATCGACCTACTGTATACGCTGGAAGTCGACCGACGTCTCGTCACGCTGCGTGCGGCGATCGCAAAGGAAGCGAGCCGCGTACAGAGTGTCATTGATCTCTTGCCGGCAGCCGAGATGGGGGAAAAGGAAGCCGCGGAGCTTTTCGGGATCGAATTCGTCGGGCTCACGCGCCAGGAGAAACTGATCCTGCCGGACAACTGGCCGGCCGACAAGCCCCCGCTGCGGCAGCCGCTGACCGGCGATGTGTTTCCCCAGGCTCGCCTGCCGGTGGAGAACCTGCTCCGGGATGCCACGTCGGTGCGGGTCGCGCCGTCCTCCTTGGCCCGGCGCGAGGCCGCGGGATTGCCCAAGCAGCCGGCCATCGCGTCGGCGGACGCGCAGAGCATGCAGGAGTTCGTCGAGCTGGTGAAACGGACCGGATTTGACCGGCGGGCTGGCTACGACTGGTCGAAGCGGAAGCTGCGGTACAAATAGGAGCCTTGCCCGGATATGAATCGGCAGACGCTCTTCCTCGGATGTGTCATCCCGCTGCGCTTTCCCGGCATCGAGGTCGCGGCGCGCTTTGTGTTCCGCGAGCTGCAGATCGACTGCGTGGAGCTCGAAGGCTACAGCTGCTGCCCGGAGCCCGTCGTTCTGGGCATCGCCGATCACGTGCTCCCCGTCGCCGTGTCCGCGCGCAACCTGTCCTTAGCCGAGCAGGCGGGTGCCGACCTGATCGTGCTCTGTAACGGGTGCTTCGAATCGCTGGCCGAGGCGGAAGCGGCGCTGCGCCATGACGATCGGCTGCGGACGAGCGTCAGCGGCATTCTGGCCGGGGTCGGCCGGCGCTACGACGGGAAAGTACTCATCCGGCATTTCATCGAGTTCCTGTACGAAGAGGTCGGGCTCGAACGGATTCGACGGTCATTGAAGGCGCCGATGGAGATGGCGGTCGCGGTCCACTATGGGTGTCACCTTTTCCGGGAGACCGGAGGCGCCGACACGCTCCGCAAGCCGCAGATGTTCCGGGAACTGATCGAGGCGGCGGGGGCTCGGTTGGTGGACAGTGGACTCGAGCAGCTCTGCTGCGGGTTCCCGATCACCCAGCTCGACAAGCCGCAGGCCTTGCGCGAGCGGCTTGGGCCGAAGGTCCGCGCACTGGGCAGCACCCAGGCAGAGGCCCTGATCTTCTGCTGTCCGGCCTGCCTGAACCAATTCGAGAGCGGTCAGGGCGAGCTGAAAGGGCTCGGGATCGACGCCGGGCCGTATCCGTGCGTGCACCTGCTGGAATTGCTGGCGCTGGCAATGGGCATGAAGCCGAGCGCCCTGCACCTCGAAAACCGGCTCGGCGCGACCAAGGAGTTCGCCGAATGCTTCTGGGAATGAACTGCACCGGCCTTTGGCCGCGGATGTTGCCGCAATGACCAAGACCATCACCATCGGGCCGTACCACCCATATCTGCTCGAGCCGAGCGTCGTGGACCTCAAGGTCCAGGACGGGCGCGTGTCGGGGGCCACGATCACTGTGGGATTCGTGAATCGGGCCATCGAAGCGCTGATGACCACCAAGACCTACCGGCAGGACGTGTTCTTGGCGGAGCGCATCTGCGGGATCTGCAGCAATATTCATACGCTTGCCTTCTGCCAGGCGGCCGAGCGAATGCTGGATGCGACCGTTCCGGACCGGGCCAAGTCCATCCGGACGGTCATGGTGGAGCTGGAGCGCCTGCATAGTCACTTCTTGTGTCTCGGCCTGCTGGCACATGCGACTCACGAGGGACCGGCATACGGGAAGATCATGGGCGGCCGGGAAGCCCTGATGGGATTATTGGAGCAGATCAGCGGCAATCGCATCCACTACGGCGTGAACACACTCGGAGGCGTGCGGCGTGATGTGACGCCAGAATTGGCCGCGCAGATCCACACGTGTTTGACCTCGCTGCAAGCGCTTGGGGAGTACGCGGTAGATGCCCTCGGCGAACGCGGAATGCTTGGGACAAAGATCAGCGGGCAGGGCGTGCTGAATGGGCCCGAGGCCTTGAAGCTTGGCGCAGTCGGCCCCACGCTCCGGGGCAGTGGGATCGCCAGTGACCTTCGGAAGGACGAAGGATATGCCGCGTACCCCAGCGTCCAGTTCGAAGTCGTAACCGAAAAGGACGGGGATGTCCGTGCACGCTTCCTGGTGCGGGCGCGCGAAGTCCTGGAAAGCATCGACATCGTCCGCCAACTGCTCGATGGCTTACCCGCCGGGCCGATGGTCGGCAGCATCGAAGGGCCACAGCCGAATCAAACCCGCGAGACGATGGAGCGGGTCGAGGCGCCCCGTGGCGAACTGGTCTATTTCATCCGCTCGAATGGGACCAACATGCCGGAGCGGGTGAAAGTACGCACGCCGACTTTTGCGAACATTGCCTTTCTCAAGCAGGTGCTCATCGGTAGTCGGGTCGATGACACACGCCAGATCATCGAGAGCATTGATCCCTGCCTGTCCTGTACGGATCGATAACGAGACACTCAATCGAAAAGAATCGCCCGCTCTGCCGGTCAGAGCGGGCGATTCGCGTTTGCAATCCAGTCGTGTCTCAGGCCGCGTTCGGGCAGCCTTCGCACGTCTCTGGCTTGGGCGGGTGCGGGTGCGGGGTCTTGGGGAACGATGCATCCGGCCGGCGCAGCGGATTGATGTGCACGGGCATGCCCGCGGCGACTTCGGCGGCCTCCCCGATCGTCTCCGATATGGTGGGATGCGGGTGGATGGTTGCCAAGAGATCTTCGACCGTGATGCCTATTTGCACGGCCAGGGTGCCCTCACCGATCAATTCGGAGACGTACGGGCCGACCATGCCGACCCCGAGAATCTGGCGCGAGTCCGGGTCGCTGATGATCTTCACCATCCCTTCGGTTCGCCCCAAGGTGCGGGCCCGTCCTGACGCCATCATCGGGAACCGCGCCACGCTGACTTGCCGGTTGGCGGCCGCGGCCTCGCGCTCGGTCAATCCGGTCCAGGCCACTTCCGGGTCCGTGAAGACGACCGCCGGAACGGCGCGGCTCGCCAGGGCCGCCGGGTGCTGGGCGATGAACTCCGCTGCCACTTTGCCGTCGTGGCTCGCCTTATGGGCCAGCATGGGGCCGGGTGTCACGTCGCCGATCGCATAGATATGCTCGTCCGCCGTCCGCCCGCAGGGGTTGACTTCGATGAAGCCGCGCTTATTCGGACGAATGTTCGTGGACTCTAGCCCGAGTTGTTCGGAGTTCGGATGGCGTCCGACGGCGACCAGGACCTGATCGAATTCCAGCGTCTGCTTCTGCTCCTGCTGTTCGATGCTGGCGAGGTACCCGTTTGCACCCTTCTGGATGTCAATCACCTTGGAATCGGTCATGATCCGCGCAAACCGCTTCTGGCAGGCCTTGACCACCACGTCCACGAGATCGTGGTCGGCGCCAGGCAGCAGGCGGGGGAAGAATTCCACGATCGTCACCTGCGAACCCAGCCCGGCATACACCGACCCCATCTCGAGGCCGATATACCCGCCGCCGACGACCAGCAGCCGGGCCGGGACCTCGGGAATGCGCAGCGCCTCGGCCGACGTCCACAGCGGGAGGGTCTGCCCGGTGGGCAGGCGGTTGATATTGGAGCCGGTCGCGATGATGCAGTCGCGAAAGCCGATCCGGGTAGAGCCGCCGGAGCCATTGGTCTCGACGGTCAGTGAGCGATTGTCGTTGAACCGGGCTCTCCCATGGACGATCTCGACGCCGCGGCGTTTGAGGAGCCCGTCCACGCCTTTGGTGAGCGTGTCCACGATACTATCGCTCCATTTGCGCAAGGCGTCGGGGTTGAGTTGCAGCTCATTGAAGGTCAGGCCCATGCGCCGGGCGGCCTTGGCGGTCTCTGCCAACTCGATGACGTTGATCAGCGCCTTGGAGGGGATACAGCCCTCGATCAGGCAGACCCCGCCCAACTGCTCTCGCTCTTCGATGAGCACGACCCGTTTACCCAGATCGGCGGCGCGGATTGCGGCCACGTACCCCCCCGGGCCGCCTCCGATGACGGCAACTTCCGTGTCCTGTTGTCCGGCCATGACCTGCCCTCCGGTATGCCGTTAGTGTCGAGAGCCAAACCCCCCGGGACGCTATCCCACGATGGAGGGTGTGTCAAGACGACGCCGCAGTGTACCGGACCTGGAATGCCGCGTGTGGAATAAGCGCCGTATCCGCCTTCAGGTAAGTTGTCCGGCGGTAGTTGTCCCGATATACTCGACCCGGTGTTGCGACGCTGGAAGGAGTGTCGAATGTCCGGACCCAGGTGCGTGGTTGCCGATCCCGCCGGCCAGATCCGAGACCATCCTCAGTTGCGCATGCTCGGCCGATCGGGTTCGGAGGTCGTCGAGGTGCCGTCCGAGGACTTGATACGCATCCCGGAGGGCTCGCGGCTCTTCACGATGCCCGGCAGCCGGCCAATCGCCTGGGATCCCCGGCGGCGGGCAGTTCGCGAGGTTGCGGAGACGCGGACGGGCGGACGCCGATTCGCGTGCACGACGGTCGCGGCCTTTCTCCCGCCGGGCTACACCCGCACGCTGCTTCCAGCCGCGGCGTACCCGAAACCAGAACCGCCGTTGCCGCTGTGGTCCTACACCGCGGTGGGCTGGGACGGAGCGGCCTTCGTCGGCGCCGCGATCCGAACGGACCCGATGGACCATTCGGATGCGCGCCATTACGACGATCGGGTCCTTGTCCCCCGGATTCGAAAACGTCTCAAGGGCCAGTCCGGCAACCCGATCCTCACGCAACTTGCTCGCTGCGCGACGGAATACCACTGCCTGGCAGCCAAGAACCTCTTCCTGGAGCGATGGGAGGCTCCCTTGCCGGTGGCGAATGCGTGCAATTCTGCCTGCGTGGGCTGCCTGTCCTGGCAACCGTCCACGCGCTGCGCGTCCTCGCACCAGCGCATCCGGTACGAGCCCACGGCCCAGCACGTCGTCGAGGTGGCCCTGCCTTTCTTGCGGGCGGTCCCCGAGGGCATCGTCAGTTTTGGCCAGGGGTGCGAAGGCGAGCCGCTGCTCGTGGGGTCGGTCATTGCAGAGGCGATCCGTCGCATCCGGGGCGCCACGCCGCATGGTACGATCAACTGCAATACCAATGGGAGCCTGCCCGGCCGGGTCGAGGAGATCGCCCGTGCCGGCCTCGATAGCATCCGCGTCAGCCTGAATAGCGCGCAGGAAGCGACCTATGCTGCCTATTATCTGCCGCGCTCGTATCGCTGGAAGGACGTGGTCGATTCGATCCGGGCTGCCAAGCAGCGTGGCGTGTACACGACGCTGAACTATCTCGTCTTTCCCGGCGTGACCGATCGACAGGAAGAGCTGGACGCCCTCCTGGCACTGGTGGAAGACGAGCGACCCGATATGATCCAGATGCGAAACCTCAGCATCGATCCCGAACTGTACCTTCGCACCGTCCCGCCGGCCCAGGGGAAAACGGTGGGCATCCGCGCGGTCCTGCGCGCTCTGCGCCGGGAATTTCCCACCCTGGAAATCGGGTACTTCAATCGCCCGAAAGAGCTGTTTGGCAGCCTGCTCTGCGAAAGCCTGGTGTTCTAGCAGGCGGCTGAAAAAGGCCCATCTGCAGTGTTGCGGCGCGCCCGCAGCGCTGCGACGTACGTGCTAAGTACGTCTCGCACCTCGGATCGCGCCGCGCCTTGCACCTGGGCCTTTTTGAGCCGCCTGGCGAAAAGCGGATTTTTCAGCACCCGGCTAATGGCAGTTGTCCCCAGCGCTTTGCGCCATGCGCTCTGCGCTA
>DATJQT010000167.1:0-1116 GCA_035505475.1 Vulcanimicrobiaceae bacterium
CGCCAGCCCCACTCCCGCTTGTGCGCCAGGACCAAATCCTTCACGTACAGGCTGCGCTCGCCGTCCTCGGCGTGCTCCTTGATGTTGAGGAAGTACGAACCGTTGGGCGCCAGGATCGCCTGGATGTTCGCGGCCACGTCGCGATACCAATCGGAGTACTCGTCCGGAGGCACCGGTTGGAAGCCGCTGGTGGGATCGTATTCGCGCTGGGTAGCGTAGGGCGGCGATGTGATCACGACGTTGGCGTGCTTCCCGTCCAGCAGCTTATCGATCACATTGAAGTCGCGGCAGTCGCCGCATATCAGGCGGTGCGGTCCGATCAACCACACGTCGCCAGGCTGCGTGATCGGCTGGCTCGGCGGTTCGGCAAGCGGTTCTTCCTCTTCCGGCTCCGGATTGTCGTCGGCACTTGCGAGCAACGCCTCCAACTCGTCGTCGGAGAATCCGACGAGTTTGAGGTCGAGACCATCGCGCTCCAGGTCGGCCAGTTCCGCGGCCAGGACCTCCTCGTTCCAGCCCGCATTCTCTGCCAGTTTGTTGTCGGCGATGATGTACGCACGCCGCTGGGTCTCGGTCAGGTGATCCAGCACCACGACCGGAACCTCCTGCAAGCCCAGCTTGCGCGCAGCCAGCAGGCGACCGTGGCCGGCGACAATTCCGGCGTTACTGTCCACCAGGATTGGCGCGTTGAAGCCAAACTCCGCGATGGACGCTGCGATCTGCGCCACCTGTTCCGGCGAATGCGTGCGCGCGTTTTTGGAGTACGGCACCACACGGTCCACGGACCAGATTTCGATGCGCCGCGCCAACGCAGGCGTAATGGAAACGGGTTCTTGGATCACGGGAGTCACTGTTGAACTACTTCGCCTTGGGCCGTTAATGGCCGCCCCTTCGCGCACAGTCGGCCCACGTTGCGCCGGGTTGCGGCGGGTTGGCCTGTTCTACCAGGCTGGCTGGCGGCCGCCACGGGGCGCACCGGGGTGACCACCGACCACCTCTTTTTTCGTCTGACGGTAGCGAAATGGTGCAATCGTGCAACGCGCCGCCGCCGATCGCCCGGAAGTACCTATGAGTTCACCGTCCCCAGTAGGCAACAATCAATCCTTCGCCGCCGTT
>DATJQT010000168.1:0-7326 GCA_035505475.1 Vulcanimicrobiaceae bacterium
AGCCGAGCGATCGGGAACCGGGTCCAGTCCGAGCCCATATCCGCTCGCCACGGCGGCCGGCACTCGACGATCGTCAGATGACGCTCCGCGACGTCCACCTCGACTCGGACCTCGTCACGGATCTGCTCGGGCACCCGGCCTGGACACCATCGCTGCACTCGCACAACATCCGTCTCCGGCAGACCCCTCACACCACTAGTGTGCAACTCGTCCCGTTGCGACGTTCACTGGAATCTGCCCAGCCAAACGTCAGTAGCGCTTGAAACAGGGCGTGGCTGCGGCGCTGGGCCAGCCGTAACCCGGGGATACGGGCGCCGGTGGCGGTGGTGAGCGCGGCGGTGATGGTGGCCAGCGCGTCGGCGCCGGTGATCGGGTCATGGCCGAGTCGTTGGACGTGTAGCAGACGTCGGTTGGCGGAAAAGCCGATCTCCCGCAGCGCGGGCAGATTAGTCAGCCGTTTGCCGATCGAAAAGTCGGTGGTGTCATTGATCGTGGTTTCGGTGCGCAGCGCTTTCCCTTCCTTGTGGTACTGCTTGATTCGGGTGTGCTTGTAATCCACATGCAGGCTGGGGGTAACACCTTCGGTGATCACCCGGGTGCGAAACAACCCCGGTGTGCGGCGTGCTCCGCGGCGCATCAGGCGGCGATCGAAGACCAGGGCGACCTGGTCGGGACGGCCGATGTCGAGGTTGTCGCGGATGACCTGTTCGAAAAACATCCGGCCCGCCACCGGTTTGTCGAGCATCTGGGTCAGCGAGAACTCGGCCTGCAGGATCGACAGCTCGTAGCGGTAGCCCGCGGCGCGGTCGGCCGCGGTGAACGGGTGCGGCAGGATCGCGAGCCACTTGCGTAGCAGCGCGTCGATCTGGGCGGGCCCGAGCCGATCGCAGACCGCCTGCAGCGCAGCAGGGTCGTCGACGGCGGCGAACCCGTTATCGAGCGGCGTGAAACCGATGCCGGCCTTGGCCGCCTGCCGCTGGGCCCAATGGTTGCCGTTGATGCACAGCTTGGCGTTGTAGGGGAAATAGGAGCAGAACTTGATGAAGAACGGGCCGAACTCGTTGTCGTAGCAATAAAAATAAAAGTGGTTGACCAGCCCGGTCGCCGGCACGATCCACGGGTAGGCGTCGCCGTTGGCGTCGCGGCGTTTCTCGGTGCGAAACAGCTTGGTCTTCTCCTGCGCGCGGCCCACGAACAGGACCCTCTCGGTGCCGGTGAACCGGGCCAGGTGCTCATGGGCGCTATCGTCTTTGCGTTGTCCCTTGGCGAAATTCACCCAGGGCAGCGCGTGTTCGCGGGCGAACCGGTGTACCGCCTTATCGAACGCCTCGGTGATTTTCGCCAGCGGCGCGGTCGAGGCAATCGGTAACCCCAGCTGCCGATGCACGTAACCGACCAGGCCAGCCGCGTACTGTAGCCCCGGCACGTAGACGTTGCAGAACATGCGGTCGATGCATTCGACCTCAAAGACCACATGCTCAGACAAGACATCAGCTACCGATCGCGCTACGGTCATGATGGGCTCCGGACGGAGATGGGACGGCCAGTTAGCCAACCAACCGTTATGACGGTTCATACACCGTGCCGGCCCACCGGTCACGGTCTTCACCCGCCGCCCGGAGCCCCCAAACCAAGGCAACCCGAGGCACGCCTAGTCGGGCTGGGGCGAAGCCCCGTTAGTAAGCTCAAGCGGCGAAGCCGCAAATCCTGAGTCAAGTGTTGTTCGATGGGTGTTCGAATCGAATCCTTTTCGAATGGCGGGGTCGGGTGCTGCCGGCTTTCAGGCGGGCAGGCGGGCGCGTCGGGTGAGATCGGTGAAGGCGTGCCGGTAGGCGGTGGCGGTCTTGCGCAGCGGTGGTGGGTCGGCGCCGCGGTCGGTGGCCTCGGCCGCGCCGGTGCGCAGCAGGTGGTCGTGGGCGTGGGTGAACAGCAGCGCGGCGTGGTAGCCGAGGTCGGTGGGCTGGTAGCGGCAGCTGCCCGGGATGCGGTGGATGAGGCCGTGTTCACGCAGTCGCCGCAGGTCGTAGCTGATCGCTGCGGATTTGATGTCGCCGGCGGGTCGGCCGAGCAGGGGCGCGAGCTGGGTGCGCAAGTCACGGTTGGTGAAGCCGTGAACGATGAACCCGAACATCAGCAGGGCGTGCAGCAGGGCGTGAACGCGGGGGTCGCCGAATCGCAGCGCCGGGGTGCGGGCGCCGTCGTCGGCGACGATGGGCTGGGTGATCGAGGCGAAGACTTCGGCGCCCGCGATGGGGTCATGGCTGATGCGTTGGACGTCGAGGAGACGCCGGGCGGCGGCGAAGCCGAGCTGCCGCAGGTCGGGCAGAGCTGACAGCCGTTTGGGCAGGCCGAAGTCGCGAGGATTGTTGACGGTGATCTCGGTGCGGATCGCTCTCCCTTCCTTGTGGTATTGCTTTCCTCTGCTGGACTTGTAGTCGAAATGCAAACTCGCGGTTACGCCGGAGGTGAACACTCGGGTGCGGAACCGGCCCGGCGTCGGCCGCTTGCGGCCGCGGTGCACGCGGCGCCCGAAGATCAGCCCGACCTTGTCCGGGCGGCCCACGTCGAGGTTGTCGGCGATGACCTGCTCCAGGAAGATCCGCCCTGACACCGGCTTGTCCAGCATGTGGGTCAGGGAGAATTCCGCCTGATCGAGGGCGAGCTGGTAGTAGTAGCCGCCGAGGTTCTCGTCTTCCTCGGTGAACGGCTGCGGCAGCCGCTGCTGCCATTTGATCAGCAGCGCCTCGATGTGTGCGCCGCCGAAGCTCTCGCAGATCGCCTGCAACCCGGCGACGTCGTCGCAGTCGGCGAACCCGTTGTCCAGCGGGGTGAACCCGGTCCCCGCCTTGCTCGCCTGCCGCTGTGCCCAATGGTTGCCGTTGACGATCAGCTGGGCATTGAACGGGAAGTAGGTGCACACCCGCAGCAGGAACGGGCCGAAGTCGTCGTCGAAGCAGTACCAGTAGATGTGGTTGACCAGCTTGCTGGTCTTCTTCAACCAGGCGTAAGTGGCGCCGGTGAGCGGGTTGCGCCGCCGGGTCGAGGTCCACACCGTGGCCCGCTCCTGCGCGATCCCCACGTACAACACGCCCTCGCTGCCGTCGTGGCCGGCCAGATACTTCTGGGTCACCTCGTCCTTGCGTTGCCCGTTGTCGAACCGTTCCCGCGCCAGTTGATGGGAATCGACGTAATGATCGACCTCGGCCACATAGTTCTCTGTCATCGGCGCCATCAACGCCGTCGAGGCGAACCGCCAGCCGCGGTGGCGGACAAAGAAGTTCCACACCCCTGCCCCGTACTGCAGCCGCGGCTGGCGCACGTTGAGCCGCATCCGATCGACCGACTCCAACTCGAACACCACATGCTTGGACAAGACATCGGCGGCGGTGCGGGGTAGCGTCATTACAGGCTCCGGTTCGGGACGAGGACCCAAATCCCGGGTCCCTCAACCGCTCATAGGCAGCGATCACACATTCTGGCGGCATCAGCATGCCACCGATTACGTCCCAGCCGGAGCCCCCAGCTCACCGAGGCCCACCGCTGGCACGCTTCCACGGGTTGGGGCGAAGCCCCGGTAGTACTATAGAAAACAGAATTGTGCCGGCCACGTCGGCCAGCGCATGGACTCGGAGCGGTGGCAGTCCGATCGTCAAGTCGCACAATTAGCGGGCGGGCTTGCCCCCCATTGGCCATACCTGCGCACGCTTTGGAACGTGCGGTCTCAGGCATGTGTGCCAATTATGGTGATGGGCGAATAGGGTGAGCTCGCCGCAAGGCGGCAAGGATGTTGTGCAGACGGCTGAACAAGTCGCGCTGCTGTGCGAGCCGATCGGCGAGCACGCACAGCGCTAGATCGGCAGCTCGTGCACCGAACAATTCCAGCGCAGGGGTAGAGGCAATTCTGTTGACGGTGCGGCAATGGGCATCGTTAAGCGGTGCGGGCGAATCGTAGCCGATGCCTGTCCAAGAAGGCCATGCCGGGTCATAGCGGGTAATAGTCGCTTCTAGCCGTTCGCTAATTGAAGCGGCGGGGATGTCCTTAACTGTCACGTCTGGCCCGTCGGCGAGACGTGCGAAAATTATTGTGCCCAGTTCCGCCATTGGGCGAACCCGCCGGCCAAACCATGACATCAAAGTCTCCGGAGAAACCTCAATCTTCTTCGATCGCTCCGACCAGTCGGCAGCGTCCACGAACGGCGCGAAATCGGTGTACGGATCGATACGATCAAGCAACTCCAGGCTTTGCACTGTTCCCGCCGCCAGCCGGACCTGTAGCGGGATTCCGGCGACAACGAGATCCCCGCCGTGTAGGCCTAGTAGGACCAAGTCGTTCGCGATCAGGTTCGCTCCAAGGTATTTCACTGCGCCGACCGCGAGAGTGCTCTTACCAGAGCCCGACCTTCCGGTGAAAATAACTGCTCGCCCGTCCAGTTCGACCGCCGAAGCGTGTACGGGGACGAACCCGTCGACAGCCACGAGTGTTGACACCAGCAGGGTACGAGTTAACCGTATTGTTTCCCAAAGCAACTCGGCGGCATGACAACCGAAGACGGTGACCGTCGATTGGACGGGAACAGATAGGTAGGCGAAGCGTCCTTCGCTATCCACCAACCACCGATTGCCGCCGTCGGATTCAGTGAGCATCCCCGTGCGCCGTCGTTCCAGTGCCACATATCGCCCGTCGCGCCGGCTGATTTCCTTCTCGAGCCGGTCGAGTTCGGCCGATGATGTGAGCGCCTGATGGACGACCACATCCGGCATGGTGGTCGCCGTGGTGCTGACGGACATGTAAGAGCCGAGTACAGCACGCACGGCAAGCACCCCGGTATCGCGAGGGATGCCGTGAATGTGGGCGACCCGGCCAAGGAAACGAATCTCACAGACGGAGCCTGGCGTGCCGGTCACGACGCATGTCCTGCGACGCGGTTGTTGCCTACCAATATGAAATAGTTCCCGCCGGAGCCAAAGACTACGTCGGTGCCGGGCACAAAGAATACAACATCCCCTATTTGAACTTGTACTTCAGTAGTGGAGCCGTCGGCCGTCATCACCGCACATTGATCGGGCTCCGCGGGTGTCCCGACGCGAAAGAAAGCGCCACCGGAGGAGAGATCGCTGGGCAGGTCGCGTAGCCTGGCCCTGCTGCCCACCCTCACTAGGGCTGTACGGGCGTTCACCAATTGCAAGAGTGGTAGCCGCTGCTCGATCTCGTGCCTGAGATGCAGATCAAATAGTCTTGTAAAGATCAGCTCATCTCCTGTCATTTTGAAGTCGGGAACGAGACGTCCGGAGTTGGAAGACGAAACAAGCGCGTCATCGAAAACCTCGGTCAGGTAGACACGTTCGGATTCTAGGGCCCCGTTCAATACCGTGACGCCATGGAACATGGCACTACTCATGCGCTGCCGTTCGATGAAGCCGGCCTGCCCGATACCTCGGCGGCGAACAACCGCGACGTGAGAACTGGCAGATATGCCCGAAGGTCGTGGCCGTCGAACGTCTCCTCATACACTCGTTGGGGCCATTTCCGCCCAACCACGTGTAGACCACCCGGCACCGCACAGTTGAATTGACGCACGGATGGCACTGAACTGATTGTTGCCACGGATAATGCCGGTGGCACCTCACCGAGGCACAGGGCGATGCGATCGTGTAAGCGCAACCCAAGGGCGGCATGGTCCGTGTGCACGGTGCTAAGCAGCCCCCAGCGTCGGCAACCCAGCACCACCATGTCGAGCGGCGAGCGAAGGCGAACCACCTGTGCCCAGCCTGACGGTGCGCAGGCAGTGTTCGGGGCGACGGCAACTAGCAGCACTGCTTGCCGGACCTCTCTTATGACTTCCGGTACTAGGTCACTGCGGCGCAAGTGCATCGACAGCGTGGACAGGAACTGCTCTGCGACCGCAGCACCAAAACTGAATGAAAACAGTACGATCCGCCGTGGCAGCGTCCCCGCTCGCGCTCTGCGAACGATCTCGTGCGCACAGTCGCTCGCCGCCGGCCGCAACACCGGATGAATAAAGTTAGGGTCCGCCGCCAAGGCGAACTCGGCCAGCTTGCGCTCTCGGTGGTCCACGAGTGGCACAACGACGGTGTACACTGCCGAGATACCCAATCCCGCGGCGACCTTGCGAGAGGTCGCAGACATCGACGCCAGGTAGCGGGGGGCTATTGCGGCGAAATCCAGCAACTGCCCGCGGAACGGCTCATCGCGGATACCGGCCTGCATCCCCCACGATCCTGCGAAACATAGCATCACTTCGGCGTGGTCGAACGCGTCCCGAACGGCGACCCCGTGTTGGGTCGAAACCACCTTGGCGCCGAGCGGGATATCGGCGAGGTGAATGTACTCATGCCCTAGCGCATGTCGCTCCGACGCTGGCGTAGCCCAAAGGTAGTCATCGATTCGGCGCCGCACGGTGTGGCGACTGACATCGCGCAGCCCCACGCCTCGGGCGGCAGTCACCGCATCTCGAAGAATGCGCCGCTGCGATGGGCCGTACCGGCGTGCAGAGATCCGCGCGTATTCGCGCACGTATGGCAACCGCCGGGTCCCAGTCGCCCGAACGACGGCCAGGATGAGAGCCGCCGCGTCGAAAGCGAGGCTCTTAGCCACCGAGCAGAGGCCAGCCCTAACTGGAAGACGTTCAGGCATCGCCACCCAGCCACGCATGACAAAGCAGGCGCGAAAACTTAGTCGAAGCATACACCGAACTGGCGCCTAAGTAGGACCCGGTCAGCAGCGGTCCAAGCGCCGCAGCATTGGGCACCGGAGCGCCGCGCCGGTCCTTTAGCAGCCCAGTGGCTGTGTCGACGCGCAGACCGCCCAACGGGTGAACCGATGCTACGCCCGCGTTGATCGCGGCGCGCAGGATCGGCTGCTCAGCGGCTGGATTGGAACGGGACCGCCCGATCGCATTCACCACTTGATCAACCTGAATTTGCTTACGCTCTAATCCGTCTCCCATAACGTCGACAACCGGACGGCCGTCAGCGGTGCAAAGAAGTCCGGCGAAACCGGATGACACGGTCAATATCCCGGCCTCGGCGAGCGCGCACAGCTGCTTCGCGGTTTGCAGCGGGATAGGGGCAGCGTCTACGAGATACTCAGGCATGAAATCCTGCACGATTGCACGCTGTCCGGCGTCGTCGACGGTGGAGTAGACCGACGACACTACCTTGAAGAAAGCCCGCAACACCGATTGGCGTGCTCGATACCCGATGTGAGCGGCTCCCATAAGCCGCAGCTGAGCACGCATGATGGCGAATACCTGCGACGAGGAAACACTTGGGCGCAATCCGAGCAGCTCACCTGGCGCCGGATCC
>DATJQT010000169.1:0-10274 GCA_035505475.1 Vulcanimicrobiaceae bacterium
TTCGAGGTCCAACTGACGCAGGCCGAAGGCCAGATGGCGCGCGACCAGGCGCTGCTCGTCAACGCCAGGCTCGACCTGGAGCGCTTTCAGGTATTGCTCCAGCAGGACTCGATCGCCAAGCAGCAGGTGGACACGCAGGAAAGCCTGGTCCGGCAGTACGACGGGGCGATCAAGGTGGACCAGGGCGCGATCGATAATGCCAAGCTGCAGCTCGTCTACTGCCGCATTACCGCTCCGATTGCCGGGCGCGTCGGCCTGCGCCTGGTCGATCCGGGCAACATCGTGCACGCCACCGACGCAAACGGTCTTGTCGTGATCACCCAGATGGACCCGATCAGCGTTCTGTTCACCCTCCCCGAGGACAACCTCCCCCAGGTCCTGGCGAAACTGAACGCCGGCACCCGAGTGCCCGTCGACGCTTGGGATCGCGATCAGCAACACCGCCTCGCAAGCGGCACGCTGCTCACCGTCGATAATGTCATTGATCCGACTACCGGCACCGTCCGGCTGAAGGCGACCTTCCCCAATGCCGAGGGCGCCCTGTTCCCCAGCCAGTTCGTCAATGCCCGCCTGCTGCTGGATGTCCGGCGCGGCGTGGTCGTCGTACCGACCGCGGCCATTCAGCGCAGCCCACAGGGCGCCTTCGTCTATGTCGTCAACCCCGACCGGACCGCCACCATGCGCGCGGTAACGCTCGGGCCGAGCGAAGGCGATCAGACGGAGATCGCGAAAGGCGTCAAGCAGGATGAGCTGGTCGTGGTGGAGGGCGCGGAGCGGCTGCGCGAAGGGGCGAAGGTCGAGCTACAAGAGCGGAACCCGCAAACGACCCCGCCGGGCAGTACCCGCGCGGCCCCACCCCCGAACGCGCCGGCCCCAGGGAACGCAGGAGCGCCGCGTCCACAGCAGAACAGTCGATGAACGTCTCGGATCTCTTCATTCGGCGGCCAGTCGCCACTGCCCTCTTGATGGTCGCCATCCTCTTGGCAGGATTCGTGGGGTACCGCCAGCTGCCGGTCGCCGCCCTGCCGCAAGTGGATTACCCGACCATCCAGGTCCTCACGTTCTATCCTGGGGCGAGTCCCGTCGTCATGGCCTCCGCGGTGACGGCCCCCCTCGAGCGACAGTTCGGCCAGATGCCCGGCCTGAAGCAGATGATGTCCACCAGCTCCGGGGGCAGCTCTCTCATCATCCTGCAGTTCAGCCTGGACCTTAACCTCGACATCGCCGAGCAGGAAGTGCAGGCGGCGATCAATGCCTCCTTCACCTTCCTGCCGCGCGACCTGCCCAACCCACCGGTGTACAGCAAGGTGAATCCCGCCGACGCCCCGATCCTCACCTTGGCCCTGACCTCCCAATCGATGCCCCTGCCGCAGGTCGAGGACCTCGCCGACACCCGCTTCGCCCAGAAGATTGCGCAATTGCCCGGCGTGGGCCTCGTCAGCATCAGCGGGGGGCAGCGGCCCGCCGTGCGCATCCAGGTCAATCCGACCGCCCTGAGCAGCTACGGGCTGACGCTCGAGGACGTGCGGGCCGCCATCGCCACCGCCAATGTGGATCTGGCCAAGGGCAGCTTCGACGGGCCGCGCCAGGCCTACGTGATCGGCGCCAACGACCAGCTCGTGTCGAGCGCCGAGTACCGCCCGCTGATCATCGCCTACAAAAACGGCGCGCCGGTGCACCTCGCCGATGTGGCCCAGGTCGTGGACGATGCGGAGAACGTCAAGCAGGCCGCCTGGATGAACGAGACCCCGGCCGTGGTGGTCAACATTCAGCGGCAACCTGGGGCCAATGTCATCGAGGTCGTGGACCGCATCAAGCAGCTGCTGCCCCAGCTCGAAAGCTCGCTGCCGCCTGCCGTGAATGTCTCGGTCCTGACCGATCGCACGACGACCATCCGGGCGTCGGTGCAGGACGTGCAGTTCGAGCTGCTGTTGGCAGTCGCCTTGGTTGTCCTGGTAATCTTCCTGTTCCTCCGGAACCTCTCCGCCACAACCATCCCGGCCGTGGCCGTGCCGCTCTCCTTGGTCGGGACCTTCGGGGTGATGTACCTCCTGGGCTTCAGTTTGAACAACCTGTCGATGATGGCCCTCACCATCTCGACGGGGTTCGTGGTCGATGACGCGATCGTCATGATCGAAAACATCGCCCGTTACATCGAGGAAGGCGATCGCCCGTTGGTCGCCGCCCTCAAGGGTTCGGCACAGATCGGGTTCACCATCTTGTCCCTGACGATCTCCCTCATCGCCGTGCTCATCCCCCTATTGTTCATGGGCGACGTGGTCGGCCGGCTGTTCCGGGAATTCGCGGTCACCCTGGGCGTGACGATCCTCATCTCCGCCGTGGTGTCCCTGACCTTGACGCCGATGATGTGTGCCCGGCTGCTCAAGCATACTCCGGAGGCGCAGCAGGGCCGCTTCTATCGAATCTCGCAGCGACTGTTCGATCGCACCATTGCCGGGTATGGGGTCACGTTGCGCTGGGTCTTGGAGCGGCAGGGCGCGACGCTCGTCGTGGCGGTCGGCACCCTCCTCCTCACGCTCTGGCTGTTCCTGATCGTGCCCAAGGGCTTTTTCCCGGTTCAGGACACCGGACTCATCCTGGGCATCTCGGAGGCGCCGCAATCGGTGTCTTTCCCCGCCATGGCCCAGCAGCAGCAGGCCCTCGCCGGCGTGATCCTGCAGGATCCGGCGGTCGCCAGCCTTTCCTCCTTCATCGGCGTGGACGGTACCAACACCACCCTGAACAGCGGGCGTATCCTGATCAACCTGAAGCCCTTGGCCGAGCGGAAGATCAGCGCCAGCGAGGTCATCCGGCGCTTGCAGCCGCGCCTGGCTTCTGCGCAGGGGATCATGCTGTATCTCCAGCCCGTCCAGGACTTGACCGTCGAGGATCGGGTCAGCCGCACCCAGTATCAGTACAGCCTCGAAGATCCGGATGCGGCGGAGCTGAGCCAGTGGACGCCCCGCATGGTGGAGCGGCTTGCGACGCTGCCGGGCATCGTGGACGTGAGCAGCGATCAGCAGGACCGCGGTTTGCAAGCATCCGTCACGATCGATCGCGCCACGGCATCACGGCTCGGCATCACGCCGCAGGTGATCGACGACACCCTCTATGACGCGTTCGGCCAGCGGCAGATCTCGACGATCTTCACGCAGCTCAACCAGTATCGGGTGATCCTGGAGGTCAAGCCCGAATTCCAGCAACACCCGCGGGGGCTGCACGACATCTACCTGCGCGGCGCGGGGAATACGCCCGTCCCGCTGGGGGCGGTCACGAGCGTTGGCGAGTCCACCGCCCCTCTGTCCATCAACCACCAGGGGCAATTCCCGGCCGTCACCCTGTCCTTCAACCTCGCCCCTGGCGCCAGCCTCGGCCAGGCCGTGCAGGCGATCGAGGCGAGCACCCGTGAGCTGGGGCTGCCGGCCAGCATCCGGGGGAGCTTCCAGGGCACCGCCGAGGCATTCCGGGCTTCCCTGGCCAACGAGCCGCTCCTCATCCTCGCCGCTCTGATTGCTGTGTACATCGTCCTGGGGGTGCTCTACGAGAGCTATATCCACCCCATCACGATCCTGTCCACGCTGCCCTCTGCCGGAGTCGGCGCGCTCCTCGCCTTGCTGGTGTGCCGGACCGACTTCAGCGTGATCGCCCTGATCGGCATCATTCTCCTGATCGGCATCGTCAAGAAGAACGCCATCATGATGATCGACTTTGCCCTGGACGCGGAGCGGCGCGAGGCGAAACCCGCGGCCGAGGCCATCTACCAGGCCTGCCTGCTCCGTTTCCGGCCGATCATGATGACCACCATGGCAGCGCTGCTCGGTGCCTTGCCCCTGGCGCTCGGGACTGGGGTCGGGTCGGAGCTCCGCCGGCCGCTGGGGATCTCCATTGTCGGGGGCCTCTTGGTCAGTCAGTTGCTCACGCTCTACACGACACCGGTGGTCTATCTTGCGTTCGATCGATTGGCAAAACGGATCCACTCCGGCACCGTCCAGGCGAACGCCTCGAGTCCGGTATGAACCTCTCCGGGATATTCATCCGCCGCCCGGTCGCGGCGACCCTGCTCACCATCGGCCTGATTCTCACAGGCGCCGTGGCGTTTCGCCTGTTGCCAGTTTCGGCGCTCCCCGAGGTGGATTTTCCGACCATCGCGGTCTCGGCAACTCTCCCGGGGGCCGACCCGGAAACGATGGCGAGCTCGGTGGCCAGCCCGCTCGAGCGGCAGTTTGGACGGATTGCGGGTGTCACCGAGATGACCTCCACTAGCTATCGCGGGACGACTAGCATCGTCCTGCAGTTCGATCTCGATCGTGACATCAACGGTGCGGCCCGCGACGTCCAAGCGGCCATCAACGCGGCACGCGGCTATCTACCAGCAAACCTGCCGAGCAATCCGACCTACCGGAAGGTGAACCCCGCGGATGCGCCGATCCTGATCCTGTCGCTGACGTCCGAGACCGTCAGCCGGGCCCGTATGTACGATGCCGCCTCGACCATCCTGCAGCAGAAGCTTGCCCAGGTCGAGGGGGTCGGGCAAGTCTTCGTGGGGGGCGGCGCGTTGCCTGCGGTCCGCGTGGACGTCAACCCGACGGCGTTGAGCAAGTACGGCATCGGGTTAGAAGACGTCCGGGCGGTGCTCGCCAGCACCAACGTGAATCGGCCCAAGGGCCAGCTCACGACCGGTGACCGGACCTGGGAAATCCAGACCAACGACCAGCTCAGCCTGGCGGCGGAATACCGGCCGCTGATCGTCGCCTACCGAAACGGCAATGCCGTGCGGCTGTCCGACGTGGCCGACGTGGAAGATTCGGTGGAGGACCTGCGCGCCACCGGCCTCGTGAACGGCAAGCCGGCAGTGATGATCATCGTGTTCCGGCAACCCGGCGCGAATATCATCGAGACTGTCGATCGCGTGCGCGAGGTGCTCCCGCAGCTCCAGGCGGCCCTCCCCGGCGGGGTGACCCTGGCGGTCACGCTCGACCGCACCCCGCCGATCCGCGCCTCCCTACGCGATGTTGAACGCACGCTCCTGTTCTCGATCGTCCTCGTCGTGTTGGTGGTCTTTGCCTTCCTGCGGAACCTCCGCGCCACCCTCATCCCCGGCGTGGCCGTCCCGGTGTCGCTCGTCAGCACCTTCGCCGTCATGTACCTGTTCGGCTACAGCCTCGACAACCTCTCGTTGATGGCGCTCACCATCGCCACCGGATTCGTCGTCGATGACGCTATCGTGGTGCTCGAAAATGTTTCCCGCTACATCGAAGAGGGACTTTCACCGTTCGCCGCCGCCCTGAAGGGCGCGCGAGAGATCTCCTTCACAGTCGTCTCGATGAGTCTCTCCCTGATCGCCGTGTTCACGCCGATCCTGTTGATGGGGGGAATCGTCGGCCGACTCTTCCGGGAATTCGCGGTTGTGCTGTCCGTCGCGATCGCCGTTTCCCTGTTGATCTCGCTCACGACCACGCCGATGATGTGCGCCCGCCTCTTGCGATCGGAACACGGACGAAAGCATGGCCGCTTCTACCGGGTCAGCGAGCGAATCTTCGACGGGATGCTGCACGGGTATGACCGCAGCGTTTCCTGGGCGCTTCGCCACGGGCCGGTCATGCTGCTCCTCACACTGCTGACCGTGGCCGTCAACCTGTACCTCTTTGCGATCGTGCCGAAGGGGTTCTTTCCGCAGCAGGACACCGGCCGCCTGAGTGGCGCTATCCAAGGGGCGCAAGACATTTCGTTTCAAGCCATGCGAGAGAAACTCGTCCAGGTGGTGCGGATCATCGCCGCCGACCCTGCCGTCGATCAGGTGGCGGGATTCACCGGCGGGAGCGGCGGGGGCGGCGCCACCACGAATACCGCCCGGATGTTCATCGCGCTGAAGCCGCAAGAACAGCGCACAGCCACCGCGGATCAGGTGATCGCCCGTCTCCGCGGGAAGCTGAGTGCGGTGCCGGGTGCGCCGACGTTCCTCCAAGCTGTCCAGGATCTGCGGGTCGGCGGGCGGATGAGCAACGCCCAATACCAGTACACGTTGCAGGGCGAGAACGTGACGGAGCTGGCGCGCTGGGCGCCGCAGGTGGAGCAGCAGCTCCGGAGCCTCCGCGAGCTCCGCGACGTGAGCAGCGATCAGCAGGACAAGGGCCTGCAGGCGTCCCTCACGGTCGACCGCCCGACGGCTTCCCGGCTCGGCATCAGTGCGCAACTACTCGACAACACCCTCTACGACGCCTTCGGCCAGCGGCAAGTGGCCATCACCTATACGCCGCTGAATCAATATCACGTGGTCATGGAAGTGGCGCCTCAGTACTGGCAGCGGCCGGAGACGCTCCGTGATGTGTACGTCAAATCGGCCACCGGGAGCGTCGTTCCGTTGAGCGCCTTCACTCAGTACACCCCTTCGGCGACGACCCTGTCCATCAACCACCAGAGCCAGTTTCCGGCAGTGACCATCTCCTTCAACCTCGCCCCGGGGGTGAGCCTGGGCCAAGCGGTACAGGCCATTCAGGCGGGTACCCGGCAACTGGGGCTACCGGCGAGCATCCGCGGGAGCTTCCAGGGCACCGCACAAGCCTTTCAAGCCTCTCTCGCCAACGAGCCAGTCCTCATCGTGGCGGCGCTCATCGCCGTCTATATCGTGCTCGGGGTGCTCTACGAAAGCTATGTCCATCCCATCACGATTCTCTCCACCCTCCCCTCAGCCGGTGTGGGGGCCCTGTTGGCGCTGCTGCTTTGCCAGACCGACCTCACCGTCATTGCCTTGATCGGCATCATTCTGTTGATCGGCATTGTGAAGAAGAACGCCATCATGATGATCGACTTCGCCTTGGAGGCCGAACGGAGCGAAGGCAAGCCGCCGCGAGAGGCCATTTACCAGGCCTGCTTGCTCCGCTTCCGGCCCATCATGATGACCACCTTGGCGGCCCTCCTCGGAGCGCTTCCCCTCGCCCTCGGCACCGGCGTGGGCGCGGAGCTCCGACGGCCGCTAGGAATCTCCATCGTCGGTGGTCTGATCGTGAGCCAGATGCTCACCCTCTACACGACGCCGGTGATCTATCTCTACCTCGACCGGTTCCGGTTGTGGCTGAACGCGCTGCGCGGGAGACCACAGGCCGCGCCGGGCACCGTGGTCGGATCGGCCGGCGTATGAAAGGCGAAGCGCAGGCGGTGGCGACGTCAGCAGGAAAGCACGTGTGGAGGCGGAGAATCGCCGCGGTCCTGACTGCGACCTCCCTGATCGTCAGTGCCTGTACCGTCGGGCCGAATTACCAGCGACCGATCGCCATTACGCCCCCGGCCTATAAGGAGCTGGCGGGATGGAAGGTGGCACAGCCGCAGGACGACACACTGCGGGGCGCCTGGTGGGAACTCTTCCAGGATGCGCGCCTCAATGCACTTGAAGAACAGGTCAACATTGGCAATCAGAACATCGCCGCGGCGGAAGCCCAGGTCCGCCAGGCGCAGGCCGCCATCCAGGCCGCCCGCGCCAGCTACTTCCCGACCTTGTCGGTGGGCGCCAATGTCGTCGGGGCGCGCGCCGCCACGGGCAGCGGGTCCAGCGCCCGGTTCGCGCGGGGCGCGGGATATACCATCCCGCTGGCCGCCTCGTGGGAGCCGGACCTGTGGGGGCGAGTGCGGCGGAGCGTGGAGTCCCAGCGGGCGACCGCCCAGGCCACGGTGGCGGACCTCGAAACCGTCCGGCTGACCGCCCAGGCCACGCTGGCCCAGAGCTATTTTGCGCTCCGCGTCTTGGATGCCGAGGCGAAGCTGCTGACCGACACTGTCGCGACCTATCAGCGGTCGCTGACCCTAACCCAGAACCGGTATGCCGTAGGCGTGGCCTCGCGCGGCGACGTCGCTCTTGCCGAGACCCAGCTCAAGAACACCCAGGCCCAGTTGGTGGACGTGGGCGTCCAGCGCGCCCAACTCGAACACGCGATTGCGGTCCTGATCGGCGAGCCGGCCTCCACCTTTTCCCTCCCGGTCTCCCCTCTTACCATGGCACCGCCCGCCATTCCTGTCGGAGTCCCATCCGAGCTCCTGGAGCGGCGTCCCGACATTGCCGGGGCGGAACGGCGTGCCGCAGCGGCAAACGCGCAGATCGGCGTGGCGGAAGCGGCCTTCTATCCGAATCTGACCCTGAGCGGCACGGTGGGAGCGCTTTCCACGGGGCTCGGGAACTGGCCCGGCCTGGTCTGGTCGCTGGGCGCGGCGCTCTCCGAGACGGTCTTCGAGGGCGGCTTGCGCAAGGCCGTCACCGCAGAGGCGTGGGCCGCCTACGACGCCACGGTGGCGGCGTATCGGCAAACCACCCTGACGGCGTTTCAGGACGTCGAAGACAACCTGGCGGCCGTGCGTATCCTCGCCGGGGAGGCGACGCTCCAGGACGAGGCGGTCGCGGCGGCGCAGCAAGCGCTGACTGTGCTGTTGAATCAGTACCGGGCGGGCACCCTGAGCTATCTCGACGTGGTCGTCACCCAGGCGCTGGTCCTCTCGGATGAGCGCACAGCCATCGACATCTACGGACGCCGGATGAACGCGACCGTCCTGCTGATCAAAGCGCTGGGTGGGGGTTGGAACGGCGCGACGCTCGAGAGCGGCCAGTGATGCACGAGAATGCAGAGTGACGATGCGCCCGACGGAATGTTTCCCTCATCCTGCCGGTCCCCCCGCTGCGAGATGCCGCCCATCGCGGTGAAGAAGCCTGAAGAAGTCTTACGATAACGTGAAGCGATCCCCACTCCGAAACACTCGGGGTCGGGCACGCGTACCCTAGTACTACTACGTTAAGTAGTAGTACTAGCCGGACGCGCGGCCGGCTAGACTGCGCAGATCGCAGCGATGCTCGGGGGGCTGTGTTCATCACCATGCGACTATCAGCATCCCTGCACCTGGTGTAGATGGCGACGGGTGGCTGCGCGGCCGCAAATGTGTGTGAAGCTCGGGCGAGCCTGGAAAGTGATGGAGTGAGTATCAACCCGCGGTACGACCGGGAAGGTCGTAGCACCACCCAGCCGTTTCGCCTTGCCTGGCGGAGCGTTCTTCATCAACATAACGCTTCCGAGTATGCTCGAGTGGCACAGATGCCGCTGTAGACAGATGGAGGGAGGGGGCTGGTCCATGCAAAAATGGCGAGTACTCGCAATCGCGCTCATTGGGGTCTTCGGAAGCGTCGGCATTGCGGACGCGCAGTCGGCGCGCGATGTCTTCAAGCGGGTTCGGGATGCGGTCGTCGTGATCCACGTACCCGGGCAGGTGGGGTCTGGCGTCCTGGTGGACACGAAGGGATCCATCCTGATCGCTGCCCACGTGGTATAGACGGCGGAGGAGGTAGAGGTGGAGTTTGCCGGCGGCGAGAAGGTCCCGGCCAAGGTGGTCCGTTCCGAGTCCACGTTGGACGTGGCCCTCATCCAGGTCAGCACACTCCCGCCGAGCCCGGTCATTGCCCCCCTGGCCGACTCGGACACCGTGGAGATCGGCGACCCGGTCCTCGTGATCGGCGCCCCCATGGGGATCAGTTCCACACTGACCGCGGGGATCCTGAGCGGCCGGCGGGATGCCAAGACGCTGTACGGCGGCTTCGAGCGAGGGGAGCTGTTCCAGACCGACGCCGCCATCAACCCCGGCAACTCCGGCGGCCCCCTGCTCAATATGCAAGGGGAGGTCGTCGGGATCGTCTCGCACATCCTGACCACGGGGGGCGGCTCGGAGGGGCTCGGCTTCGCGATTACGTCGAACAGCGCCAAGAAACTCCTCGTGGAGGGGCGGGGCTTCTGGAGCGGCGTCGAGTTCTACTTCCTCCAGGGCGAGTTTGCCAAGCTCTTCAATCTCCCGCAGCCCGTGGGCGCCGTGGTCCAGAAGGTTGCCCCGCACTCCCCGGGGGCCAAGCTGCAGCTCAAGCCGGCCCAGGGAAAGATCACGTACAAGGACGAGACGATCCCCGTAGGCGGGGACACCGTCCTCGCCTTGGGCGGGATCGAGGTCAGCCCCAAGAACCGGGAGGCCATCCGGAACTACCTGGCGGCCCTCAAGCCCGGAGACACCCTGCAGATGAAGGTGCTCCGTGATGGAAAAGTCGAGGAGCTGTCGACCACACTGGAGTAGGCGCCCACACGAGCCCGCCCGGCCCCCGGGGGGTGAGTTATGTGGAGGCGCCGGCGAGCCGTGTGTAAGCACAGTCCGGCAACACCACGGACCGTGGGATGCCCGAACACCACCGCCTTGCGCCGATGAAGTTCCTCAAGGACGGGAACATACGTGACACCGCCTAGCCACTTGTCCCCAAA
>DATJQT010000170.1:0-5879 GCA_035505475.1 Vulcanimicrobiaceae bacterium
CCTGCCGACCCTGGATCGCACCCGCTACGCCTCGGCGACGGGGGTGGCGCAGGGCGCCTACGTGCTGGCCGATGCCCCCGGCAGCCTCCCTGAGGTGATCCTGATCGCCTCGGGCAGCGAGGTCAGTCTCGCGGTGAGGGCACACGAGACCCTCCGGGCCGAGGGGATCCGTTCGCGGGTCGTCTCGATGCCGTCCTGGGAGCTCTTCGACCAGCAGCCGCCGGCGTACCGGGACCGCGTGCTGCCGCCCACCGTCAAGGCCCGCGTCGCGATCGAGCAGGCGTCGACGCTCGGCTGGGAGCGGTACGTCGGGGACGCCGGCCGCGTGATCGGGATGAGGACGTTCGGGGCCTCGGCGCCGCTCAAGGCGCTGCAGCGGAAGTTCGGATTCGAGCCGGACCGGGTGACCGCCGTGGCCAAGGAATTGTTGGGTAGGAGCTAGGCGCGTATGGCTCTCGGCTCTCGCGGACCAATGCTGCTGCTGGTCGCGCTCTTCTCTGCACTCCCCGCCTGGGCGGGGTCTGGTCGCGGCGCCGGCGATGCGGAACTCGAAGCCAGCATTTTGCTGGTCCGGCCGGCCGTGGTGTTGATCAGCAGTCAGGTGAACGCCGAGGTGACCATCCGCTGCGGGGCCGGGCCGGTGCAGGTCGTCCGGCCCGATCCGTACTATGAGACCGGCAGTGGGTTCGTGGTCCATCCGGATGGCTACGTGGCGACGAACGGGCACGTGGTCGCCGCTTCGTATAGGAAGAAGAACGACCCAACGCTCGTGGACGGTTTCGTCCAGGCTGCCGCCCAAAAGGCCTGCGGGCCCGGCGTGGCCATGCTACCCGATGGGGTCCGGAAAGCCCGGCTCGCCGCCATTGCCGCCGATCCCCGGAATCGCCAGGGGATCCGGTTGACCGCGGAGCTGCAAGTCCACCTCTCCAACGGCCAGATCTACCCGGCGCAGGTTCTGGTCTATAGCCCCGCCATCAATCCCGATGCGGGCTCCAAACAGACGGCCAGCCAAGACATGGGACCGATGGAACGCTCCGGGAAAGACATCGCCCTGCTCAAGATCGCCGCGACCGGGCTTCCTGTCGTGCCGCTGGCGCCGAA
Source organism: Vulcanimicrobiaceae bacterium (assembly GCA_035505475.1). Lineage (GTDB taxonomy): Bacteria > Methylomirabilota > Methylomirabilia > Methylomirabilales > 2-02-FULL-66-22 > 2-02-FULL-66-22. The sequence continues at coordinate 1,102 of DATJQT010000170.1, forward strand.
CAGCCTGGGTTTGTTGGTCGGCGAGCCCCTCTTCGTGATCGGCTATCCCGGTGTCGTGCTCAACCACGATTTTCTGAGCAAGCAGTCGGCCCTCGACGCCTCGGTGACGGTCGGTCGGGTATCCGGGTTCAAGACTGACATCACCAACCGTCGGGTCATCCAGACGGATGCAGCCATCACCTGGGGGAACAGCGGCGGCCCCGCCTTCAATGCCCACGGCGAGGCGGTCGGGGTGGCCACGTTCATTTCCACGACCCTCGAGGGCGATCAATCCATTCAGGGATTCAACTTCCTGATCCCGGTGGAGACCGTTCACGAGTTTGCAAACAAGATCGGCCTGGCCCCCTCAACGGATAGCCCCTTCGCTGCTGCCTGGGCCCGTGCCGTGCATGGCTTCTTCCGAGGGGACTATGCGCGGACCATCCAGGACGTCGAGGCGTCCGAACGGCTTCAGCCGGGGTTCGTGGATGTGGGGCGGCTGGGTGCCGAGGCGCGGATGCGAGCGCAGTCCGCCAGTGGATCCAGCAGATTCCACCTCTGGCTGGGGGCGGGGCTGATGAGCAGCTTGGGACTGGTGCTGCTCTTCGTGGCTGTCCGGCACGTGGTCAGATATCGCCTCCAGCGGCTGCGCGGCGTGGTCCCACGCATTGATCCAGGCGACGTCCGCTCGCGGATGGAAGCGGGAACGGGCGTCACCCTGATCGATGCCCGGAAAGAGGCGGACCTCGCGACCAGCCCTGTGCAAGTGGCTGGAGCCCTCCGGGTCGACGGGCAGGCCAATCTGGATGCCCTGAAAGTGCGCGTGGCGCCCGATGGCGAGGTGATCGCCTACTGCACCTGACCCGACGAGGACTCCAGCGCCCGGGTGGCGCTCAGGTTGATGCAGGCCGGCTATACGCGCGTCTCGGTGGTCCGGGAGGGATTGCAGGGACTCTTCGAGGCGGGGGTGCCAATGGCCCAGAAGGGGCAGGGCATGCTAGCGCCGCCAGCCGCAACCGCCCAGACTCACGGCGCAGGAACTCCCCTCACTGGGGGGGCCACCTCTTGAGTGATTGAACGGCTCGGCAGACATCGCAGGAGGGTCTCGAGGCGTGGCGACCGGGTGACCGCGTTCGCCGAAATGGGGCGCGGGCCGGGTGGGGAAACGCGCGGATATTTTCAATGGAGCGATCATGACTGTGGAGAGCACGCTCGACTTCCTGATCCGTCATGGCTACGCGGTCGTGTTCACGTGGGTGCTCCTCGAGCAAGGCGGCGTGCCCATCCCTTCGGTGCCGGTCTTGCTGGCGGCCGGGGCGCTTGCCGCGACGGGCCGGATGCATGTCGGGCTCATCCTCGGGGCCGCCGTGGCCGGCGCCCTGGTGAGCGACACCGTGTGGTACGGGCTCGGGCGCCGACAGGGCATGGGGATTCTGCATCTGCTGTGTCGGATCTCTCTGGAACCCGACGCGTGCGTCCGGCAGACGCAGGACATGTTCGCGCGCCGTGGGACGCTGTCCTTGCTGGCGGCCAAATTCATCCCGGGATTGAGCACGGTCGCCACGCCCCTGGCGGGTATCATCCGGATGCCGCTCGCCCAGTTCGTGCTCTTCGATGGGGTGGGGGCGCTCCTCTGGGCCGGGGTCTTCGTTGCCCTCGGCATGCTCTTCGGCGAGCAACTCAAGGGGCTCGCGGCCGTGGTGGCGACCATGGGCGCCTGGCTGCTCGCCATGGTCCTGGGAGGGCTCGGCACCTACCTGCTCTGGAAGCTCTTGGTCCGCCAGCGGTTCCTGCGGCGCCTGCGGGTGGCGCGGATCAGCCCCGACGAGCTCCACCGGAAACTCGAGGCAGGGGAAGCGGTCGTGATCGTGGACCTGCGCCATGCGCTGGAATTCACGGCCGATCCGGTGCTCATCCCGGGAGCGGTTCGCTGGGATGCCGAGGACCTCGCGCAAGCGTCTCTCGAGCTTCCCCGCGACCGGGAGGTCGTGCTCTACTGCACGTGACCCAACGAGGCGAGCAGCGCCCGGGCGGCGCTGACCTTGTTGCGGCGCGGCGTCACTCACGTCCGGCCGTTGTTAGGGGGCATCGAGGGATGGCGCGAGCGCGGCTTCCCGCTGCAAGCGCCACAAGGGGGTGGGGGCATTCACGCCCAGGACGGCGAAGGAATCGCTGGTGCGCAAACTCGGCGCGTGGGGTGACGGTGACGGTCAGGCGCCCAGAGGTTAGGCAAATCGCCTAACCCCTTCTCTTGGGTGCGCCAGGCATGGCGCGTGACGAGGAGGGGCAAGTCCTCTGGGGAAATGGGTGGCAGGAACCCCTAGCCGAACGGCAACTGCATCGCCGCGAGACGGCGTGGGAAGGAAGCCGCAGGCAAAGCCCCGGCTCGAGGCACACGCACCGCATAGGAGGCGCTGGCGAGGTGGGCGAGATGGCAATGATACCTGAAGCCCGATGGCACCCGGACCGGCCCGGCGTAGATGAGGCGGGGAGATGGGGTGACAGGCACGCGTCTTACCCTGGGAGACTTGGAGGCGTGCCATCGGGCCAGATTCGTCGCAAGGCGGATCGAGGAGCCGCCAGGAGTCAGCCGAGGCCATTCGAGCCGGCGCGCACAACGGTGAAGGGCCGAACCTGTCGCGGGGCTCCCGGTCGCGGTTCCATTGGACTTTGCGCAGAAGCCTCTTCGGAGGGCCACCGCCCGCGGTAGGGGACGGAATCCCCGAGGTACGGCGGGGCGCTTCGAGGGTCCCGGGCACTGCTGACCAGTTCTGGAGCACCACGGCGGAAACCGCCGTATGCCGAACGGCACGTACGGTGGCGTGGGAGGCGGGAGCCGTGAGGCTCCCGCCTCCCGGATTGAAATTCACCAGTTGTCCGTATTCTACTTCTTAACCCTGTCTGAGAACCCTTTGGCCAGGAAGTGTTGTGGATGTTTCTATGGCACAACAACGGGCGGCATTGCGCTTTCGGACGCATTCCTTTACGGCCCGGAATCCGGTCATAGGCTGTGAGGCAGGGACTCGAGGCGATGTTCACTGAGCAGGTGGAGCCTGATTCGCTCCAACGCCTTTAGCGCTTCGACGAACTTGCCGCTCTCGTCCTGCTGTATTTCATCACAGATCAAGTGCTTCGCCCGTTCCAGTTGCACCAAGGCCTGCTGTAGCTGACTCATGCTGCTCTCCTCGAAAAGTTGAATTGGATCTCCGCCTGAGCCCAGAAGCACCTCTCGTGCCGACCGAGGAGCAGGGGTCCTCTCGGTACACAGGGTTGCAGGAAATGACAAGCAGTGCAGGTTTCTACCGAATAGTGCCGATGTGCGGATGCGGAAGGCGGGCGCTGGCGAATGTTTTTTTGGCGGGTGTGACAAATTTGGTCGGTCGCTTACCCTCTCAATGGTGCCGGGATGCTAATCGCAGATGGACGCCATGACCGCATTCGAAAAGACCGCACGGCGCGGCTGCACCCATCCGCTTTCGGCGAGGCGTGTCCCGATCATGATGCAGATCAGCGCACGTTCCGGATCAACCCAGAGCATGGAGCCCGAGGAGCCGGTGTGTCCGAACGTGCGTGGGGACGTTAGCGACCCGCTGTTATGGCGCGCCTTGCCGCCTTTCACGTCCCATCCGATGCCCCAGCTCGACGCCTCCCAGGTGCGCGTCACGCCCGTACCGCAATTCGCGGCCAGCTGATTGCGGGTCATCTCGTGCACGCTCGCCGGACTCAGGATCCGCCGGTCGCCATACGTGCCGCCATTGAGGAAGGCTTGTGCAAACACTGCAAGGTCTTCCCGGGTGGTGTAGAGACCACCCCAGGGGATTCCTAGCTTTCTGAAGTAGCCGAGTTGTAGCGCTGGTGGTCGGTGTCGGGCTCGTCGGGCAGCCAGACCCAGGCGATCCGGTCCCATACCGCTTCGGGCGGCAGCAGGAAGCTATTGCGCATTCCCAGAGGAGCAAGGATATCGTCGGCAACGATCCTGTGATAACTCTGTCCGGTCGCGCGGGCGATGATCTCGCCTGCAAGCCCGAAGCCATAATTGCTGTAGGACCACGACTCACCGGGTGTCGTCGTCGGCGTGCCTCGACAGTACGAGCGGACGAACGCCTCGAGTCCGAGCTGCCGTGCGCGGATGTCTTCGTTGTCCGGACAGTACTCGGGTAATCCTGCGGTATGGGTCAGAAGGTGGCGCAGGGTGATGGCTTCGGTGCCGGGCCCGGCGAATTCAGGGAGCAGCTCTCGTACAGGATGATCGAGCGAGAGGCGGCCCGCTTCTACCAACTGCATGATCGCGGTCGCTGTGAATGGCTTGGTAATTGATGCGACCGCAAAGAGCGTGTCGGGACCGATCGGACGGCGTGCCGGTGGTTTGGCGGCGTTGCCGAACGCACAGCGCCCGACAACGATGCCGCGGCGGGCGACGAGTGCGACAGCCCCGGGCAACGTGCCGTCGTCCACCCAGCCGCGGAGCAGATCGAATGCACGCGCGAGGCGCACCCCGTCAATTCCCACTTCTTCGGGCTTGCCGGTCGGCAACATACGCGTTCTCCTGTGAAGGTCGCTGCGGTGGAGCACGGCTAAGCGCCTAGCGCCAAGCGCCGAACCAAAAAGAGGGCTGCGCCGCGTTGCGCTTGGGCCTTTTTGAGCAGCCGGGAAAAATCGAGTCTCTCCTAACGGCCGCCTGAATCTCTCCCCGCCACTGTCAGTGGGATGGTCGCGCGCGCTTTACATCCTCCAGCAGCTCGGTGAGCGAGCGGATGATCCGATCCGGGTGCAACGACATTCCCGGCGGCAGCCCGCTG
>DATJQT010000171.1:0-1113 GCA_035505475.1 Vulcanimicrobiaceae bacterium
AAAGTAGATGCAGACGGGAAGCGCGAAAGTGATAAACGCGTTGAGCGTATCGCGCAGCATGAACTTGGTGAGGAGGGAAACGCAGACAGCGAACCAGAGGCCGACGATGAGCACATCCTGCGGCAGGCGGAGCCCTTTGGCCCGCATTGCCATGGAGGCGATGGTGGCGCCGATGGCGGGAAACAGAATGGCTTGCTGTAAGTGGTAGGGCGCCAGTTGCGGAAACAGGTCCGCGGGCGACAGAAAAGTGAACACCAGGCTGATCAACGCGAGGACAAGGGGCATGATTATGGGTTGGCTGCTTCGGTGGCCGGCGACTCGCTTTCACCCAATCCTACCATCAACATAACGGCAGCACCGTCGCGGGCAGTACGGGTGCAGGCCAAGTCCGGCCGGGCTCAGGCCGAGGCGGCGCGATCGACCGCCTGCCGCATTTCCCAGGTCGAAACGTAGCGCAGTTGGTGGTTGCGGCGGAGGCATTCGGCGGAGACGAACTCGAAGAGCCGGTCGAGGCCGCCCTCGAGCAGCAGCGCCTTGGAGTGGCGCTCCTGGGTGCCGTGCGCATGCAGCTTGATGAAGATATCGCTGCCGATGCGGGGGGCGAGGTCGAGCCAGCGCCTGACCCGGTAGGGCGTGGGCAGGTCGTATTGGGCGATCTCGCCGTTTTCGAGGCGGGGAACGAGCCGCTCGACCCAGCGGATACCGAGCGGGCCGGGAATCATCAGAAGATCGCCCGAGCCAGGCCTGCCGGGCTCGACGGGTATGCCCGAGTCATAGGAACGCGGGCGTTCGGGATCGTCGATGGCCCAGTAGATGGTGTTTACCAGGCGGGACTGGGTGGGATGGGCGCCGGAGGGCATGGTGAAATCGGCATAACAGCCGAGATCGCGCAGCAGCGTGATTTCGTTGTTCAGGCCGCAATTGAGGCCGTCGGGCCGGGAGTTGTCGAGAGCCCAGTTGCCGTGGATGAAGCCGAAGACGATGCGCCCGTCCTGGCGGCGGAGCAGGCCATGCCGGGTGGCCAGCGTCTCGAGGAAGGTTCCCATGCGGTCGAGGAAATTCTGCTGGCCTTCGCCGTTATGGTGGATGTGGACATCGACATCGGCGATGCGC
>DATJQT010000172.1:0-1659 GCA_035505475.1 Vulcanimicrobiaceae bacterium
TCGACAAAGCTCTCCAACCTGCCACTGGCCGGGCGCGAGCCTCACCAGGATTGTGCCCAGCCCAAGCAGCCCGATCCCAGCCAGCCCCGTACCGAGCCGTAGACTGATGCGGCGGCGCTCCTCCGGGGCGAGCGCAACCGGTACTCCCTCGCTGGTCGTGGCTTGGAACCCGATGCCGCTCACTCGGGGTCGCCTCCGCCTTCGTCCGGGTCTCCGGTCTTGGGGCGGGATCCGCTGGGCTGCAGGGTGATACGGAACCCATGGTAATTCCCACCGATTGGAGGAGGCACCCACCGGACCGTGCCCGCGCGGCCTATGGCCCGTTCCACGGCGTCGCGATAGAGACGCTCCCGCACCACCGCCGGCTGCGCCCGATACTCCCGATCCAAAGCCAGAAACGCCTGGGTCTCGCCATTGGCGGTAGCGAGATCGGAGGCGGCAGCCGCCATTGCGGACTGCACCGCCGCGGCCGCCTTGGCCTGTGCCTGTGGGATGGCGTTCTCCGCATAGGTCTGGGCCTCTTTTTTTCGCGTCTCCAGTCCGATGAAGGCGCTCTGGACGGAGTCGAAATCGGTCGCCAGCCCGGCCGGAGGCGTGAGCCGGGTGAGTTCGAGCGAGGACAGCTCAAGACCAGAGTGGGCGGCGTCCAGTCCAGCCTGCGCGCGGCGCGAGGCCGTCGCGATGAGCTGCTTGCGGCCGTCGGCGAGCACACGGTCGACAGGCATCTCACCGAGCGAACGAACCATCGCGGCGGTGACTTCGACGCGCAGGATGTCGGTCTTAGGCCCGTAGAATGCCCACTCGGCTGGATTTCGCACCCGGTAGCGGGCCACCATATCCAGGTGCACGATGTTCTGGTCTCCGGTAAGCGCGTAACCCTGAGTCAGAGGATCCAAGCCGGATGAGGAATCGGCGTTGACGGTTGTGCTCGCCAGGGTCTTCACCTGCACCTCCCACACGTGCTTGATCGGCACGCGAACTACCTGGTCCACTGGCCGCGGAAAGGCGAACAGCAGCCCCGGGCCATGTTGCTGCAACGCGGGTGTGTCCCCCACCAGCCGCCCCCAGCGCAGGACGACCGCCGCTTCGTCGGACCTGACGATCGTAATTCCGGACAGGGAGTAAAGGACCGCCATGGCGGCGACCCACCAGTGCATTCGCCGCCAGCCCGCATCAAGTAGGCCGGCGACTGGCGCGGCGAGCCTGCCGATCTCGGAAGGCGGACCCGTCCTTCTCATTTGCCCCCTTTGTTTTCCAGAAGGGAGAATGGCTCGGAGTCGGTGCGGAGGATCAGCGACGTGCTTCCCGTGACAAGCTTATCGAGGGACTCGAGGGATCGTGTGAATCGGTAGAGTTCCGGGTCGATGCGATGGGCATCGGCGTACGTCTTCGCGACTCGCGCCGCCGACTCGCCGCGGATGCGCGCCTCCTCTTCAGCTCCCTTCGCTTGAATGCGGGCCGCCTCGAGATCCGCCTCCGAGCGGATGCGGCTGGCCTCCCGGTCTCCTTCGGCCTGGAACTTGGCGGCGAACTGGCGCCGCTCGGCCCGCATCTGTTCAAACACCGCCGTGACGTTCTCTTCAGGCAGCGCGATGCGCTCCAGACGAATCTGCTCGATGGCCACGCCATAGCTGTGCAACGCAATCGGCGCCGCTGAAG
>DATJQT010000173.1:0-4895 GCA_035505475.1 Vulcanimicrobiaceae bacterium
GGGCACATCTGCGTCAACCTGGCGGACTGGGCCGGCCAGTCGCTCAACGGTGAGGAGGATGGCCCGGTTGCCCCCCCGCTCGAATCCTGGTGCATGGCGTTGTGGCGCAGCGGGATCGTGGGGCGGCCGGGCGACGTCCATCCCTTCATTCTCGATGAGGCCGGACGGCTGTACCTGTACCGCTACTGGTCGTACGAACAGACGCTTGCCGGCGACTTGCTGGCCCGGATCGCCGATCCGCCGGCGGTCGATGGGGCAGCACTCGACCGCTGCCTGGATCGCTTTTTCCCACCCGGCGCCGACGGGCCCCCCGATCGCCAGCGCCTGGCCGCAGCCGTCGCAGCGCGCCAGCGGTTGACGATCATTTCCGGCGGCCCGGGAACCGGGAAGACCAGCACGATCGTTCGGATCCTGGCACTCTTGTGCAGTCTCGGTGTGCGGGCGGACCGGATCAAGTTGGCCGCGCCAACCGGCAAGGCTGCGGCCCGGATGCAGGACGCGATCCGCGCCCATCGCACCGTATTCGATGAGGCCGGCGGCGAGGGCATGCCGCTCGAGGCCGCCACGCTGCACCGGCTGCTCGGGTACCAGCCGGGATCGGTCCGCTTCCGCCATGACCGCGATAACCCGTTGCCGGCCGACGTGGTCGTCGTGGACGAAGCCTCGATGGTGGACCTCGCCCTCATGGCCAAGCTGGTTCGCGCCATGCCGCCCCGCGCCCGGCTCATCCTGCTGGGGGACAAGGACCAACTGGCATCGGTAGAGGCCGGGGCCGTGCTCGGCGATCTCTGCGCCGGGGCGAGCGGCTTGGGGGAACCGGGCGAAAGCGACGGGCCAGGCATTCGGCGCTGCATCGTCGAGCTGGACCGCAGCTATCGTTTCGGCGCAGCGAGTGGCATCGGCCAGCTGGCCCGGCTGATCAACAAGGGCGCTGGCAAAGAGGTCCGGGCATTTCTGGAGCGGGGCGAGTCTGCGGATGTCGTCTGGCATAGCGTGGCGCATCGCGGCGAACTCGCAGAGCGCCTGAGTGCCGAGGTGGATTTTGCGCCGCTGCTGACGGCGGACAGCGCCGAGGCGGCGCTTAGCACTCTCGATCGGTTCCGCATGCTCGCCGCCCATCGCGGCGGGCCGTTCGGGGTCGCTCTCTTGAACGAACGCATCGAGGATGGATTGGTCAGGCGCGGCCTGATCCGACCGTCCTCGGGCTGGTATACCGGCTGCCCGGTGCTGGTAACCGCGAACGATTACAACCTGAAGCTGTTCAACGGCGATCTCGGGGTCGCCCTGACGGATGCCGGAGGGAGCTGCCGCGTCTGCTTCCGCGGCGAGCAGGGGGTTCGGCGTTTTCCCCCTGCACGGCTGCCGCAACACGAGACGGCATTCGTCATGACCGTGCATCGCAGCCAGGGATCCGAGGCGGATGAGATCCTGCTCGTGCTGCCGCCCGAGCTGACGCCGGTCCTCACCCGCGAATTGCTCTATACCGCCGTGACCCGAGCCAAGCAGCGCGTCCGGATCTGGGCCCCCACCCCGGTCATCGAGGCCGCCGTCACGCGCCGCCTCACCCGCTCTTCCGGCCTACGCGATGCGCTCTGGGGCCGTGAGAACTCAAGAGAATCTGCGCAATCTGCGTAATCTGCGGTTCCCCTTGATCGGGAGGCATCCATGAAACTCGTCCGCTACGGTCGCGTCGGGACAGAGAAGCCGGGAGTGGTGGACCACGAGGGCAAGCTCCGCGATTTATCCGGGGTGGTGGAAGACATCACCCCGACGGTGCTCGGGCCTGCGGCCCTGAAACGGCTGCGCAAGGTCAAAGCGGACACACTGCCCCTGGTCAAAGGCAAGCCGCGGCTGGGCTGCCCGATCGCGAGCATCGGCAAAATCGTCTGCATCGGCCTCAACTACCGGGACCACGCCGCAGAGGTCGGCCTGCCCTTGCCGAAGGAGCCGACCGTGTTCCTCAAGGCCACCAGCGCGATCAGTGGGCCATACGATGCAATTCTTCGCCCGCCCGACGCGGTGAAGTTGGACTACGAAGCCGAGGTAGTCGCTGTGACCGGGACCGGAGCGCAATATATCGAGGAGGGAGCAGCAGCCGCCTGTATCGCGGGGTACTGTCTCATGATCGATGTCTCGGAGCGGGCGTTCCAGATGGAGCGCGGCGGCACGACGACAAAGGGCAAGAGCTGCGACAGCTTTGCCCCGATCGGACCGTGGCTGGTCACCGCGGACGAAGTGCCCGATCCGCAGCAGCTTCCACTCTGGACCAAGGTGAACACGGTGCTCCGGCAGAACGGGAATACGAGCGACATGCTGTTCTCAGCCGCTGCGCTGATCGCGTATGTCAGCCGGTTTATGTCGCTGCAGCCCGGCGACCTGCTCGCCACCGGCACGCCGGCAGGGGTGGGGCATGGGGCCAAGCCGCCGCGGTATCTCCAACCGAACGATGTGGTCGAGATCGGGAGTGGTCTGCTCGGCACGCAGCGGCACGTGGTCGTGGATTGGGTGCCGCCACAGTAAACCATTGATTTTCACGAAAACTTTCTCTCTTGCCGGATCGGCGCAGTCGTCGTATTTTGAATTCAGGCATCCGAAGCCGAGGCCCCGTAAGTCGGTGAAAGCGGGCTGGAAAACATCATCCCCAGCACTCGCGCCTTGGCCAAACCGGATGCCTGTTCTATTTCTGGGCCCCACTCTCGCCTGCCGCATTGCCACCCACCGTTCGTGACTGTTCACACACTCCATTCGCTTTCGCAAGCGTGCGGGGCATGAGCCGCTGTGGTATAGTCTCCCGCGCGTTTACGCCCGAATCCACGGATTTCGTTCGGAGTTGCGGGGTATGCGGATCGTCGCCAGGTATCTGTGGGATGGAAGATGCGGCTGGACGAGACCGGTGCGGGTCACGGTCACAGGGGATCGCATCACCGCAGTCGAGCGGGAAAATGTCCGAGTTGCCGGCGAGGATGTGCTGGACTTCGGCGAGGCCACGATCCTGCCGGGTCTGGTGGATATGCATACCCACCTCGGCATCAACCATGCGGCGGGGAACATCAAGGCGCAGATGAAAGACCCGCCGGTCCGCCACATCCTGGCAGGCGTGCGGAGCCTCGAGGCCGACCTGATGTCCGGGGTCACGACCGCGAAGCTCAACGGTGACCGGGACTACTACGATGTGCAGATCCGCGAAGCGATTCAGGGCGGGGTTGCCCGCGGGCCGCGCTTGGTCGTGTCCGGCCGGGGCATCAAGTCCTCCCGCTGCACGGGTGGGGTGGTTGCGACCGCGATCGTGGACGATCCGGAGGCGGTGGGGCGCGCGGTGGACGACAACCTGACTGCCGGGGTGAACTGGATCAAGCTCTTTTCCTCCGGCAGCGTTTTCGGTTTGATGGAGGACGTGCTCCAGCCATTTTACGATGCCCGCCACCTCGGGGTTGCAGCCGAGAAGGCCCATGCGGCCGGCAAACGGATGAGCTCCCATTGTTTTGGCGGCGAACCGGCCGATGCCTGCATCGCGGCGGGCGTGGACGTGATTGACCACGGCTGGCTGCTCACTGAACGGCAACAAGAGGCCATGTGCGAGCGCGGCACCTGGCTCTGCCCGACCATCGGCGCCCTGCTCCATCCCAACGGCGTGCTGTCCCACCTCCCCGCAACGGAAGTCGAGGCGGCCAAGCGCCGCATTGCCCAAGTGGCGGAGACGACGGCACGCGCCATTCGCCTCGGCGTCCCGCTTCTGGCCGGCACGGATGCGATGCATGGCGAACTCGCCTTCGAGCTCAAAACTCTTCAAGACTTGGGCGGAAAGAGCGAGGAGTTGCTGCGCGCTGCCACGGCGCATGCGGCTCAGGCCCTCGGAATGGCGGGACAGACCGGGACGATCGCAGAAGGCGCGCTGGCAGATCTGCTGGTCGTGCGCGGAAATGCTCTGGAAGACGTCGGGCGCCTCGGCGATGTGCTGGCCGTCATGCAAGGCGGAAAGCAAGTGCGATTCTTGTTGGCGCGTGACGCACGCTCCTGATTATTTCTAGTGATTATTTGAAATCTGCGTAATCTGTGTAATCTGCGGTTGCGTTCTTTCCGGTTCCCATCGGGGGTCTTGATGAAGCCACGGCTGGCATGGGTGTTGGGCGATCCGGCGGGCATCGGGCCGGAGTTGGTTGCGAAGAGCCTGGGCAATGCAGAGCTGCTGGGTATCTGCCGCCCGGTGGTGGTCGGGCCGACCTGGGTGTTCGAGCAGGGGAAGCAGGTCGCAAAGAGCGAAATCTCCCCAGTCCGGACCACCCCCGACCGCCTCGATGCGGTCACCAGGGCCATCCCGATCGTGGACAGCGGGTGGCCCATTCAAGACATCCCGTATGGCAAGATGAGCCCCGCCGCCGGCGCGCTCTGCATCGAGACGCTGCGCACCGCGATAGACATGGCCAAATCGAAGCGGGTGGACGGCATCGTCTTCGCGCCGCTGAACAAAGAGGCGCTGCACAAGGGCGGCAACCCGCACCGGGACGAGCTGCACCTGTTTGCCGATTGGCTGGGCGACACATACGTCAGCGAGATCAATGCGGCGGCCGGGCTGTTTACAACGCGCGTCACCTCGCACGTCCCACTCAAGGATGTCGCCGGACTGATCAACGCGGACACGGTGGTGCGGGCGGTACAACTGCTGCACCGCACCCTCAGCGACGCCGGCGAGCCACCCACGGTCGCTGTTGCCGCCCTGAATCCGCATGGCGGCGAGCACGGGTTGTGCGGTGACGAAGAGCAGACGATCATCGGGCCTGCTGTGGCCAAGGCACAGGCGCTGGGAATTCCGGCGGTGGGACCGTTTCCGGCCGATACCATCTTCCTCCGCGCCAAGCGGGGGGAGTTTCACGGCATCGTCACCATGTACCACGACC
>DATJQT010000174.1:0-3734 GCA_035505475.1 Vulcanimicrobiaceae bacterium
CCTCGCCCGATTTTCTCGATCAGGGTATCGCCCATGGCCTGCCCCCTGCGGCGACGGAACGTCGCCCTGTGCTACAAGCGGAAATGCCGCCGGCACCAGCCCAAGGTCTTACGGAGGCCTGCCTCGAGGCGGACCTTGGGCTCGTACCCGAGTAGCTCGCTGGCTTTGTCCACCGCCGGGACGCGCCGGCGCATGTCCTCGAAGCCGCTCCCGTAGTAGGCCTCATACGGGACGAACTCGATCAGCGACTTTGACCGGGCCAGCCGTCGAATCGTTTCGGCCAACTCCGCTATTGAGGTCTCCCATGGCGTGCCGATGTTGAACACGTGGCCGATCGCTTCCGGTTTCTCACCGGCTAATAGCGAGCCGGCAACGGTATCCGAGATGAAGGTGAAGCAGCGGGTCTGCTTGCCGTCGCCGTGTACTGTGATTGGCTCGCCCCGGAGGGCCTGCCGCGAGAAGTTGGCAACCACGCTGCCGTAGCCCCGCTCGTGCAGGCGGGGCCCGTAGGAATTAAAATACCGCACGATGGAGACAGGCAGGCCTTTGGACGCATACGCGAACGCGAAATGCTCATCGATCGCCTTCGACATCGAATACGACCAGCGCGGCACGGCCGTCGATCCCAAGACGCGGTCGTCATCCTCACGGAATGGCACATGGCTCGCCTTGCCGTAGATTTCCGAGGTCGAGGCAAGCACGATCCGCTTCCAATACCGAAAGGCGAGGCCAAGCACCGCCTCCGTGCCCCGTACGTTGGTGTTGATGGCGGCCAAGGGATCGTCGAGGATGTGCCGGACGCCGACTGCAGCGGCCAGATGGAAAATCAGATCCATGGTCGGAATGCAGCGTTCCAGGAGCGGCTCGTTCAGGATCGAGTCATTGATGAACCGAAACGCGCGGTGACCCTGCAGGTGCCGGATGTTCTCGAACTGACCGGTCGAAAGATTATCGATGACGAGGACTTCGTCCCCGCGCTCGATCAACGCGTCCACCAAGTGCGAGCCGATGTAACCCGCCCCGCCGGTCACGAGCACGCGCATGTTCGACCCTTTCTGCCAGCCAGAACGCTCGTGTATAGTTGCTCGATCCGCCGAACCAGCTGCACCGCACTGTGCCGACCCAGGGCGTACGGTCGGGCCACGCGCACCAGGCGGGCGCGCAACTCGGGCGCCTCGATCAGATGCTGGACCCCGCCGGCCAGCGCATCGGCGTCATTGGCCGGGACGAGCCACCCGGTGACGCCGTGCTCCACAAGATCGGGCACACCGCCCACGGCCGTCGCCACGACGGGCACACCTGCCGCCATGGCTTCGATCAGGGCGACCGGGGTCCCTTCGTTGCGCGAGGCAGAGATTACCACGTCCGTGGCGCCGAGGATAGTTTCGAGATCGCTCCGCCAGCCCAGAAAATGAACCCGCTCCGCCAGTCCGAGCTGAGCCGAGAGCCGCTCCAAACTCTCTCGCAATTCTCCATCCCCGACGATCAGCAGGTGTACCGATGGAGAGATCAGACGCGCGGTTGCCTGCAACAAGGTCGCGTGATCTTTGATCGGCACCAGGCGGCCGATACTGGCCAGCAGCATAGCGTCATGCGGAATCCCGAGCGTGCTACGCAACGCCCCCCTGCCGTTTTGCGGCTCCGCAAATCGGTCCAGCTCGAGGCCCAATGGGACGATGGCAATCTGCTCCGGTCGGCCAATGCCCAATTCGACCAAAGTGTCACGCAGGCGCGGACTGAGCGTCACCAGACGATCGGTGCGCCGCCCGAGGAAGCGTTCGATGTTCAGGAACAATCGAGTCACCGGCGCTGAGAAGTATCCCTCCAGCACATGGCCGTGAAAGGTATGGACCGTCGCCGCGCCTCCGACAATTCGGGCGGCGATGCGGCCCAGCGTCCCCGCCTTGGCGGTATGGGTGTGAACGATATCGGGACGGATGCGCCGAAACAGGCGGACCAAACGCAGGAGCGCCACCAGATCTCGACCGGGCCGGATCGCGCGTCCCAGCTCCGCAATGACCGTAGGCGTCACGCATCGCGTCTCTGCCAATCCCCCCAGGTCTCCTTCTTCCGGTCCGGGCCGTCCGGTGATCAGAGTCGTAGTGAAACGTCTGCGATCGAGCCCAGCGGTGAGCAGAATCGCCTGCTGCGCCGGCCCGCCGATATTCAGCCGGGCGATGATCCGCGCCACGCGGGCGGGCCGCGTCGGCCCCGGGACGGCTCGTGCAGATTCCGGCGCGCCCATTTCCCCTGCTCTCGGCACTTGGCTCTCGGCCCTCAGCACTCGTGTTCCTTGAACCACGCAACCGTTTGCTTGAGCCCTGCGCGGAGATCCACCTGTGGGTCGTATCCCAGCACCTCTCGCGCCTTGCGAATGGATGCATACGAATGCCGGATATCGGCCGGGCGCGGCGGCTCGTGTATCGGCGGGAGGTCCGTGCCGAGCTCCGCGTTCAACGCCACAGCCAATTGATTGAGCGTGATGGACTGCCCGCACGCCACATTGAAAACCTCGCCGATGCCCCGCGCCGACTCTGCCGCCCGCAGGTTCGCCTGCACGACATTCGCAACCGCGGTGAAATCGCGGGACTGCTCCCCGTCTCCGAAAATGACCGGCCGCTCGCCCCTGAGCATCCGCCGCAGAAACCGCGGGATGACGGCCGCATATTCGGAATCCGGCAACTGCCGCGGGCCGAACACGTTGAAGTAGCGGAGACTCACCGTGGGCAGACCATACACCTCGGCAAACACTCGGCAGTACAGCTCGGCGGCAAGCTTCGAGACGCCATATGGCGCCTTCGGCAGCAATGGCAGGTCTTCGACCTTCGGCAGGACCGGCGATTCGCCGTACACCGAAGACGAAGAGGCATACACGACCCGCCGTACCTTGGCCATGCGGGCGGCCTCCAGAAGCACAAGCGTCCCGGTGATATTCACGGCATTGGTCGGGCCCGGCTCTTTGATCGAGCGCGGGTTCGAATTCAGCGCCCCCTGATGCAGGACGACGTCGATGCCCTGCATCGCTGTCCGGACGGTCGCCGGATCGCGTAGATCGCCGCGCACAATCTCGATCCGGTCCGCGATGCCCTGCAGGTTCTGCATCCGGCCGCTGGAGAAATCGTCGAGGATGCGTACCGCGTCCCCGCGCTGCACCAGCGCGTGTGCCAGGTTTGACCCGATGAATCCTGCACCGCCTGTGATTAAATACCGTGACATCTCGTTACCTCATTGCCGACGGATGCCAGCGACCGTCGACGAGCCAGTTCCCCATCCCCGTCCAGGTATGTCCGGTGCCAGAGCTCGAGCATCAAGAGATTCCACAACAAGTAGTGCCAGTGGGCGCGGCCGCTGACGTGCTCTTCCAAGAGTTGCCGCACGTATATTGGATCGAAGTACCCACGAGCCTTTGCACGGGAACTCAACAGCATTTCGGTCGCGTACTCGCGCATTGCATGTCGAAACCAGTGATCGATCGGGACGCCGAATCCCATCTTCGGCCGGTCAAGGATCTGCGCCGGCAAATACTCGCGCAGGGCCTCCTTCAGAATGTACTTCTTCACCGTTCCGCGCAGCTTCTGGTCGAACGGGATCGTCGCAGCGAACTCCATGAACTCGTGATCAAGGAATGGGGAACGCGCCTCGAGACCGTAGGTCATCGTGGCTACATCCATCTTGACCAGCAGGTCGCCCGGCAGGTACATCGCCGTATCAACGGCGAGCGTTGCGTCCCCCAG
>DATJQT010000175.1:0-53333 GCA_035505475.1 Vulcanimicrobiaceae bacterium
CCCCTCGACCAGCGCCCGCGAAAAGCTCGCCACGACGCCGTGATTCCTCCGCAGGCGGTCGTTGGCCTCTTTCTGCGAGTACCCGCCCGACAGCGCGACCACCCTCAGGACCTTGGGATGACTGACGCAGTCGGCGTAGAGGTTGTCTTGCTCCGGCAGGGTGAGCTTGAGCATGACCAACTGCCCCGCTGGTAGCTGGTTGAGCTTCTCGAGAATGGCCGTCTTGAGCAAATCCTCGGCCTTGGCTTTGTCCGGGCAATGAATATCCACTTCCGGCTCGACGATCGGCACGAGGCCCGCGGCGATGATCTGTTGCGCGACATCGAACTGCTGGTTCACGATCGCCTGGATGCCCGCGGCGTTGGCGTGGTTGATGACCGAGCGCATCTTGGTGCCGAAGATGCGCTTCGCTTTGGCCTTGGCGAGTAGCGCCGCCAGCTCGGGCATCGGCTTCATCAAGCGGACGCCCTCCTGCTCCGCGGCCAGGCCCTGGTCCACTTTCAGGAACGGCACCACGCGTTTCACCTTCCACAGGTAGTCCGCGCTCGGCTGCCCCGCGATGTCTCTGTCCATGGTGTTCTCGAACAGGATGGCCCCCAGAATCCGCTCGCCGGTGAAGCTGGGGCTGGTGATGAGGCGCGTGCGCATCTGGTGCACGAGCGCAAACATCTCATCCTCGGTGGACCAGGCATCTTCCTTGATTCCGTAAGCGAGCAGCGCCTTGGGCGTACTGCCACCGCTTTGATCCAGCGCCGCCACGAATCCGGGATGTGCTTTCATCTTCTGCAGTTGTTGCGGATAGTCGCTCATCTTGTTCACCTCGATCCTTGGAGCTCAGGCTACGTCTATGCTGGCCCAAGGGTCCGTTGTCATGAGGCTCCCTTGAGTCTCCGGTACCGGCGAATCAGGGAATTCGTCGAGCTGTCATGCCCGAGCGCCGGCTCGGCCGGGCTCT
Source organism: Vulcanimicrobiaceae bacterium (assembly GCA_035505475.1). Taxonomy (GTDB): domain Bacteria; phylum Methylomirabilota; class Methylomirabilia; order Methylomirabilales; family 2-02-FULL-66-22; genus 2-02-FULL-66-22. The sequence continues at coordinate 956 of DATJQT010000175.1, forward strand.
CAAGCTCCGGCACGATACGCTGGGCCAGCACCTTGCCCAGTTCGACCCCCCACTGATCGAACGAGTTGATCTGCCAGATGGTGCCCTGCGTAAAGACCACGTGCTCATAGAGCGCCACGAGCTTTCCGAGGGTCTCCGGCGTGAGCCGCTCGGCGAGGATGGTGGACGAGGGACGATTGCCCTCGAAGACCCGGTGGGGCACGAGCCATTTCGGCGTGCCCTCGGTTTTGACTGCTTCCGCCGTCTTGCCGAACGCCAACGCCTCGGTCTGGGCGAACACGTTCGCGAGGAGTAGCTCGTGGTGCCGGCCCAGCGGATTCAGGGCCTGGGCGAAGGCGATGAAGTCGCACGGGACGACCCGGGTTCCCTGGTGAATCAACTGATAGAACGAGTGCTGGCCGTTGGTCCCGGGCTCTCCCCAGTAGATCGGGCCGGTCTCGTACGTGACGGGCTTCCCGCCGAGCATGACGTGCTTGCCGTTGCTCTCCATGGTGAGCTGCTGGAGGTAGGCCGGGAAGCGCTTCAGGTACTGCTCGTAGGGCAGCACGGCCACCGTCTCCGCGCCGAAGAAATCGGCGTACCAGATCCCTAAGAGCCCCATCAAGACCGGCAGGTTCCGCTCGAAGGGTGCGGTGCGGAAGTGTTCGTCCATCTGGTGGAAGCCGTCGAGCATCTGGCGGAAGTGCTCCGGGCCGATGGCCAGCATGGTCGAGAGCCCGATGGCCGAGTCCATCGAGTATCGCCCGCCGACCCAGTCCCAGAACCCGAACATGTTGGCAGGATCAATCCCGAACTTCGCCACCTCTGCCCCGTTCGTCGAGACCGCGACAAAGTGCTTGGCCACTGCCGTGTCTTCCCCTCCCAGTCCCGCCAGGGACCAGGCGCGCGCCGTGTGGGCGTTGGTCATGGTTTCAAGCGTAGTGAAGGTCTTCGAGGCGACGATGAACAGCGTCTCCGCCGGGTCTAGGTCGCGTACCGCTTCCGCGAAATCCGTCCCATCCACGTTGGAGACGAATCGGAGCGTCCGGGCGCGGTCGCTGTAGAATTTGAGCGCCTCGTAGGCCATGACCGGGCCCAGGTCGGATCCGCCGATACCGATATTGACCACATGCTTGATCGGCTTCCCGGTGTGGCCGGTCCAGGCCGCGCTCCGCACGCGGTGGGCAAAGTCGGCCATCTTGTCGAGCACCGCGTGGACCTGCGGGACCACGTCCTCCCCGTCCACCACGATGGATGCTCCTCGCGGGGCGCGCAAAGCCACGTGCAACACCGCGCGCTGCTCGGTCCCATTGATTTTCTCCCCCCGGAACATGGCCTCGATCCGTGCCCGCAGGCCGGATTCCTCGGCTAACCGGAGGAGCAGGGTAAGTGTCTCGTCGGTGACCCGATGCTTCGAGTAGTCCAGGAAAAGCCCCAGGGCCTCGACGGTGAGACGCTCGCCGCGCCCGGGGTCCTGGGCAAACAGCTCGCGCAGATGCCGTTCCCGCATCTGCTTGTAATGCGCGGCCAGCGCCTTCCAGGCGGGGCGTTTGGTGAGGCGCATGAGTTCAGCTGGCATGGTCGCGATCCTTTCCGCGTGCGCGCTCATCCGAGGCGTGTCTCGGCCGGACCGGACCGGCGGGGTTGCGATCTCTCGCTGCCTCCCACAAGCGGAAGCCTCCCAGAAACGCGTTGTCGTTGTTGCCGAATCGGCAACCAGGAGGGAGCTCTTTCAGTCTGTGCACGTTTCCTCCCCCCAAGACCACATCCTCGGGTTCCAGGGCGGCAATCAGGCGGGCGATTACGTCCGCGACATGCTGCCGCCACCGCTTGTCGCCCAGCCGCTTTAATCCCCGGATTCCGACGTAATCTTCGAAGGTGTGGGCCTTGTAAGGAAGATGGCCCAGCTCCATGGGCTCAACAATGCCGTCCACGATCATGGCGGAACCGAGCCCGGTGCCCAGTCCCAAGAAAAGCATCTTCCCGCCCCTATAGCTTCCCAGGGCTTGCATGGCGGCATCGTTCACGACCTTGACGGGACGCTGGAACGCAGCTTCATAGTTGTATCCCACCCATCCCGCTCCGAGGTTCCACGGATCTGCCAGCGGTCGGTTCTTGATGACCAATCCGGGATAGCCGATCGATACCACGTCATACTTCCAGTGCCTGGCAAGCTCCTTGACGCCGGCGACCATCTGCCTGGCCGTCAATGTGGGCCCGGAGGGACATTTCCGAGGCGCGGTTTGTCCCGTCGCCAGGACCTTCACGTGGGTCCCGCCCACGTCGACAACCAGTACGTTCATGGTGCCATCTTCCCGGCCCTACGCGGCCCTCGCAAGCCTGGCGCTCTTGGCAGTGATGACGCCCATTAGCTCGTTCCAGGAATTGACGAAGGACTTGGCCCCCTCGTCCTGGAGCTTGGCGGCCAGGGCATCGAGATCGATTGTGGCGTTGGCGAACTCCGTCAACACCGTCTCACAATCGCCGCCATCGGCGGACATGATCTCGCTCAGGTCGCCGTGGTCCGCGAGCGCATTCAGCGTCCCCTCGGGCATGGTGTTGACGGTGAAAGGCGCCGCCAGTGCTTTGACATACAGGACATCGGAGGCTTTGGGGTCCTTGGTCCCGGTGCTGGCCCACAGCAGACGTTGAGGACGCGCGCCGGCGTTGTAGATGCGTTGCCACCGGGGAGAGACGAGCAGGTTGCGGGCCGCCTTGTACGTGCGTTGTGCCATGGCGATGCCGAGCGTGTTATTCAGCGCGGCGGGCACCTTGCCCGCGACCGCAGCATCCCACCGACTGATGAACACCGAAGCCACGGAGCCCACCTCGGGCGAGAGCCCGGCAGCCACGCGGCGCTCGATGCCGCCCAGAAACGCGTCGGCTGCCGCCAGGTAATGCTCGCGGGAAAACAGGAGCGTGACATTGATCGGAATGCCGGCAAAGATCGCCTCCTCGATCGCAGGCAGGCCCTCCTTGGTGCCTGGAATCTTGATGAACACGTTGGGACGGCCCGCCCGGGCGTGCAGGTCCTTCGCTGCAGCGAGGGTGCTGGCCGCGTCGTGAGCCAGCAAGGGAGACACCTCCAACGATACCCACCCGTCAACGCCGTTGGTCCGCTCGTAGATGGGCCGAAACAGATCGGCGGCCCCTGTGAGATCCTCGAGAGCTAGCTCAAAGAACAACTCCTCCCCCGACTTCCCTTCCGTGAGCTTCTTGCGGATCGCGGCATCGTAGGCGGTGCTGTTCTTGATGGCGTGATCGAAGATCGTTGGATTGGACGTGAGCCCCGTCACCGACAACTCATCGATGTAGCGTTTAAGCGTCCCGCTGTTCAGTAGGTCGCGCGTAATGTTGTCGAGCCAGAGGCTTTGACCAAGATTGTGAAGCAGCTGTGTCGCTTTCATCATGTCACCTCGGTTTTCCCGCCCGCCGCTGACCATTCATGAATGACATCGCCTAGGGATCGTGGCCGCAGAATGTGTAATCCCCTTCGCCCACGAGGACCATTGCCTCAGGTTCGATAAAGCACCTCCCGGTTCTGACCCACGCGTGGACTAAGAAGGGGCCTCGGCCGATTCGAGTTCTTCGTCAGATCGCGCAGCCAGTCGAACGACCCTTGCCACAGCGGGCCTTCCGTACAGCGCCAGCGCCAGTTCCCGTCCGCCTGACCTGGAACGTTCATCCGGGCCTCTTTTCCCAGATTCAGGACATCCTGCAGCGGAGCCATGGAGACCGAGGCCACAGACGACCAAGCCAAACCCATCAACGCTCTCGCAGCCTCGCGGCTCTCTCCGCCGACCCGCTTCAGGTATTGCCAGAGCACCTGTCGTTGGGAATCCGGCAATTCCTCATACCACCCGCGCGTCGTGGGATTGTCATGGGTGCCGGTATAAACCACTGCATTGCTGATGTAGTTGTCAGGAAGGTACGGGTTATCCGCATGCCCGTCGAATGCGAACTGGAGGACCCGCATTCCCGGCAGGTGAAACTGGTCGCGGAGCGCATACACATCCGGCGTGATGAGTCCCAAATCCTCGGCGATGAACGGGAGAGCGCCGATGTGTCTTTGCACGGCGTCAAAGAAGTCGGCACCCGGCCCGGGGACCCACGTTCCGGACTGCGCGGTCGGTGCACCGGTCGGCACGTGCCAGGCTGCCGCGAAGGCCCGGAAATGATCCAAACGGATCACATCAACGTGGGCCAGCAGCGATCGCAATCGGGCGACGCACCAGTCATACCCGGACTCGCGCAGCGCATCCCAGTTGTAGATAGGATTGCCCCACAGCTGGCCCTGCGCGCTGAAATAATCGGGCGGGACGCCGGCGACGACCCGAGGTCGGCACTGCTCGTCCAGCAGAAAGAGTTCCGGATGCGCCCAGACGTCACTCGAGTCGGGAGCCACGAAGAACGGCAGGTCTCCGATCAGGCCCACGCCCTTGCTGTGGGCATACACCTTGAGCCGCTCACCCTGGCGGAACAACAGGAACTGCGCGAAGCACACCTGGGCGATTTGGTTTGCCAGTTCGCGTCGGGCCCGGTCAAGCGCCCCCGGCTCGCGCAGGACCAATGCTGCCGGCCAGTCGAGATAATACGCATCATTGAACCGGACCTTGAGCGCGCGGAAAAGCGCGTAATCCTCCAACCAGTACGCTTGATCATTGCGGAACTGCTCATAGGCGGACTGTAAATCAGCCCGCCTCCCAGCGGTGAAGTTGATCCAGGCGGTCTTGAGTAACTGGTGCTTGAACGGGATGACCGTGCTGTAATCAACGACATCGTGCGGGAACGATCGCCCCTGGCAGTCATCTGCCTTGACGAGTTCATCTTCGATCAGCCAGTCTGGACTAATGAGCAGCCCGTTCCCCGCAAAAGAAGACAAGGACTGATACGGCGAATTGCCGTATCCGGTTGGGCCGAGCGGCAGCGCCTGCCACCAGCTTTGCTCTGCGGGCTCCAGCCGATCGATCCAGGACACCGCCGCGGGTCCGACATCACCGATCCCGTACGGCGAAGGCAGGGAGGTGACGTGCAGCAGCACGCCCGAGGCGCGGTAGCCTGGCGCGAAGGGCGGAACGCTTACCGAGCAGCTGCCCATGCTCATTGGCGCCCGCCGCGTGGACGCGATGTCTTCAAGGCGCCGTCCACAATGTCCTGAGCCGCACTCACAATAGCGTTCAGGTGCGTCGGATCCCGGAAACTTTCCGCGTAGATCTTGTACAGGTTCTCCGTGCCCGAGGGCCGGGCCGCAAACCAGCCCGTCTCGGCCACGACCTTCAACCCGCCGATGGGGGCGTTGTTGCCGCTGGCGCTGGTCAGCTTGGCGATGATCGGCTCGCCAGCCAGGGTCGACTCTCGGACCGCATCCGGCGCCAAATCCCGCAGTCTCGCTTTCTGCTCGGGTGTGGCCGGTGCGTCGATGCGAGTGTAATACGGCACGCCGAACTCGGCCGTCAGTTCTCGATAGTGCTCTGAAGGATCCTTGCCGGTGCGGGCGGTGATTTCTGCCGCGAGGAGGTCCATGATCGGACCATCCTTGTCGGTGGTCCACACGGTACCGTCATGCCGCAGGAAGGTTGCCCCGGCACTCTCTTCGCCCCCGAAACAATACGAGCCGTTGCAGAGCCCCGGAACGAACCACTTGAAGCCCACGGGCACCTCGGCCAGCCGGCGGCCCATCCGGTGCACTACCTTGTCGATCAGGCTGCTGCTCACGAGCGTCTTGCCGATGACGGCCTGCATTGGCCACTGGGGACGGTGCGCGAGGAGATAGTGGATCGCCACCGCGAGGTAGTGATTGGGGTTCATCAATCCCATGGACGGCGTGACGATCCCGTGGCGGTCGGAGTCCGGATCGTTGGCAAACGCCAGGCGGTATCTGTCTTTGAGACCGATCAGCCGAGCCATCGCGTACGGGCTGGAACAGTCCATGCGAATTGCGCCGTCGTGGTCGACGGTCATGAACGCGAAGGTTGGATCGATCGTCGGGTTGACGACGACGATGTCCAGGTGGTACGTGGCGTTGATCGGCTCCCAGTATGGAAGAGCAGCTCCCCCAAGGGGGTCGACGGCGAGTCGGAGGCCGGCATCCCGAATGGCATCCATGTCGACGACGTTCCGGAGGTCGTGGACGTACGGGAGGACGAAGTCTTCCTGGTGAGTGCTCCCCGCTTTGATGGCTGTGGCAAACGGCACACGCTTCACGTCGGCATTATGTCCTCGGAGCAGTTCGTTGGCGCGCTCCTCCACCCACCGTGTCACCTCCGTATCGGCCGGGCCACCGTTCGGCGGGTTGTATTTGACCCCACCATCCTCGGGCGGGTTGTGCGACGGCGTGATCACGATTCCGTCTGCACGGTGCTGTGTGCGGTCGCGGTTATAGACGAGGATGGCCCGCGAGATGACCGGTGTCGGCGTCACGCCATTGTCCTGTTGCAGGATCGTCTCGACGTTGTTGGCTGCCAGAACCTCCAGCGCGGTCCGCTGGGCCAGATCGGAGACGGCGTGCGTATCCTTGCCCAGGTACAGCGGGCCGTCGGTTCCGGCGCCGCGTCGGTAGTCGCAGATTGCCTGGGTAATGGCCAGGAGGTGCGCTTCCGTGAAGGTGCCCCGGAGCGGCGAGCCCCGGTGTCCGCTGGTTCCGAAGCTGACCAGCTGATTGGCATCGCTCAGGTCCGGACCATGGGCGAAGTACTCACGTTCGAGCTGGGCGACGTCGACCAACATCTCCCTCGTCGCCGGGTGACCCGCGCGTGGTGAGACGCTTTGGACGGGGTGGGCGACTACACCACTGGGCATGGCTGCACCCCCCAAATCTGGCTGGCGTATTCGGCGATTGTCCGATCGCTGGAGAACTTCCCGGAACCCGCCACGTTCAGGAGCGCCGTGCGTGCCCAGGCGTCGGCGTTGGCGTAGAGCTGAAGCAGTCGCTGATCGGCATCCAGATACGACCTCAGGTCCGCCAGGTGCATGTAGTGGTCCCCGTGGGTCACGAGCGTGTCGTATAACGGAACGAACACCCCCGGCTCCTTGCGGCTGAAATGATCGCCCTGGATCAGGTCCAACGCCGCGCGGGTCTCTGGCTCGTGTTCGTAGTGCCAGTGCGGGTTGTACCACCCGCGGCTGCCGGCCACCTGGTCTGCGGTCAGGCCAAAGAGAAAGAAATTCTCCTCGCCCGCCTCCTCCGCCATTTCGATCGTCGCGCCATCGCGGGTGCCGATGGTCAAGGCGCCGTTCATCATGAACTTCATGTTGCTGGTGCCGCTGGCCTCGTAGCCGGCGGTCGAGATCTGGTTCGAGACGTCACTGGCCGGGATCAGCCGCTCCGCGAGGGACACGTCGTATTCGGGCAGGAACAGCACCTTGAGCCGACCGCGCATGGCCGGGTCGGCCTCGATGGTGTCGGCCAGGTTCTCGATGAACTTGATGATCAGCTTGGCGAGCTGGTAGGCCGGCGCTGCCTTGCCGGCGAAGAAGAACGTCCGCGGCGCCATATCGAGTGTCGGATCCCGCCGCAGCCGGTCGTACAGCACCACGATGCGCAGCGCATTGAGCAGTTGCCGCTTGTATTCATGGATGCGCTTGATCTGGCAATCAAAGATCGTGTCCGGATCGACCGTCTGGCCGGATGCCGATTTCAGCCAGGCGGCAAACTCCAATTTGGCCCGGCGCTTGGCTTGATGGAAGCCCGCGCGCACGCTGGCGTCATCGGCAAGCGGTTTCAGGTTTTTAAGTTCCCCGAGGTCCGTGATCCATGCCTCGCCGATGGCCTCCGTGATCAGGTGGGCGAGCGCCGGATTCGCGAGCAGCAGCCAGCGGCGCGGGGTGACACCATTGGTCTTGTTGCTGAACCGTTCCGGAAATAGCTCGGCCAGATCCTTGACGGTGGTCGTGCGCAGGAGCTCCGAGTGAATCGCGGCAACCCCGTTGGTACTGTGAGAGCCGACGATGGCAAGGTTAGCCATGCGCACGTGCTTGACCGGGCCCTCCTCAATCAGGCTCACCCGCTGCACGCGTCCGTTATCGCCGGGGAACCGGGTGCGAACCGAGTCCAGCAGTCGTCGGTTGATCTCGTAGATGATCTCCAGGTGACGCGGCAAGAGCGCCTCGAACCACGCGAGCGGCCATTTCTCCAGCGCCTCGGGCAGCAGCGTGTGGTTCGTATAGCCCAGCGTCCGTTGGGTGAGATCCCACGCCCGGCCCCAGCCCAGCTGAGCCTCGTCGAGCAGAATCCGCATCAACTCGGGAACCGCCAGGCTCGGGTGCGTGTCGTTGAGCTGGATGGCGACCTTCGCCGGAAGCATGTCCCAATCGGTGTTGCCGCGCCGAAAGCGTCGGATGAGATCAGCAATCGAGCAGGCCACGAGAAAGTATTCCTGCACGAAGCGGAGTCCCTGCCCGAAGCTCGTGGAGTCATCTGGGTACAGGACCCGTGTGAGCGATTCGGCCGCGAGCGTCTCCGCGACCGCGCCGACGAAATCGCCATGGCTGAATGCCCGAAATTCGAAGTAATCGGCGGCATGTGCAGCCCAGAGGCGCAGCGTGTTGATGGTCTTGCCGCCATATCCGACTACCGGCCGATCAAAGGGAGCCCCGATCAGGCTCGACGGCTTGCCAAGGATAGGGTGCAAACTCCCCCCGCGAACCTTGAAGGAGCAGTTCAGCTTAATCTCCACCGTCTCGTGCGGCCGGGCGACCTCCCAGGGATCCGGACGGCGGAGCCAGTTGTCCGGCTGTTCCTGTTGCCAGCCATCCTGGATGGCCTGGTTGAAGATGCCGTATTCGTACCGCAAGCCGTAGCCCAGGGCCGGGAGTTGCATCGTCGCCATGGAATCGAGGAAGCAGGCAGCCAAGCGCCCGAGTCCGCCATTACCCAGGCCGGCGTCGGGTTCCTGCTCGAGCAGTCCGAGCCAATCGAGGCTCTTCTCTTTGACCGCATGCTGCACAAGCGGATCGAGCAGGAGATTGCTCACGTTATTCGCGAGTGAGCGGCCAATCAGAAACTCCATCGAAAGGTAGTAGACATGCTTGGGGTTCTGGCGGACATAGGTGCTCTCGGTCATTGCCCATCGCTGCGACAGAATATCCCGTACGGACCGGGCGATCGCCTCATACCGCTCACGGGGGGCGGCGATCGCCGGATCCATGACGTTGTCGAAGACCAGGTGGCGCTCATACAACGCGTTGGCAGTCCCCGCGAAATCAATCGGGCCGCACCCGTATTGGTTCCGCAGTCGTGCAATCCGCTCGGATTCCGCTGATGGCGGAAACTCCAGCACCCTCTTTGCGTTTCTCATAATGAGACGTCCTTAACTGTGGTTTCCGTCGTGTGATTTCCCTCGCGGAACTCGGCTCATCGACGCCAAGAATGACACGAGCCGAGGCTTTAGGTGCAGGCGTTCCCAAATCAGAACCGCATATTCAGCCCTTGCGCGCACTGCTCCGCTCGACTGATCACAAGGCAAGCGCAGGGCCAAATAGGCAGGGAACGCGATCGTTGCGCAAAAGGTTGAACTGGAACGTATTCGGCACATTGCGTTTCGTCGGTGAGTCCGAATGCTAACGTCGGGGTGCCAGCGGGTTCCCAGTTGCCAGCCTGCTAACACTCACCGGGCGTGGCCCTAAGTACCGAATATAGACCGCGATCGGGCAGTGGCTGGCACACTGGCAACTCACTTGCGGATCATCTCCGGGACGGTGACTGCGTTCGTAGCCCGCCCGAGTAGACCGCGCTCACAATGCTCGGCACGTCGATTGCTCGCTTGCATGGAGGGACGAGCCTCGGCGAATGAAAAAGGAGAACTGGTTCTACTATTAGCCAGGCTTTCTTTGGCGACGTACCGACGCGTTCGGGTCGGGGGGTCCAGGCTGTCCTTCGAGACAATCGGCGTACGACAGGCGGCAAGTCAATCGAGAGCCGACCAATTACCCGAACACGAGCCGCCGATCGGTCGCCGTGTAATGTGTGATTTTATGTAATGATAGGCTAATTCCAAATGCTGAAGATCACAGTGCAGGATGAGCCTGAGCACGTCAGGCTCCAACTCGAAGGCAATCTCGCGGGACCCTGGGTTGGGGACCTGGAGGAGGCCTGGCGGGCGGCACAGTCGACCCTCAATGGCCGCTCATTGTCCCTGGACGTGACAGCCGTCGGGTTCGTCGATCCAGCGGGCAGATACCTTTTGGCTCTTTTACGGTGCAGGGGTTCCCGCCTGATAGCGTCCGGAACGGTGATGACGGAGTTTGTCCTCACGCTTGAGGAAGACTGGTCTCCCAGGCATGAATAACAAAAAGGGGTAGGGTCTACTACCCACATTAGCTCGCGCTTGGGGGTTGGCGCGCACCTCCACATCTTATTTCCGCGTGACGCCTCACGCGCGGCCTGCTCTGCGCGATTCTACACTGCCTGCACGGTCTCCCACTTATCGGGTCAGCCCCTTCTTTTGCGGCCAAAGAGCTCGCTCCCTATCAGAATTGGGCGGGAGCCCGGCGCAGCTCGCAATGACTAGCGTCGCGGCTCGCGCCGTAGGGTTGAAGTTAAACCATGGTGCCTGTCGTGGCTTAGAGCGAAGCGCAACAGCCCAGTGCCTCAGGGACGAATCGGGATCGGACCCCCCTCTCCGAAGTATCTCTTCCAGAGGGTGTCGTAAGTGCCATCCGCCTTGGCGTTTTGAAGCTGGCCATTCACCCATGCGAGCAACTCTTGATCGTCCTTTCGCACGGCGACGGCTACCGGGTGTGGTGGCCGGAATTGGTTGCCAACAGCAGCCAATTGTGGGTACTGCCTTGCGAGTGCCCAGACCAAGACATCGTCCTCCGCGAAGGCGTCCACCTGGCCCGTCCGCAGTGCCTCGACTGCAGCAGAGACGCTCCAGAACTTTACGAGTGTAACTCCCTGGATAGCCGGCCCCAAGACGCCCTCCTGAACGCCCTCCTGAACTGAGCCTTCTATGACAGCTACTTTCTTCCCCACCACATCCGGAAAGTCGCTGATGGAGCTGCCTCGGCGAACCAGCAGGAGAGAGCCGGACATCAAGTAAGGCTCAGAGAAAGCGAATACAGATGCACTGTAGTCGGTGACCATCACGCCCGCTATGAGCATGTCGATCGATCCGCTGAGGAGAGAAGTGATTCGGTCACCCGCCTGGACCCGCTGAACCTGCAGTTTGCCCTCGTCGCCCAGCAGGTGCCGCGCGAGATAGCGCGCGAGGTCCACCTCGAAGCCGACGAGTTGACCGGTGCCGTCAATATACCCGAGCGGCGGAAAATCCTTTCTCACTCCAACAATGAGCGCCCCCCGCTGCTTCGCCGCCTCCAGGGTGCCGGCGTGGGCCTGTAGGGCTGCGACGAGAAGCATGACCGCGACTTGTATGACAGCGAACCTCTTTCTCTGCATCGCACGCACTCCGTAAACGGGTAGCGGTCGGTCGCTGTTCCGGAGTGACCAATGGCCCCGACAACGTTCAAGTGTTTCATCCCGGATGGCCGGTCAAGCGCCCGAAAAACAGCAACGCCTATTCGCAGTCCCTCATTTTGCCATCTTCCTTCGCTTTTTTTCTTCTTTTTCTGCGTTGTCTCCTCTCTTTCCTTCATTCTATCTATCGTTTCCAGTGCCGCTACAATCCCTGCTACGCTCATTTCTGTGTCCTTCCCTAGCCCGCGACAAGATCCTGCAAATACTGCGCGTACCCAGTTAGAGATGTCTGATTTTCCGCCGATCACCCCAACCCACGGCCATCGCCACGAGCCTCCCGCTACGCCGCCTCGCTGCCGACGTTTGCTCTGCGCGCGAGAGCGCGCGCGGCGACCGTCGGGCATGTAGGGGCCCGGCCATTCCCGGGCTCCGCTCGCAGCCACCAATTATCGTCGACTTGGCCCGCGTCATGGCGCTGAGCTGCAAATCCGCGTTCCTCGACGCGTCGCCGCACGATCTCGGCGGCGGCATCGGCCGCGGCACGCACCTGCCGACTCAAGCCCGCACCTAGTTCTAGGGAGGAGGGCACGGCACCCACGAGACACACATCGTAGGGGCCGGTGCCGGCGAGCCGCGCCACGGCGAGGGCCTCGGACACGGCCGGGTCGTGCGGGCTCACGCGCGGAGCGGCAGGCAGGCGCTCCAGCTCAGCCCCTTCGTACACCCTGAGTTCCCCCGGCGCCCCCCCACCCGCGATGGTGTCCACGATCACCACGGCGTCATGCCCGTGCAGGTAACTGATCAGGCCCAGCCCGGGCGTCCCCAGATCGAGCAGCTCCACCTCGGGCGGGAACGCGTACCGCCTGCGGAGCAGCTCGACGACAAAGGGGCCGAAGCCGTCGTCGCCCAGGAGAACATTGCCGAGGCCGATGACCGCGAGACTCACAGCACCTGCACCGTCGCGATCGTGCGGCCTGCCGGATCCAGGGTATGGCAGGCGCAGGCCATGCACGGGTCGAAGGAGTGCACCGTGCGCAGGATCTCGAGCGGCTTCTCGGGGTCCGCGATCGGCGTTCCGATCAGGGAGGCCTCGTACGGGCCCGGGAGACCCCCCTCGTCCCGGGGGCTCGCGTTCCAGGTGGTGGGAACGACGGCCTGGTAATTCGAGAGGACGCCATCCTTGATGACGACCCAGTGGGACAGCGTGCCCCGCGGAGCCTCGTGCAGGCCGACACCTTCGACCGGGCCCTTCGGGAAGGAGGGGGCCTGGTAGCTGGTCGTGTCTCCCTTGCTGATATTGTCCACCAGGCGCTCCCAGTGCTTGAGCGCCAGCTCGGCCAGCATGGCGCTGCGGACGGCCCGGGAGAGGTAGCGGCCCATGGTGGACTGCAGCCGATCGACACCGACCGGCCGCCCCGCGATCTTCGAGACGCGGGCCAGGGCGTCGTCGGTCCACTTGCGGGTGAGGGCATGCTGCTCTGCGTAGCCCACCAGCACGTTCGCCAGCGGCCCCACTTGCATCGGCTTGCCCTCGAAGCGCGGGGCCTTCACCCACGTGTATTTCCCGTCGTCCCGGAAGTCGGTGTAGTACGGGTCGGTCTCGCCCTGCCAGGGATGCTGTGCCCCCCGCCCCTTGTACCAGGCATGGGTCAGGTCCTCGACGACTCCCTGGCGAAAAACTTCGTCGCGGGCGCCCGTAATCGGTTTGACGCTAGCCTGCTCCCCTCCCAGGATGCGTCCGCCCGGCAGATCGAACGCGGTGGCTTTTCCGTCCACCGGCAGATCCGGCACGGCCAGGTAGTTCCGCACCCCCGCCCCGATCCCGAACCAGTCCGGGTAGAAGCCGGCGATGGCGCAGGCGTCCGGGAGGTAGACCTGCTGGACGAAGGGCACGATCTCGTCGAAGAGACCCTTGATCATGTACAGCCGGTCCAGGTTGAGGGTGGCCAGGCTGTCGAAGTTGATGGCGTTCATCACCCCGCCCACGGCTAGGTTCTGGATGTGCGGTGTCTTGCCGCCGAGAATAGCCACCACCTGGTTGGCCTTCCGCTGGAAGTCGAGGGCCTGGAAGTAGTGGGTCAGGGCCAGCAGGTTCACCTCGGGCGGCAGCTTCATGGCGGGATGCCCCCAGTAGCCGTTGGCAAAGATGCCGAGCTGCCCACTCTGGAGCAGGGCCACCACTTTGCCCTGAACCTTCTTCATCTCCTGCGGGGAGTTCCCCGGCCAGTCGGAGAGGCTCGCCGCGATGGCCGCGGCCTTGGTCGGGTCCGCCTTGGGAATCGCGGCCACGTCCACCCAGTCCAGCGCGGACAGGTGGTAGAAGTGGACGATGTGGTCGTGCAGCGCGTGCGCGATCAGAATGAGGTTCCGGATGAGCTGGGCGTTGAGCGGCACGTCGAGGCCCAGGGCATCCTCCACCGCCCGCACCGAGGCCATGGCATGGACGGTCGTGCACACCCCGCAGAAGCGTTGGGCGAAGACCCAGGCCTCGCGCGGGTCGCGCCCGCGCAGAATGGTCTCGATGCCCCGCCACATCGTGCACGAGGCCCAGGCCTTGCTCACGGCGCCTCCGTCCACCTCCGTGTCGATGCGCAGGTGGCCTTCGATGCGGGTGACGGGATCGATGGTGATGCGACGCATGGCGGGTTCCCCCCTCAGGCCGCCGCCGGGCGGCCCCGGCGCACGCGCCTGAACATGTAGTTCCATTCCTCGGTCTCCGCGGGCAGCACCGCGAAGTACTTGACGGCGAGGCCGAAGGCCGCGACCCCGAGCGCGAGGTAGCCGAGGGTCATGAGCACCTCGGGGAGGGCCGGGAAGTAGCTGGCGTGTCGGCCCGGGTTGAAGGCGACGGTGGTGGGAACGAAACGGTAGCACAGCCCCCCCAAACACGCCAACGTCGCCATGTGTATCAGGGTGCGTGGCGTCTCGCGCGCGGCCCGGCTCCGGAGCATCACGGCCGGGACGAGGATGAGCGCGGTCTCGACCAGGAAGAGGACGCTCATCTTGTCGAACGCGAAGGCCGCCCCGAGCTGTCCCCGCCAGGCGAGGTCGCCGAAGCGGACGGCGAGGAACCCGAAACACACCCACGACAGCAGGTTGCCCAGCTCCCCCAAATCTCCCAGATCGAGCGGCCGCGCGTAGCGCAGACAGGCGATGAGGAGCACGAAGGTCACGAAGCCGAGCCCAGCCACGCCCGCGGCCATGAGGTAGAGGAGCGGCAGGAACGGCGTCTGCCAGAGAGGGTGGATCTTGTCACCGGCCAGGAGCAGCAGCCCCCCCAGGGAGGACTGGTGCATGAGCGGCAGGACGTATGCCCCGGTGATCACGAAGGGATAGATCCGCCGCAGGAAGGGCGCGGCTCCTCGGAGCGTGGCGCGGGTCGCGTCGCCGCCCGTGTAGTACAGCCGCTCCAGGACCAGCGGCAGATTCTCGAAGGCCAGGAACACCGCGCAGTAGAGTGGCATGCAGACCGCCACCTCGAGCATCGCCGAATGGGTGTTCCAGTGCCAGGGGAGCAGGACGTGCCAGAAGTTCCAGGCCCGTCCCACGTCGAAGCCGAGGGCCAGGAGCCCGGTCGCATAGAAGAGGAACCCCGTCACGAGGGCCGTCCGCATGATCACATGCAGCTTCTGCCGGTTGAACACCCAGGCGGCCATGCCCACCGCCAGCGGGCCCGACCCCAGGGCGGTGAGGGTCATGACGTTGAAGGTCTTCCAGATCCCCCAGGCGTACGCGTCGTTCATGCCGGAGAGGGGGCCCAGGGGCGAGAAGAACCGCACGACGGCCAGGCCGAGGCCGAGGGCGGCCAGCGCCGCAAAGAACAGCAGCGTGCGTGTGATCACCGGCTCGCGATAGACGGGCACGCCCCGCTGCCAGTGGTTGACGAGGATCGTTCCGGTCGTGTCTTGCGCGCTCATAGCTGCTCCGGGAAGCCGGTCTTCCGTTCGTGTTCGGGCCGTTCCGCCTCGTGGCGGTTCCAGTTCCGCTTGATCAAAGCGCCCAGCAGCCCCGCGACGAGAATGGGTCCCGAGAGCCACTTGTAGATCACCGACGTGACCTTGGTGGCGTAGTGACCCAAGGAGGTGGAGCCGAGCTTGGGGAGGCCGATCTTGTCGAACGGCACGCTGGACAGATAGAGCACCTGCGTTCCCCCCGCCTCGTGTTCCCCGTAGACCCGGTTCTCGAAGTACTTGCTCGGCGAGGCCGCGATGCGCTCTTTCGCCTTGGCCAGAAGGTCCATCCGGGTACCGAAGACCACCGCCCCCGTAGGGCAGACGGCGGTGCAGGCCGGCTCCTGGTTCTGCTTCAGGCGCTGGTCGAAGCAGAACTCGCACTTGACGATCTTGGGGTTCCATTGGTCCCACTCGAATTTCGGGACCTCGAATGGGCAAGCCACCTCGCAGTAGCGGCACCCGATGCAGCGCGAGCCGGTCCAGGTGACGGCGCCCCACTGATTCTTCTCGAGCGCCCCGAAGGGGCAGCCGGTCACGCAGGCGGGGTCGAGACAGTGCATGCACTGCCGTTTGACGAAGGCAAAGCCGGGCCCCTGCGGCTCCTGGTAGAGCTTGATGATGTTCTTGGTCTTCGCGTTGAGGTCCAACGGCATGTGCCAGAGGCCCGCGGAAAGCGACGTGTCGGGCGGCAGGCCGTTGGCCTCGCTGCAGGCCACCATGCAGGCCTTGCAGCCCGTGCAGATCGTGCTGTCGTAGAGCATGGCCACGGCGCCCGGCGGGGCTTCGGGGTGCGCGGGGTGTTCACTGGCGGCGGCGGGCGCCGCCACAGCGGCGGCCACGGTCCCCCCAACCCCGACGATCCCCAGCAAGGCCTGACGGCGAGTGATCCCAGTGTTCATGGTCGTTCCTTCGGGCCCGCATTCGAGCCCCCGTCGGGGGGTCCGCTCTCGGCGGGAGGTCCGGACCCGGGCACGCTCTGGTCGCCCCGCACGGCCGAGAACTTGCGCGACGCCACATAGCCCGCCCCGAGAAGGGCGCCCGCCACGCCGCCGACGACGGCCGCGGCGGGGACGCTCCAGGAGCCCTGCGGCGACTCGATGGGCGCATAGGATTCGGGCGGCTTCGCATCGTGGATGGGGATGACCTGGAACAGCGGCACCCGGAAGGCCAGCTTCTTCTCGGTGCAGCCGATGCAGGGGGCGCCGATGCCGATGGGCCAGGCGTCCACGACCTCGTTGAAGTGGCGCGTGGAGCAGCCGGCGTGCGTCTCAGGGCCCTTGCAGCCGAGGTGGTAGAGGCACCAGCCCTGCCGGTGGCCCGCGTCGCCGAACTGGCGCGCAAAATTCCCGGCGTCGAAATGCGCCCGTCGCGGGCAGTGCTCGTGGATGTCCCGATCGTAGGCGAACTTGGGACGCTTCTCGGCGTCCAGTTCCGGCAGCGTGCCGTTTCGCGCGTACTGAAGCACCGTGCCCAGGAGCGTGTAGGGATTGGGTGGACAGCCCGGAATGTTCACGATGGGCTTGCCCTTCACGAGGGCGTCCACGCCGACGGCGCCGGTCGGGTCGGGGTCGGCCGAGGGAATGCCGCCCCAGGCCGCGCAGGAGCCGATCCCGATCACGGCCGCCGCCTGCGCCGCCACCTCCTCGAGCATCGTGACCGCGGGTTTGCCGGCGATCTTCATGTAGATGCCTTTGTCTTTCGTCGGGATGGACCCCTCGACCACGAGGACGTACTTCCCGGCATTCTCCTGCATCGAGGTGCGAAGGGCCGCCTCCGCCGCCTTCCCCGCGGCGGCCATCAGCGTCTCGTGGTAGTCGAGGGAGATCAGATGGAGGATCAACTCGCCGAGGTCGGGCTTGGAGGTGCGGAGCAGGGTCTCGGTGCAGCCGGTGCAGTCCTGGAAGTGGAGCCAGATCACCGGGAGCCGTCGCGCCTTCGCGACCTCGCGCGCCACCTCCGCGGCGCGCGCACGGTCGGTCAGGGCGAGGCCGAAGGGGGCGGCCACCATGAGCTTCGCACAGAAGACGACGAAGTCGCGCCGGCTCACCCCGCAGCGCGCGATGTGCTGGCCGATCGTCTCAGACTTGCCACCCAATCCGGCTTCGCGTGACATGGCATCCCCTCCAAAAAAACGTCGCCACTACAAGACTCCGTGCTTTTCAGGGGCGGGGGTCCACACGCGGGAGTCCAACTCAGGCGAGGCAGTGCAAGCGAACTCGTAGTGTCGCCTCGCTCGGTCGTATGCCGCGTTGGTACGGGAACACCGAGCCGCCCCCGAGAGAATGCTCTCAGCGATGCACATTGGATACGGCTCGCGTGGGCGGAGACTCCTCGTTATCGCTCCCGGTTACGGTATGACCCGTCAGCATGAAACGGAACAGGGTGCCAGGCGTCTCCCCCGTTGTCCCCAAGTAGATGTGGACCACCATGAAGAGCGATCCGAAATATCCAAGGTAGCTGTGTGCCATCGCCCACAGGGCGATGCCAGACAAACCGAACAGGTTCTCCGGCAGATGCTCGGGGAAGAACAGGGCCCATCCGGCGAGGATGACCATCGGGAGCAGGCCGAACATCACCGCCAGGTAGGTCAGCTTCTGGAGGGGATTGAACTTCCGCTCCTCGCTATGCGGAAAGGGATGGGGCTCCCCCAGAAAGATCCCCAGCAAATAGTAGCGGGTCTGGCGGAGCGCACCGTACGTGAGATCGCCGGGCACAAGCCGGTAGTAGCGGCCGTTCCTGAATCGGAGATTCCCGAGGAGAAAAAGGCCGTAGCACAGCGTCAGCAAGATCCCGGCCGCGTTATGGATCAGGACGCTCGTTCGGAAGCCCACTTCCGGCCGACCGGGCCCGGAGTAGTGCATGCTGAGCCCGGTAATCAGCAGCACTACGAAAAGCAGCGCGTTGCTCCAGTGCCAAACACGGAGCCAGACGGGATACTGACGGACCTCGCCTTTCATGATCGTTTCCTCATTCGATCGCCCAGCCACCGGCCTGCTGCGTGCGCACCGACCCCCAGAATGGTGACGGCCGTCAGGCCCAGCGTCCCCCAGTCGAGCCAGCGGTTCCTGGTGGCCCCACTGACATACGCGGTGTTGAAGAGGATCGAGTTCAGCCAGCCCTGTTCGGCACGCTCCTTCGCCGCGAGGTGCGTGTAGAGTTTGGTCACCAGCATCGAGTTGCGGGCATGGCAGGTGGTGCAATCCCTCAGCGCCGCCGAGGCCGGGAGGACGAGATGGACGGTCCTTTGGCCGCTGGGGGTGTGACAGGCAACACATGGAGCGCTCCGGAGGTGGAGCTCCCAGTGGGGCACCCAGCGGTGCCGGGTCGCGAGCCGGTCCAGCGCGACCTGTCTCTGGCGCGCGGTGTCTCCCTTCGCGTGGCACCCCAGGCAAATCTGGTTGGCGGTGCGAATGGCTTCGGAGGCATCCTTCAGGCGGGTTCCCGGCACGAAGTAGTGCGGTGAATGGCAATTGGCGCAGCGGAATGCAGGATCGACCGCCTTGGCATGGACGCTCTCCTTGACCGCCTTCGCAATGCCATCGAAGTCGTAGGGTGAGGCGCCTTCGTGGCAAGCGGTGCAGTCGGGCGCGCCGGTCCGTGTGCCACTGTGCGGAAACGCCGAGAACCCTTCCGTGTGGCACATGGCGCAGTCCAGCTGCCCGTGCACGGATTGCGCATACCGCGCCGGATCGATCGTGGTGTCAGTCGGCTTGTGGCACCCGATACACGGCGTCTCGTCCGCCGCTCCGGCCTGTGGCATGGGAACAGCGCCCAGCACCGAAAAGACGAGGCCGACGAGAACGCCCAGACGCAACAGAGACATGACCGTGTCTCCCGGAACCCTGATCATCGACCCCCGCCTATGCGGCTTCCATGCGCAAGATCTTGGGCGTGTCGAATGCGGTCAATGCGACGCGGGGTACTCCGGATCCTCCCCGCGCAATCCCCGTGCTTGGTGGACACGGTGGAGGGGGCAAGAAATGCGCGAGCTTCGTTCGTTTGGCCTGCAGGCAGCGCCCGCTCGCGGCGGTGGGGGCCATCGACAGTCACCTTCTCCACCGCCATGATGAGATCGCCCTCGTTCTCCCGACCATCGTCGTCCGCGACGATTACCATCGTCCCGTCCTGGATGGTTTGGATGGCATCTTCGATCGCTGCGAAGTGACGTGGGCTTGGCCACGGGTCCGCCCGCTGCTCATTGCCCCCGCCTTCAGGTCGCAGACGGGATCGCTAGGGACCGAGCCGGGATGTCTGTGATCATGCATTGGGCCCTGAACTCCTGCGCGGATGGCCGTCCGCCGGCACTCCGCAGTTTCGCACGAGGGTTACTGAGACTCGCTCGGCCGATGCGCACCGTCACGCGGTGTACGGCCGACGTCCCGCATGCGCGGGCGTCGCATTCCTCCCGCTTGCTGAGTGCCTGGACGGGCGAGTACTCGTGCATCAGCAGATCCTCGGGAGCTGCTCGCCGGACAGCCGCGTCAGGAATCGATGGCTGCCCAGGCGCGTGCACAGGACCACGCGGCCCGGATCTTCCGGCACCACGCGGCCCACCCGCCGGGCCTGGCCACCGTCGGGGTGCGCGTGGAGGGCGGCCAGGGCACGCTTCGCGTCCTCCTCGGGCAAGATGGCCAGGAATCGCCCTTCGCAGGCCACGTACAGGGGGTCGAAGCCCAGCAGCTCGCACGCCCCCTCCACCTCGGGCCGCACCGGGACCTGCGCTTCCTCGATGTGGATGCCCACCTGCGAGGCCACGGCGATCTCGTTGAGGGCGGTGGCCAGGCCGCCCCGCGTCGGGTCACGGAGGACGTGCGTGCTCGGTGCGACGTCGAGGAGCGATGCCACCAGGGAGGCCACGGGCGCGCTGTCGGAAAGGAGCGCCGTCTCGAACTCTAGGTCCTCCCGGGCCGCCATGACTGCGATGCCGTGGTCCCCCACGGGCCCCGAGACCAGCACCGCGTCTCCCGCCCGCGCCCGCCCGGGGCCCACCGCGACGCCCTCGCGGACCCGCCCGATCCCCGCCGTATTGATGAAGATGCCGTCGCCCTTCCCCTTGTCCACCACCTTGGTGTCGCCGGTGACCAGGGGCGCCCCCAGCGCGGCACAGGCCCGCGCCATGGACGCCACGATCCGCCCGAGGTCGGCCAGCCTGAAGCCTTCTTCCAGTACGAGGCCGGCGCTGAGGAAGAGCGGCGCGGCACCGCACATGGCGAGATCGTTGGCCGTGCCGTGGACGGCTAGCGAGCCGATGTCGCCCCCGGGGAAGAAGATGGGCTTGACGACGAACGTGTCGGTGCTGAAGGCCAGGCGGGCGCCAGCCACGGTGAGAATCGCCCCGTCGGCGAGGGCCTCAAGGTGCTCGTTCCGGAAGGCGGGCAGAAACAGGCGCTCGATGAGCCCCGCCGTCTTCGTCCCGCCCCCGCCGTGGGCAAGCTGGATGATGTCGTCATGGGCGATGGGCACTGGACAGGTGAGCATGGACTCGATTGTCTTCGACATGGCTACCTCGCCGCCGGCGCGGCCGGCTCGGGGACGGGCCGGCGATAGTGGAAGTAGGCCGCGCAGGCCCCTTCCGAAGAGACCATGGTGGCCCCGAGCGGATGCTCGGGCGTGCACCGGTGGCCGAACTCCGGGCACTCGGGGGGCTTGAGCCTGCCCTGGAGGACGAGGCCGCTCCGGCACTCTGCGGGCTCGCGCACGTCGAGTCCCTTCACGTCGAACACCTTCTCGGCGTCGAAGCGCGCGTACTTCGGTGCGAGGGTCAGGCCGCTCTCGGGGATCTCGCCCAGGCCCCGCCATTTCCGGTCCGAGACGACGAACACATCGTCTACCACCCGGCGTGCTGCCGGGTTCCCCTCGGCCTGCACTACCCGCGGGTAGGCGTTCTCCACCCGGCACGTGCCCGCCTCAAGCTGGCGCACGACGGCGTGCACGCCCCGCAGCAGGTCGAGAGGCTCGAAGCCCGTCACCGCGATGGGGATGCTGTGGCGTGCCGCGAGCGGCTCGTAGTCGCGGTATCCCGTGACGGCGCAGACGTGGCCGGGAGCGAGCAGGCCCTGGATGCGTGCGTCGGGACACGAGAGCAACACCTCGAGCGCCGGCGGCACGAGCACGTGGGCCACGATCACAGCGAAGTTGTCGAGGCCGAGTGTGGCCGCGCGCAGGACGGCCATGGCGTTGGCGGGCGCAGTGGTCTCGAAGCCCACCGCGAAGAAGACCACCCGCCGGTCCGGATGCTGGCGCGCTATCTTGAGTGCGTCCAGCGGCGAGTAGACGATGCGGACGTCGCCGCCGCGGGCCTTCACCGACAAGAGATCCTCGCGCGACCCGGGCACGCGTAGCATGTCCCCGAAGGAGCAGAAGACGACATCGGGACGGCCGGCAATCGCGACGGCTCGGTCGATCAGCTCTAGCGGCGTCACGCACACCGGGCAGCCGGGTCCGTGGACCAGCTCGACCTGCTCGGGCAGGAGCTGCTCCAGCCCGAACTTCAAGATGGAGTGCGTCTGGCCGCCACACACCTCCATGAGCGTCCAGGGCCGGGTCACCGTCTCGCGGATCTGCCGGCCCGCCGCCGCCACGGCGGAGGGATCGCGGTACTCGTCAATGTGGCGCATCGCTCTCCTCCTCCGGAAGCTCGAGGGCACCGATCTCGGCCAGGATCGCGTACGTCTCGCGCGCGGTGTCCTCGTCGATGCGCGAGATGGCGAACCCCACGTGCACGAGCACGTAATCGCCCACCTGCGCCTCGGGCACGTATGCCAGGCACGCCGGCCGCACCACGCCTCCGAACTCCACGCGCGCGGTGCGTAGCTCGTCGCTCCCGGCGATCTCCACGACCCGACCCGGAACGGCTAGGCACATGACGTGTGCTCCTCCTCGGTCGAGGGCATCTCCCCCCCTCGCACGACCGCCACCGCTGCTCCCGCCTCCACCAGCACCGCGTCACCCACGCCCGCCTCGGGCACGGCGTCCAGCGCGATCGCCCGGAGCGCACCGCGCAGGCTCACCGTCCCTTCGCGCCCCTCGGGGGTCTGCCGTGCCTCGATCAGCCGCCCGATGAAGAGGCTCACGACGCCCTCCCCGCCGCCGCAGTCGGCCGTCCCGCCACGACGCACGCCACCGAGTCGTACCGCACGATACGCAGTGCAAATACTTCTCGCTTGACACTGTCTATATGTGAGCTCTCCATGCCTTTAACCGTTCGTCGCGGGGCGTACCGTTGTACCCATGCCCCTCTGTTTCTGGCAGACACCGCGGTCAAACCGGGTGATCTCGCGGATCGCGACGACGAGCGCTTCCGCATGCTCCCGAGTGTTGAACTGACCGAAGCTGGCCCGCACCGTCCCCGCCGGAAAGGTCCCGAGAGCCCGGTGGGCAGCGGAGGCGCAATGCAGGCCGCCCCGGACCGCGATCCCGAACGCTTCGTCGAGCATCGTGGCCGCGAGGGCAACGTCAGCGCGATCCATCGTGAACGAAACGACGCCGGTCTGCGGGTCACCCGGTCCGCACCACACATGCACGCCTTCGAGCTGGCGCAATCCGTCCACCAGGATGCGTGCGAGCATGGCCTCGTGTGCGGCAATGGTGGTCATTCCCACGCAGCCGCAGGTGTCACACATTGGCTCGCCTCTTACTCGCCGTCGAACGACTTCACTCGCAACTCTCGTCCTTGCAAGAGATGGGCCCCCAACCGTCCACACGCGGGGCACGGCGCCAACATGCCGATCGGTTCGAACTCATGGAGACAGTTTCGGAAGCGAGCGCGCAGCAGCACCGCCGCGATGACCGGTTCGGCGCCGTGCGCCACCGTCTCCTCCACCACAACGTCGAAGCAGAATTGCAGCGCTGTCGGATCGACACCCGCGGCGGCACCGATTTCTACGACCACGCGGGTCACGGTGCGTATCCCCTCGGTTCGCGTGCATCCCAACACCAAGTCGACGATGCTCTGGCTCAGCGCCAGTTCGTGCATCGGTTCCCATGACCCCGAGCAGCAGCACACTGCCACCGGAAGAAAGCACAGAACGGGCCCGGAGTGCTCATGGTTGACCTCCTCCTGCCGGGCTACCATCCTTGCCCTGCGCCCGCAGGAGAAGGACCGGAACGCGCGCGTGCCGGACCACGTGCTCCGCGACGCTCCCGAGCAACAAACGACTGAGGTTGCTCCGCCCGTGCGTCGACATCGCCACCAAGTCGATCGCATTGTCCGCGATATGGGCGAGGATTTCGTGAGACGCTTCCCCGTAGCGCACGGCGGTGTGGACGCGGATCCCTGCCGCACGGAGGCGCACGGCCAAGTTCGCGACATACGCTTCGGCTTTTTGGACGACGTCGACCTCCTCCGCGGTGGGATCGACCCCGGGGAACACATGGGCCTCGGTGACCCGGAGCAGGCACAGCTCGGCCCCGAGGGACCGAACCAATTCCTGTACTCGGGGCAGGACGGCTTCCGCCAGGGGCGATCCGTCGAGCGGGACTAAAATCCGCTTGAACATGGCCCTTTCCTCCCCTCCGCGCCCGGCGCAAGGACCCGCGCCGGGTCGGCGGTCCCGAGTACTTCGATGAAATCGTGCATGGCCAGGGGCACGGTTAGCACGGGACAGCGCGCCGTGCGGACGATCCGCTCCGCAACACTCGTTAGCATCAGATGCGACAGTCCCCGCCGGCCGTGGGCCCCATTTTCCGGCGCGAGCGACGGCTAAATCCGTTGATAGCAGAGAGGTACTTGTTACTCGCGGTTTGCTTGTCTTTCGCGGACGATGAAACCGCCGAACAGGTATGCGGCCGAGACGACGAGGAGGACTGTGCCCAGGGCCTTCAGGTCGCCTTCGGAAGACATGTAATAGCTTGCACCTCCGCCAAATATCATCACCAGGCACAAGGTAAGCATTGCCGACATGGAAAACCTCCCCCGTAGACGCGCCCGAGGGGGGCGAGAGCCTTCCCAGGTGAAAAGCCCAGAGTCCGGCCATCCGTCGCCACGCCAAGAAGATGCCAAGTTATTGCTCATCAGATTTCAACAAGTTGGCGTCTGAACCATTGACGAATGGAAGCCGATCTCATCTGCCCAGGGTCATGGAAGAATCACTTCTGAAAAAGATTCCGTGGCCAACTTCCCGATGATGCGCTCAACCGCTGTTTGACTCATGATTCCCTGTTCCTTCCTTTCGGACGGCAGACAGGAATTGCATCGTCGGTGCCACGGGTCGACGGGGATCAGGCGCTTGAAATCTCACGCGATGCGAGGCTCACTCCGTCTGGCTTGATTCGGCGATTTCCAATAGATTGGAAGTGGTCACGAAATATTGGAAGGGCTTTCTCTGCCATGGCGCTTGCGGCGAGATCGCGGGGCTCCCGTCACCTCCCGGAGAAGGGTTTAAGCTAACGCGGCACCCGTGGTCGAACTACTCCCGGTCACTACTCGCCGTCTCTTCGGAGCGGATGTCTTCGTGAGCTAGGCGTGGCATCACGCCGCGCCTCCGCCGGGCCACCCGCCAGATGCCCAGCACGAGCAGCCCCAGGCCCAAGCCACTCATCAGGCTGATACCCAATCGCCGGGCCAGCCCGCCGGGCCCGGCCGCCTGCATCCGCACCCGGGCCTTGACGCCGAGCTGGGCGACATCCATGAACCCCGGCCGAATCCGCTCGGCGGCCTCGACGGCCTGGAGGGTGCGCCGGTAGTCCTGCTGGAAGAAGCTGTGCACCGCCTGATCCCAGGCGCGCGCAAAGGGGCTGTCCGCCGTCGGGGTCAAGTTAATCGTGCGCGCGAACTCCTGGACCGTCTCGACCGGGATCAGGAAATTGAACCCTTGGATCGCCTGATCGCCATCCAGGGTCGTGGAGATGAACGTGGCCACGCCGATCACCTTTCCGCCCGGGCCGAAGGCGGGGCCGCCGCTATCTCCCCAGGTGATGGCCGCATCCGTCTGGATCACCCGGCGGTTGGTGATGTCAGTCTTGAATCCGGACACCCGGCCGACGGTGACCGAAGCGTCCAGGGCGGACTGCTTGCTCAGGAAATCATGGTTGAGAACCACCCCGGGATACCCGATCACGAAGAGGGGCTCCCCAATCAACACCCCCTGACTGTTCAAGGCTAGGGGCACGGTGGGGAGGTCGGTTGCGGCAATCTTGAGCAGGGCGACGTCCTTGCCGAAACGGTCCATCGGACCCATGTCCTGGCGGGCGATCCGGGCAGGGGCATCGGGGTTGAGTGCGGGGCTATAGGCCATGACCTCGGCCGGGAAGGTCTGGCCGTTCGAGAGGTGGACCTCGAGGTCGGCGGTCAGCTGCACCTGCCCGCGATTCCGCGGATCGGCGGCCAGGGCGGCGAGCCGCGCCGTGCGGATCCGGTCGGGCAACCGGGCCAGCCCGGGACCACAGGCCTTTTGCACGGCGGTGTGCACGAAGTCGTCCACGAGCGTCGGATCATTCCTCTTCTCGTAGGAGGCCGTGACCACATGGCCGTTCGTGGCGATGTAGCCATCCGGATGGATCACAAACCCGCTGCCGGTTTCGTAATACGGATCGGGCTGGACGGTCTGCGCTGGGCCGGACCCGCAGCGGAGGGTCACCTCGGCGTTGACTTGGCTGCTGATCAACACCACGGCCGGCCGGACCCGCAGAATGCTGGCCTCGAGCCGGATTGCGCCCGGGCTCGGACCGGACGTCACCCAGGTAGGCAGCGCCAACCAGCAGATTGCGGTCGCAATCAGCATCGGACCATGCCGGCAAATCGACATCATCGTCCCCATGCTGATGGGTATTCCAACACTCGCTGAGCCGGTCGGCCCGCACTCAGAACAGCGTTTGTCGCCGCGGCCGCGCTCAGGCCGCCTTGGACTTCCGCTCTGCCCGTGTCAAGAAAGGCCTGCCGTTCCCGGTTGATGTCGTCCGCCTGCAGTCCGCGGTACGTCCTTCATCACTCCGAGGTGGACGCCTTTGAGCAAAGCCGACGGCTGGGCCGTCCCCCGGACCCGCAGGCGTGCCGGGCCATGCTGGCTGCTGCGAAGTGGGACAGCAGGCATGGCAAGATCACAACTCGGGCACGTTCCGTTGCAATATGTTCTTGAAGGTCCGGCGCAGCTCGCGGAGCAATGCCTCGTCCGGGATGGGCCGCAGAATCGTCCGCACGGTGAAGCCGCAGGTCCGGCAGCGCGTGTACTGGTACTCCCACTCGCCGTCTTGCTCGACGGGACTCACGGCCTCCATACCCGTGAAGCAACAGGCGTTCGCTCGCGAGGGGGAGATGATCCGTTCCGGGTACAGGTTCTTCGGCGCTTTCGCGTCGGTGTACTCAACGATACTCGCCATGACTGATGCTCCTACGCACCTCGTGCTTCGAGACATAACCCTCATCACGGCCGGTCGGGGCTCGTTCTGTCGTTCAACAACCGCGGCAGCAGATGTGTCGTGCACGCGGGATGCCACGACCCGTGAAAAAGTCCTGAGCGCAAGAGCAGGCCCACCGGAGGTGGAGGGATAGCGCACAATCCGAGCGCCCTGGCGGGATAGCGGTAAACGAGCAGGACAACACCCAACACCAAATTATCGTGTTTTTCCGACCAGGACGGGTCGCTGGGTCGCCCGCCTGAAAGGTACCGCACATCACCGACATCATTCGAGATTTGCCGCCAGATCGATCTGGAGATCGACCGCATCGTTCTGTCTTCCAACATTTCGTCACGCGCTTCCAACATCTTGCAACGCTGGTGCGCCTCGCCTGCATGAAACTGCTGAATGATGGTGCGGGTGTGCGATTCGCGGCCGACCGCTCGCTTGGCCCATCGCTTGCTCAGATGTTCAGCGAGGGCCGGTGATAGGGCCGACAGCAAGCGCGTGGAACAAATCCAGGACTGCTCGGGTGGTCCAGGATCCAGTATATAGAGGGAGGTTGCGATGCAGAGCCCGTGCTCATTCTATGCTCACGTGCATAACGGAGAGACTTGGGAGCAGATCGCTGAAGCCGTCACGGTCTGCCGGGACCAGCAGAGGGCCGAAGTACTGGACATCTTCCCAGACGAGCTCTGGACGGCCAGGCGGATAAGCTCGGCCGAACCCATGCCGACGCAAGCGTAATGTCTTAGTCAGAAGTTAATTGACGGAACGCCCATAGCGACTTTGACAGTCGCCATTTGCCGACTCTTGCCTGGCCGCCCCACTACTCGCCATCCTTCCCTCCCCGCGAGCTTCCTCCCCAAGCGCCCCGACACAGTTCGGGGCGCCCCGCCTCCGTTTTAGCTTCCGCTGCTATCGGTCGGGCGATCCGCTTCGATGGCTTTTCCAATATTTCGTGGCGCTCACAATATGTTGCGCGGCCAGGACTGTTTGCCCGACAGATTTGCGAGGTGCGGCCTGACGTAAGTCCCCGGCCAGCCGGCACTTCAGATATTTCGGCACGGGAAACACTCTCCTGGCACTTCGGTTGCTGATCCAAGGGCACGTAGACGGCAGGCTTCATAGACTGAGAGTCGTGAGCGAGTGCCGCATTCGCAACGGGTGCCAGGACGCATGGTGCGTCTTGGGACCACTCAATCAACCGCATAGGAGGAAGATCCAATGCAGCGGAAAATGATGTGGGGAGTCTTGATCGCAGTTCTGGTGGGCGTCAGCATGGTGCCATTCACCCAAGCCGCCAGCCCTGACGCAACCCTCAAGCTGTCCGAGGGATCGGTGGCGGCGGGCGTCGGGTACAGTTGGGGGAGCGGGACCCTGACCTTCCGCGGCCAGAACTATGCGTTCAAGGTGGACGGAATCTCGGTAGGCACCGTGGGGATCAATCGCGCCGATGCGACCGGGAGTGTTTACAATCTGAAAAGCCTGGAAGATTTCAATGGGACCTACACCGCG
Organism: Vulcanimicrobiaceae bacterium; assembly: GCA_035505475.1. Classification (GTDB taxonomy): domain Bacteria; phylum Methylomirabilota; class Methylomirabilia; order Methylomirabilales; family 2-02-FULL-66-22; genus 2-02-FULL-66-22. Next base: position 29,153 of record DATJQT010000175.1, read on the forward strand.
GTGGGCGTCGGGGCCACCGTAGCCGGTGGCGGGCTCGCCGTCACGATGCGGAACCAGAAGGGCGTCGAGCTCAATCTTGTGGGGATGACCCAGGGACTGGATTTCAAATTCTCCGTGGACGGGGTGAAGTTCACCTTGAATATGTAACATGATGGAAATTGGGCGGGGCGATTGTCGCCCCGCCCGCCCCCTCGCCGCCTCGAACGTGTCCCCCTGTTATCTCACAATCCTAATCGCCGACTCGACCGGTTCGGCCAGAAGGCATCTTCGGCCGGAGGCCGTTCTTCTCTGGTCTGGGCAAGGCGCGGGGCCGAGGCGGCGCCAGGCGTGCAAGTCGATTCCAAGCTGGTGTTCTCCACGGACAAGGTTACGCCATCCGCCCCGCTTCCAACATTTCGTGACGCTCGCAACATGTTGTGGGCCTCTGGTGGACGCCCACCGCGCCGCACCAAAGGCCCTTCGGTAACGTCCCTGCCGGCTACCTTTTCCGGACCGACACACGAAGCCCCCTCCCTGGCACTCCTGTTGCTGTCCTCAGTAGTAGTCGAGGTAAGCGTTCGGCAGGGACATTGCCGTGGGAGGATCAGGTCGTGCGTACGATTGTCCAGCATCACTTCAATAGCCTACACGTCATGGCGCGGCTCACCCGGTTGGGCGTTTCTCGCCCTCGCGCCCGTGCCTGGGCCCGCAAGTGGGAATCGCTGGTGCACCCGTGGCTGTACGGCCAATAGACGCGGGCGTCCATCGTGCTGCGCAGTGGAGTGGAAGGAAGTCCACGCATGCCGACCAATGCAACCACCCAAGGGATACTCACCGCCTCTGCCGCACTTGGAGGCCAGGGCATCGCGCTCGAGGCCAAACATCTCTCACGGGCGATCGCGGGCAAGGTGCTGGTTGACGACATCAGCGTCCAGGTGCAGCCAGGCGAGATTCTGGCGGTGGTCGGGCCAAGCGGGGCGGGCAAATCCTCCTTCCTTCGATTGCTCAATCGGCTGGATGAGCCAACCGGCGGGACCGTGTTCTTCCAGGGCCAGGACTATCGGACGATCGCGCCGCAAACCCTGCGGCGTCGCGTCGGCATGGTCATGCAGATGGCCTCCCTCTTCCCGGGGACAGTGGCGGACAACATTGCCTTTGGCCCTCGCCAGAACCAAAAGACCATCGCTCCCGAACAGATCCTGGCCCTGTTGGGCCGCGTGGGGCTGCCCGGATACAAGGACCGGGATGTCAGCCACCTCTCGGGAGGTGAAGCACAACGCGTCTCGCTGGCCCGCACGCTGGCGAACGACCCTGTGGTGCTCCTCTTGGATGAGCCCACGTCGGCCCTCGATGACGCGTCGGAACGGGGCATCGAAGGGCTGCTGCTGAGCATCATCCGAGAGCGGCAGATGACCTGTGTGATGATCACCCACGACATGCCGCAGGCCACGCGCATCGCCCACCGCACCATGATCATCGAAGCCGGCAAGATGGTGGCGATTGGCCTAACCGAGGAGGTGCTCCGTGCTGGCTGAGGTGATGCACAGCCTGAGTCGTGATGTCCTCGAGGGATTCGCCCAGGCAGGAGTCGCCATCGGGCTGTGCCTCGTCGTGGCGCTGCTGTGCCGCCGATTCGCCGTCCACGTCGAGCGGGAGACGGTGGTTTCGCTCGCGCGGGGCCTCGCGCAGATGACCCTGGTGGGGTTGATCCTCGCCCTGCTCCTCCAGCGCCATCTCCTCGTGGGCGGGTTCATCCTGCTCGCCATGACGGGGGCCGCAGCCCTGACGGCCGCACGCCGGGCCCAGGGAATACCGGACGCGCTGCGGCTCTCGTTCTATTCGATTGCGGCCGGCTCGGGCATCGTGGTCGCGGGGATGCTCACGACCGGCACGCTCGCTGCGAACGTCGCCACCCTGGTGCCGGTGGGCAGCATGATCGTCGCCAACACTATGAATGCGTGCGCCCAGGCCCTCGAGCGGTTCCGGGCCGAGGTCACCGCGCACGTGGGCCAGGTCGAGGCGGGCCTGGCGCTCGGGGCCGACCCTGCCGTGGCCGTGGCGCCCTGCATGGAGCGCGCGGTCTACGCCAGCCTCCTCCCCCGCCTGGACATGCTGAAATCGTTAGGCTTGGTCTGGATCCCGGGGGTCATGGCGGGCATGGTGGTGTCCGGGGCCAGCCCCCTCTATGCCGGGATCTACCAGTTTGTCATTGTCGCCATGATTCTGGCCGCGTCTGGCATCACCGGCCTAGTGGCCACGCTGCTCATTCGGGCGCGCGTCTTCTCGCCAGCCGCGCAGCTCCTGCTCCGCCCGTCGGAGCCGCGCCCCGTGGTAGCGGGCTACGCAGGTCCTGGGAAGGAGGCATGATGAAGATCCGGCCCTTCTCTCAGTATCCCCGATACCCCATAGCACTTGCCACCGCGGTCCTGATTGTAGGCATGGCGGTCGCCGGCTGCTCGGTCCCCTCTTCGGGCCAGCCCCAGGCCACGACGGCCAAGCAGGCGAACAGCATCCCCGTCACTGCGGCCACAGTGGAGAGCCGCGCCGTGCCCGTCCAGGTGAACGCCATCGGCAATGTGCAGGCCTCTTCCAGGGTGACGATCAAGACCCGGGTAGACGGCCCGCTGACGCAGATCGCGTTTCGCGAGGGGCAGGAAGTCAAGTCGGGGGATCCGCTCTTTGTCATCGACCCCTGCCCGTTCCAGATAGCCCAGGAGCAGGCACAGGCAAAACTCGGCGAGGCCCAAGCGATGGTCCGGCGGGCCCAGGCCAACCTGGCCCGCGACCAGGCCCAGCTGAAGTACGCGCAGATTGAGGAGAGGCGTTACGACGATCTGGTCCGGAACGGAGACATCTCCCAGCAGCAATATGACCTGAAGAAAACCGCTGCCGATGCCGCGCAGGCCACCGTCGCGGCGGACGGGGAGACCATCGCGAACGCCATGGCCGCCGTGCAGGCGGCTCAGGAGGCCGTGGAGGCTGCCCGGCTCCAGCTCAGCTATACCACAATCCATTCCCCCATCGCCGGGCAGACCGGCCCACTTCTCGTGCACCTGGGGGCCATCGTCAAGAACAACGCGACATCTCTGGTGGTCATCAACCAGATCCACCCCACGTATGTCGCGTTCGCCGTTCCCGAGCAGCATCTTCCCGAGATCAAGCAGTTCACGGCCCAGCATCCGCTCAAGGTCGAAGTGTTCGTCCCCAACACCAGTACCCCATTGGCGCAGGGGACACTGACATTCATCGACAACACGGTGGACCAGGCCACGGGAACGATCCAGTTGAAGGCCACCTTCTCGAATCCCCAGAACACCCTGTGGCCGGGACAGTTCGTGAATGTGGTCCTCACGCTGAGGACCGTGCCGAATGCCACAGTCGTGCCGGGCCAGTCCGTTCAGACGGGCCAGCAGGGCCAGTTCGTGTACGTGATCCGGCCCGATCAGACGGTGGAGTCGCGCCCCGTGGCGGTGTCCCGGACGGCTGAGCCCCTGAGCATCATCGCCAAAGGCCTCTCGCCGGGCGAGCAGGTGGTGACCGACGGTCAGGTGCAGTTGCATCCCGGCGCTCGGGTCTCCATCCAGCCCACCGCGTCGGTGGCGGCTGCGGGAGGGTCCGGGTCATGAACATGCCTGAGATGTTCATCCGCCGGCCCGTCATGACGAGCCTCGTCATGCTGGGCATCCTGCTCTTCGGTATCATGGGTTACCGTCTCCTGCCCCTGAGCGACCTCCCCACCGTGGACTTCCCAACGATCCAGGTTTCGGCCTCGCTCCCCGGGGCCAGCTCCGAGACGATGGCCTCGTCCGTGGCGACTCCCCTGGAGAAGCAGTTCTCCACCATCGCGGGCATCGACAATATGACCTCGACCAGCGCGCTCGGGGCGACCCAGATCACCATCCAGTTTGCCTTGAGTCGTGACATCAATACGGCAGCGCAAGATGTTCAGGCGGCCATCAGCGCCGCCCAGCGGCAGCTCCCTCTGGGCATGCCCAGCCCGCCCACCTATAGCAAGGTGAACCCGGCGGACGCCCCGGTCCTGTACCTGTCCCTCAGCTCCAACATGCTGCCGCTCTCCACGGTGGACAACTATGCGGAGACCACCATGGCCCAGCGCCTCTCCATGGTGAGCGGCGTCTCGCAGGTCATGGTCTTCGGAGCCCAGCAATACGCCGTCCGTGTCCAGCTCGACCCCTCGGCCCTCGCGTCGCGCGGGATCGGCATCGATGACGTGCAGACCGCCATCGCCAAGGCCAACGTGAACCGGCCCACGGGGACGCTGCAGGGCCGCCATCAGACTTTCACCATCCAGGCCACGGGGCAGCTCACGGACGCCGCGGCCTACCGGCCGGTCATCGTGGCGTACCGGAACGGCTCCCCCGTGCGCCTTACGCAGCTGGGGCGGGTCATCGACAGCGTCCAGAACGACCTGACGGCCGCCTGGCAGGACGACACGCGCGCGATCGTGCTGGCCATCCAGCGGCAGCCCGGCAGCAACACGGTCCAGGTCGTGGACGCGGTCCGCCAGCTCCTCCCCACCTTTCGCTCCCAGATCCCAGGCGGCGTCGCCATGAACGTCCTCTACGATCGGTCCGTGTCCATCCGCGCCTCCGTGAGCGACGTGAAGTTTACCCTGCTGCTCACCATCGGCCTGGTGATCCTGGTGATCTTCCTCTTCCTCAGGAATGTCCCGGCCACCCTGATCCCCAGCCTGGCCCTCCCCATGTCCATCGTGGGAACCTTCGCGGTCATGTACGTACTGGGCTTCACTCTGGACAACCTGTCGCTCATGGCCCTCACCCTTTCCGTCGGCTTCGTGGTGGACGATGCCGTGGTCACGCTGGAGAACATCGTCCGGCACATCGAGCGCGGGGAAGGCGTGTTGGAGGCGGCGCTTCAAGGCTCTCGCGAGATCGGCTTCACCATCCTGTCCATGACGCTGTCGCTGGCGGCGGTCTTCATCCCCCTGCTCTTCATGGGGGGCATCGTCGGCCGCCTCTTCCACGAGTTCGCCGTCACTGTCACATCCGCCATCCTGGTCTCGGGCTTCGTCTCGCTGACACTCACCCCCATGCTCTGCTCCCGGTTCTTGCGCCCGCTCAGCGGGAGGCGGCATGGCCGGCTCTACAACTGGACCGAGCAGGGCTTCGACGTCATGCTCGCGGTCTATCGGCGCACGCTGGAAGGGGTCCTGGGACACCGCCGAGTGATCCTGGTCATCTTCCTGCTCTCGCTCGCGGGCACCGGCTACCTCTTCATGGTGGTGCCGAAGGGATTTCTTTCCAGCGAGGACACGGGCCAGATCATCGGCTTCACCCAGGCGGCGCAGGACATCTCGTTCGAGGCCATGGTGCGTCATCAGCAGCAGGCGGCCGCCATCGTCCGCCAGGATCCGAACGTGAGGACGTTCATGTCCAGCGTGGGCGGCACCGGGGCCAACTCGACCGGCAACACCGGCCGGCTGAACATCTACTTGAAACCCTTGAAGCAGCGGACGCTGTCGGCGGACCAGGTTATCCAGGAGCTGCGGCCCAAGTTTGCCAAGCTGGTCGGCCTGCAGGTGTTCCTGCAGAACCCCCCAACCATCCCCATCGGCGGGAACCTCACCAAGGCCCTGTACCAGTACACCTTGACGGGGCCGGACACCAAGGCCCTGTACCAGGCCGCGCTGCAGATGGAGGCCAAGATGCGGGCGCTGCCGGGCTTGCAGAGCGTGAACTCCGATATGCAGATCAGCAGCCCACAGGCCACGGTCCAGATCGACCGGGACAAGGCCTCGGCGCTCGGCGTGACGGCCGACCAGGTCGAGAGCGCCTTGTACGACGCCTACGGCAGTCGGCAGGTGTCCACCATCTACACCCCGAGCAACGAGTACTGGGTGATTATGGAGCTGTTGCCCCAGTACCAGCAGGACCCTGCGGCCCTGTCCATGCTTTACATCCGTGCCGCCACGGGGCAGCTCGTGCCCTTGAACGCCGTGGCGCGGATCACGCGCGGCGTGGGGCCCCTCACGGTGAACCACCTGGGACAGCTCCCGGCGGTAACCATCTCTTTCGACCTGAGCCCCGGGACCTCACTCGGCGCGGCGGTGGCCGCGATCCAGCAGGCCGCTCAGGGGACCCTGCCCGCTGCAATCTCGGGGAGCTTCCAGGGAAGCGCGCAGGCCTTCCAGGCATCCCTGCAGGGGCTCGGCCTCCTCCTCGTGTTGGCCATCCTGGTCATTTACATCGTGCTGGGGATCCTGTACGAGAGTTTCATCCATCCGCTGACCATCCTCTCGGGCCTCCCCACGGCAGGCTTCGGGGCGCTCTTGACCCTGCTCCTCTTCCGGACGGATCTCAACATCTACGCCTTCGTGGGCATCATCATGCTGGTGGAGATCGTGAAGAAGAACGCCATCATGATGATCGACTTCGCCGTGGCGGAACAACGCAAGGGCTTGCCGGCGGCCGACGCCATATTTCAGGGGTGTCTCCTTCGCTTCCGCCCCATCATGATGACCACCATGGCCGCCCTGATGGGCACGCTCCCCATCGCGCTGGCCACCGGGCAGGGTGCCGAATCCCGAGCTGAGTCTCGCCGTGGTCGGCGGCCTGCTGGTCTCTCAGCTCCTGACCCTCTACCTCACGCCCGTGATCTACCTCTTCATGGAAGAAGCGCGCGGCTGGCTGACGCGGTACCGGAGATCCGCCAGGATCGTGTCGACGGAGGAGCGCAGGCAGGCCGCATGAGGTACTGCTCCCCGACGCAATGTATTCCGTGCTCAGGGTAATGGGACCCGCAAAAGGTCGTGCAGGATGGCGTCGAGGGTGTTGACGGCGTCCACCAGCGCGTCCGTCAAATTAGCGAAGGGGGCGTTGGCCAGCGGCGGCTCGCCCCGGAGCGCAGCCTGGAGTGGGCGGAGCGCGGGAATCGGGAGCGGGGGTTTCAGGGTTCTGAGCGAGACGGCCAGGTGGCTCATCGTGGTGCTGAGTGCCGCGGCTAGCGCGTCCACTCGCCGAGCTGTCACTTCGCTCTCCCCATCGGCCTCACCGGTCGGCGAGGACGGCGACACGGCGAGCGAGTGTAGGGCCAGCTCTTCATGGGCCAGCCGGCCCACCGCCGCCATCACGGCGATAGCGACCGGAGGCGTGAGGGGCGGCTGCGCCGGTTCGGCGACCAGTCGGGCCGTGGAAGCCTCGGCGTCGCTGCGCGCGCGGCGGGCGGCGCCTTGGAGCGCCCGGAGGCGGGCGAGGTCGAGTTGCTTGGGGTGGGCGATTTGTCGGAGCAGTGCGACTGCATACTCGCGGTGAGCCTCGATGAGGCGAGCGAGTTTCTCCGGAGCGGTGCCCCCCTCCCAGGTCGGCCACAGGACGTAGGCGGTGAGCGCCAAGACCGCTCCGATGGCCGTGTCGATCAGCCGAGCCTCGGCCGTGGGGATCGCCGGGATGCCGAGGATGTCGAGGAGCATCACGATGAACGCGGTAATGAACCCGCTGAAGAGGAGGTAGTTCACCTCGAACAGGGCGTAGGCCGCCGCGATGCTAATGCCGGCCGCGGCAAACAGCCCGCCTTGATCCAGGTGACCGAGCTGCACTGCTGCTGCACTGAGGCCGACTCCCAGCACCGTGCCCACTGCACGCTGGATGCTGCGGGAAAGCGTGGAGCTGTAGTCCGGCTTGAGTACAATAAAGATCGTCAGCACCACCCAGCGGCCCACGCTCAAGCCGGTCGCTTGAACCAGCACCTCCGCCACACCCGCGACCACCGCCACGCGCAGTGCGTGCCGCCCCGCTTCGGTGGCGAGGGTCAGATTGGCTCGGAGCGTCGCGACGACGGCCGTGACGCCGCCGTCCGCCCGCGCCACGATAGGCACAGTTCCCGCGCCCTCCACGGCGGACTGCGTGGGCAGGGCATCGAGGCGGGCCAGGATACCCGCGACGGCGCGCACCTGCCCGAGCAGCGCCTCGCCGGCCCAGCGCCAGGACGCCCCGGCGGACACGGTCAGCCTCGCCGCCCGCCGGCTCAGCTCAGACACCCGCGCGGCCCGCTCCGCTCGCCCCGCACCCAGGGCGCCCACGATGTCGTCCAGGATCCTGGCGGCGACGCCAGCAAACTTCCGGATCTCCCTCGCGTCGCCCGCGGGGGCGGAAGCCGCGTGGGCGGCCAGCGCGGCCAGCGCGGCGCGGATCCGCTCGGCTTCCTCGAGCAGGTCGACGAAGGTCAGCCGGGCGGCCAGGGGCAGCAGCGGGTTGGGATCCTCAAAGGCATTGGTTGCGGGGAAAGCGACCGGCGAGGGCGGCCCGAATCTGCCTGCCGCCAGGCTGGAGGCGTATTCGGCCAGCGCCCGGTAGGACTCGGCCAGTGCGGCCCGTTCGGCTTGACCTGGCCAGACGATCCAGGATCCGGCGACCAGGGCCGCTTGGAACAGTCCGCCGGCGAGCACAAAGCCGGCCCGCACCGCCGCGCCTGCAGGGCCGAGCGGCAGCCCGACGGCGATGAGCAGGCCGACCGACCACTGAAGGACCGCGACGCTCAGCCGGGGCCCCAGGCAGACCACGAGGCCGGCGACGTACGCCCAGACGATCACCACCGGCACCAAGAGCCACGGCAACGTGGCAGCCGTGGTCGCTCCCACGAAGGTGGAGACCGCCATGCCGACGCTGGCTACCACGATCGCCGCGAGGCGACTCCGGCTCACGCCCTGAAACGACGCGAACCCCGCGGGCAGCGCCCCCAGGGCGGCGAAGGCGCCATCTTCGATCCTGCCACTGGCCCAGCCGAGGATAAGCGGCAGGACAACACCAACAGCTACCCGAGCGGCGCGCCAGGCAGCGATAGCGCGCCACTGGAAAGGCCCGAGCTGCAGTGTGCTCCACCGAAACCCACTGAGGAGGCTCGGGCGGGACCGCGCAACGCCCTGCACTAGCCGATGCCGCCCGGGCGACGACTGGCTTCTGTGGGTTGCAGACCTAGAGCCATTAGAGGGCTTCTTCATTCTTGCCGCAGTTCCCATTGGCGTTGTGGGCGTTCAAGCAGGTCGCCAGGCGGCGGCGATTGCCCTCATTTTTCTCACTTCATGAGTATCACGATGATGATCCCACAGAACGCCAGGACGCTCCGGGCAACGCCATAGGGAATGGTGCACCCAATTGCCGGGGGCGTACTCTTGGCGGCTGCCTGTATCCGCGTCATACCCGATCGCCTTGGCGAGCGTGGGCAGGGGACGACGTCAGGAGCAGGTCGCATGCGGTGAGGGCGAGCACCACCACCGGCACGAGGAGTGGGAACTGGAGTCCCGTCGCGGCTGCAGCCCCGATCCCGGCTCCCACCATGTACGCCAGCCAGGCGCAAGCGGGCACGATGACGTCCGCGATATCGGCTCGCCTGCCTGCCGTATCCGCGGTTTCCGACCTCGTCCTCAGGGGTGTATACCGACCGATGAGCCCGTCCGCGAACTTCAGGATCGTGTTCGTCACAACGATCGTTTGTATCGAAAGCCCGCCGAACCGGGAGACAGTCTGGCCCTGCATCGCCATGGCGATCGCAAGCAGAGAGAGCTCGACAAACGCCAGGGGGCCAGCATGCATACGAATTGCCCCCGCCAGGAGCAAGACACCGGCCATTATGAGCAGCTCGAATGCAGGCCGCCGCAGATGTCGTCGTATGATGCTCCCCAGCAAGCCACCTCCGAAAAAGGCCGCCAGCGTCCAGGCGGTAAGCGCGAAGCGCGGCCATTCCCCGCGCACGAAGGCGATCCCCAACTGCGTCGTATTCCCGGTCATCGCAGCCGTGTAAACACCATGCAAATCTACTACGCCAAGGGCGTCTACACAGCCGGCGACGAAGCCCAGGGCCACCACGCGTCTGACCGGAACCGCGAGACCCGATAGCGCCAGATCCAGTTCGGCCTCATTGGATATGGCCCGTTCAGGCGACACCATCAGGTGCTCGAGCCTGTCTTGTCAGTCGAGGTTCCCATCGACTGTGCTCCTCATTCCGCTCACTGCATCAACAGGACGATGATCACGCCGCAGATCGCGAGAACGATCCGGCCGACGGCGTACGGAATTGTGTATCCGATCGCCGGTATAGGACTATTCGCAGCTTCCTGTAGTGCGCCCAGGGCCGCCGTTGTCGTCCGCGCGCCGGCACAGGCGCCGAGGGTGATGGCCGGATGGAACTTGAAGATGTACTTTCCCGCAAAGATTCCAACGACAAGCGGCACGATGGAGACGACCATACCGGCCAGGAACAGCCCAAGCCCATAGGCTTTCAGACCGGCAATCAGCCCGGGGGCCGCATCCAGACCCACGACGGCGATGAAGCCGTTGAGGCCAACATTGTTGAACACCCACAGCGCCGGATCAGGAATCCGGCCGAAAGTACGATAGGCGGACCGCAGGTAGCCGCACACTAAGCCCGCGATGAGCGCACCGACGCTCGTGCTCAAGCTCAGTGGGATGCCGCTAACATGGATAGTCATTGCGCCGATCATGGCCCCGATGACCACGGCCACGCTCATAAACGCTATGTCCGATGTGGGGGTTGCACGATCGGCATAGCCAAGGAACTTCGCGGCATCCTCGATTTCCTTTCGGGGGCCCAGCAGCGTCAAGACGTCATGGCGCTGAAGCCGAAGGTCCGGATGTCGCTTGACCTCGCTGCCGCCTCGCATGAGCTTGGACAGGAAGAGCCTGTGGCCGGTCCGGGCGAGTTCGGCGTCCTGCAGTTCCTTGATCGTATGGTTCGCCGCATCCTTTTTTGTGATGACGATGTCCAGCTGTTCCGTGGGGAAACCCAGCAGCTCGGCATCGTCCACCTCAGGGCCTACTGTCTTTGCCGCAGTCAATAGCGCTTGCGGGTGCCCGGCGATGGCCACCGTGGCCCCATTTTGAAGGATCGTTCCCGTATTCGGCTCGATGATCCCGCCATTCTGACGAACGCGCACGACGAAGGCGTCGGTCGTACCGAGGGTGGCGGCGATCTGGCGCACATCTTGTCCGACCAGGCCATCGTTCTCCACCCGATATGCGCGTGCCGTCACGGGGCGATAGGCCGACCCGACACCTGGCTCGGCCCCGCGCACCCCCATCGTGCGCTCGAGCTCCTTGCTGGCCGCGGCGAGGTCCACCTTCAGGAGTTTCGGCCCGAGCGTGCCAAGGAACCAAGCCGCGCCTGCAGTTCCGAACGGGTAGGTCACTGCATAGGCGATTGCGGCAAGGCTCGCCATGGCCGCCGCCTCATCGGCGCCCAGACCCAGCTGGTGGAAATAGCCGCTTGCGACGCCCAGGGTTCCGGAGTTGGTGTATCCGCCGGAGAGCAGCCCTGCCGTAAGGCCAGGGTTGAACCCGAGCAGCTTCCCGAGCGCGAACGCGCAGAGCAGACCACTGGCGGCCACGAGAAGCGCGAATGCAACTTGCGGCAGTCCATCCTTCTTCAACGCGCGAAAGAATTGCGGACCGACACCGTACCCGACAGCGAACAGGAACATCATAAAGAATGTCGATTGCGCCACCGGCGCGATCGGGATGTGAAGTTGCCCGATCAACAGGCCTGCGATCAGGCTGCTCGTGACAGCCCCCAGGCTGAACGAGCCAAATTTGAGGCTGCCGAACCAGAACCCGATTGCCAGTGTGAGGAATATGGCGATCTCGGGGTACTGGCGAATCGTGTCAACCGGGTAGTGCATTAGAGAGTACATAGAGACCTCCCGTCTCTGAACCCGCAGCGGGCCTGGGAGGATCTGCCAAATCCTCCCAGGCTACGTGCGGATAGCCGTATCCTGTGCAGTCGTAGGCTAGTACCGCGGGACGTAGAGTTGCCCCTCGATCCAGCCGCGTACATCTTTGGGATGCGGGACCTGGGCCAGTCCCTTGTCGAACATGTACTCTGCGATCCGGGTCGCGGTAGTAACCTCGATCTCGAGGATGTTCGATTGCGCGGGATACAGCCGTCCTCTTGCCCGAAGATCCGGGTCAACTTGATCGGCCGTCGCCTGCGCCGCAACAATGAAGCACTCGTCGGTCAGTCGCTTCGGTCGCGCGACATAGGTCGCGAGCCCGATCGCTGGATAGACGTAGAAATTGTTGGCCTGGCCGGGGTGGAAGGTGTTTCCGCCAACCGTTACGTCCGGGAACTGCACTCCCGCGGCGTACAGAGCCTTGCCTTTGGACCAGGTGTACGCCTGCTCCGCCGTGCACTCCGCCTTGGCTGTCGGGTTAGACAGCGCAAAGATGATCGGCCGGTCATTCATCCGGCTCATCGCCTCGACCACCTCACGGCTGAACAGACCTCCCTTGGTGCTGACGCCGATTAGCACGGTAGGCTTGAACGTCTCGATGGCCGCGATGACCTCGGGGTGCTCAGTCGCCAAATCGCCAGGATCGAACGGCTTGCTGGCCGGTAGTTTCTGCGCCCACGGCTGCTTGTGTGCGGCGAGGCCGGCGCGACCTTCGACCACGAGTCCTTTGGTATCAAACAGCGCAATCCGGCTACGAGCCTCGCTCTCCGAATGACCTTGCATCTTCATTGCAGAGACGATGAGCTTGGAGATTCCGGTACCCGCCGAGCCCGCACCGAGGAACAGGATGCGTTGGCTGATAACCGGCGACTGATTGATCTTCAGCGCGGTCATCAAGCCGGCAAGCGCGATAGAGGCCGTACCCTGGATGTCGTCGTTGTAGCAGAGGACCTTGTCCTTATAGCGGTTGATATATCGGACGGCATCAGTTCCCTTCCAATCCTCGAAGTGGATGCAGCACTGCGGGAATACCGTCTGCACTGCTTGCACGAACTCCTCGACCAACTCGTCCAGTTCTTGCTCCGGTGGGGGCACCTCGCGAATGCCGAGATACAGCGGGTCCGCCCGCAACACCGCGTTCGTCGTCCCGATATCGAACAGGACCGGCAGCATGTATTGGGGGGGGACGGCCGCGCAGGCCGTGTAGAGTTGGAGCTTGCCAATCGGAATACCCATGCCGTTGGCCCCAATATCACCGAGGCCGAGAATGCGGCCACCGGTCGAGACGCAGATGAACCGCACGTCGGATTGAGACCAGTTGCGCAGAACTTTGGCCATCCGGCCTTTCATCTCGCGGGTGATGTACATACCGCGCGGGCGGCGATAGATGTGTCCGAATGCCTCGCACGCGTCCGCAACCGTCGGGTCATATAGGATTGGTATGAAGCGCGCCGGATCGGACATGACGGTGCGGTAGAACAGCGTCTCGTTCCGGTCCGCCAGACCGATCAGATAGATGTAGCGCTCGATGTCGTTTGCTTTCGCATCCACTTGCTGCAACACACGCTCGGCCTGCCGCTCGAGGCTTTCCGCCGCGTGAGGCAGAAGCCCTTCAAGCCCGTATTGGCGGCGCTCTTCCGTCGTGAACGCCGTATCCTTGTTCAAGCTCGGGTTGTCGAGCAATTCCCGGCCCCAGAGGTGCGGTTGCTCCACGGTCTTGCGGGCCGTCTGCTTCTGTCTTGCCATCGCATGTTCTCCTTTTCCAAAGCCTTGGACGTCACGTCCAAGGAGTCTTCCTGCTGCCGTGACGGGGTCTGCCGCCGACCGCATGATATACGGCAAGCGACGTGCCAAGAGACTGCTCTCGACGTCGAAGGCTTGCCACGGTCCGTAGTGTGGGCAATCGGTGTTTCGCGGACACCCAAGGTCGCAGTATATTGCGAGAGTGACGAAATGTTGGTAGGCACAAGCGCGACCCGCACGATGATGACCTGCACTTTCACCGTCGCCACGGTGCAGCGCCTTGGCTGCGGCGCGCCGGGGCGAGCTTCCCCTCAGGCGGACGAGGCCGCCTCGCCAAAACCCGGCGCCAGTCGATGCCGGTGCCCACGGCGGTCCCGCCCAGTGCCAGCCGGTACACGCCCGTTAACGTCCCCTCGATCCCTTCTTCGTCATCCTTCAGCATGCCGGCGTAGCCGGACCACACCCCTGGCCCAATGTCAGCGGGGTGGCATCCTGCATGTGAGTCCGGCCGATCTTGACGATGTCCCGACCCGCCTGCGCCTTCGCCTCGATCGCATGGCGCAACGCGGTCACCGACGGAAGCAGACGCTGGCCACCACGATCGCCGCGTGGCGGCTGCGGCTTACACCCTGAAACGACGCGAACCCCGCGGGCAGCGCCCCCAGGGCGGCGAAGGCGCCATACTCGATGCTGCCGCTGGCCCAGCCGAGGAAGAACGGCAAGAGAACACCAATAGCGGTTCAGGAATTTCGCTGTGGGGGGTATCAGACCCTCAGACGCGTCGCAGAAAGAACACGTCCAACGAGCGCGCGCCTTGAGCGCCGTGGACCAGGGTGGCCTCAATATCCGCCGTCGCTGATGGTCCCGCCATGAAACAGCCATACGCCGTCTCATGCATCCGCACGCGACGATATGCCTGATGCATGTCTGACACGATCTCGTTGGGATCCAGCAGCACGACCAGGTGCTGGGAGAGGAAGCCCAGGGCGGTGACGATCAGGTCCTCCTGGGTCACCCACACCGCGCCACCTTCCACGACCCCGAACTGGGCGCGGAAGACACCGACGTCCACGTCGGCCAGGGCATGCGGATCCTGAACGTCCGCCGCGCGGCGCGTACCGGCAATTTCGGGCACGGCCGAGCACACGACCTTTGCCTCCGGGAACATCGCGGTCAATTTGGCCGCGGCCTCCGCCGGGCTGCCAATCGAATGCGCGGCTGCTCCAGCCTTCCCAAGGTGTTCCTCGAACATCTGCCGGATTGGCTGATCCTGGCGGGCGAATGCCGGAATTCCCGGACGGCTGACTCGCTCTTTCGGCAGGTTCTCGCGGATCGCGGCGAGAATGGAGTCACGACTGAGGGTCTGGGCTTCCATTATTCCTCCGATGCGCGAGGTACCACTCGCGAAAGGTCTGCTGCGCCACCTTGGGAATCTCGCGTTCGCGCCCCCAGGGGTTCAATGTGTGGTTGTACAGGAGAAAGTGCGGCGCATGGCCGATCGCCGGACCGGCCCCTTTCTGCAGGGTGTGGTATTCCCCGGGATGGGCGAACACGTGGCCGGCGACGGCAAACGAGAGGCGCTTGGCCAGCGGAAGGTAGCTCTTGCTCGCCATCACCCGGCGCCATTTGAGGATCTGGTCACTAATGTCGATCTTCACCGGACACACCGCTGAGCAGGACCCACACAGCGTGGAGTGGAACGGCAGCTCGCTGTACTTGTACTCGTTGAAGGTCGGATCGAGGATGACGCCAATGGGCCCCGAATATGTGGCACCGTAGGCCAGGCCGCCTCCCCGCCGGTACACCGGACAGGTGTTCATACAGGCGCCACAGCGGATGCATTTGAGCGAGTGCCAGAAATCGGCCATGCCCAGCCGCCGGCTACGGCCATTGTCTACTAGCACGATGTGCAACTCGCCGCCCTTCCTCGGCCCCGTGAAGTGGGATGAGTATTGGGTGAGCGGCGTACCAGTGCCACTCCGCGCCAACAGTCTCAGAAACACCCCTAAGTCTTCCACCCGAGGGAGGATCTTTTCGATGCCGATGCTCGCGATGTGCAGCGGCGGGACCGCAGCGCCAATGTCCGCGTTGCCCTCGTTGGTGCACACAACGAACGTCCCCGTTTCCGCAATAGCGAAATTGGCGCCCGTCATGCCGGCCCCGGCCGCGAGGAACCTCGGACGCGCGTTGTTGCGCATCGCCTCGGTGAGCACGTGCGGATCGTCGTTGTTAGGATCGGTGCCGATCGTGCGGGCGAATAGCTGCGCCACATCTTTCCGCGTCTTGTGAATGGCCGGAAACACAATGTGGCTGGGCGGCTGGCCGTCGAGCTGCTGAATCCGTTCACCCAGGTCCGATTCAGTGACAGTGATCCCCCGCCTCTCCAGGTAGGGGGTCATCACGCACTCTTCCTGAAGCATGGACTTGCTCTTGATCAGTTCTGTCGTGCCGTGCGCTTTGAGGATCGCGTACACGATCTCGTTATGTTCGGCTCCGTCCCGCGCCCAATGCACCTGCGCACCGCGTTGTGTGGCGTTGGCCTCGAACTGTGTCAGATACTCATCGAGGTGGGTGAGGGCATGCTCCTTGATTTGCGACGCGAGCTCGCGCAACTCTTCCCATTCCGGCAGGGCGGCCGCCTGCGCATTCCGACGCTGCATAGTCGCCCAGAGGAAGCGGTCGTGCATCGGCTCGTGGATGTCGTCCTGTCGGATGAACTGCTCAGCCTTCGTCGCGACCTCAACCGGTCGGTTCGTGCTCATCGGGGTCTCCCCTCTGCCGGAACGGTCCGCCGTTCAGGATCTGAGCCACATGGATATATTTGATGTCCAGCCCCGCCCGTCGCGCAATGCCCTGCTGATGCATGAGGCAGGACATATCCGGCGAAGCAACGTACCCCGCCCCGTGGCGGAGATGATCGCGGACCTTTTCCATCCCCATGCGCGCAGACACGGCCGGGTCCGTCACGCAGAAGGTGCCGCCGAACCCACAGCAATCGTCAGGACGGTCGATGGGTACTAGGACGAGCCCCTTGACCTTGGCGAGAAGATCGGCGGTCTTATTGAACGGAGTTCCCATGATCTCCGAGGGCTTCGCCAGTCCCAGGCCACGAATGGAGCTGCAACTATTGTGTAGCGCCACCGAATGCGGAAACTCTGCCCAGGGGAAGTCCTGGACCTTCAAAATGTCGTGCAGGAATTCGACCAACTCGTAGGTGTGCTGGCGCACGTGTCGCACGGTCTCGGTTTGCTCAATGCTGTCGAAGTGATGGCGTACCTGCTTGACGCAGCTCCCGGCCGGTCCAACAATGCAATCGAAATCCTTGAAGTTCTGCATGAAGAGGTGCTCCGTCGCCGCGGCGTTGGCCTCGTCTCCGCTGTTCGCCATCGGCTGTCCACAGCAGGTCTGCTCCAGCGGATAGCCGACGTCGAGACCGAGCCGCTCCAATAGCTCGAGCGTCGCTATGCCGACTTCTGGGAACAGCATATCGACGTAGCACGGAATGAACAGACCAACCCTCATCGCGCTGGGCGCGGTCATCCGATGGGCCGCTGCAGTGTGTGTCACCATCTTCTACCTCACGCGTGCCATCGTGCAAGGTCTCTTGCCTGGATCCCCCCTCAAGCTGCTTTCGCCACGTACGGATGCACCATCTTGCGGGGGTCGACAATGCGATCGAACTCCGCCTCGGTGACAAATCCCAACTGCAAAGCCGCTGCCTTCAGCGTCAGATCGTGATTCATGGCGTGGTGGGCGATCTTTGACGCCTTGTCATAGCCGATCACCGGCGAGAGGGCCGTCACCAGCATGAGCGACCGCTCGACGTATTCGTTGATCTTCTTCAGATTGGGCTTGGTGCCCTCCACCAAGAACTTGCAAAAGTTGGTGCAGCCATCGGTCAGGATCGTGAGGGAATGGGTGATGTTGAAGATCATCAGCGGTTTGTAGACGTTCATCTCGAGATAGCCGCTCGCCCCGCCAAACCCGACGGCGACGTCGTTTGCCATGACCTGCGCGGCGATCATGGTGAGGGCCTCACACTGAGTCGGATTCACCTTGCCGGGCATGATCGACGAGCCCGGCTCATTTTCCGGGATCACGAGCTCGGCAAAGCCGGCGCGCGGGCCACACGACATCAGCCGCACGTCGTTCGCGATCTTGAAGAGGGACACGGCGAGGGTCCGCAGGGTCCCAGACAGCTGCACCAGCGCGTCGTGCGCCCCCTGGACGGTGAACTTGTTGGGGGCGGTCGTGAAGGGCAGGCCGGTCAGCCGGGCGATCTCGGCCGCCGCCGCCTCGGCAAACCCGGGCGCCGAGTTGATGCCCGTGCCCACGGCGGTCCCGCCCAGCGCCAGGCGGTACACCCCCGGCAGGGCGCCCTCGATGCGCTCGACATCATCCGCCAGCATGCCCGCATAGCCCGACCACTCCTGCCCCAACGTCAGGGGGGTGGCGTCCTGCATGTGGGTGCGACCGATCTTGATGACATCCTGCCACGCCTCCGCTTTCGCCGCGATCGCCGCCTGCAACGCCGTCACCGTCGGCAGCAGGCGTTGCTTCGCATTGACCGCCGCCGCGATATACATGGCCGACGGAAAGGTATCGTTCGACGACTGCGCCATGTTGACGTGATCGTTCGGGTGCACCGGCGTCTTGCTCCCGAGGGGCGTGCCCGCGAGCTGGCAGCAGCGGTTGGAGATCACCTCGTTTACGTTCATGTTGAACTGCGTCCCGCTCCCCGTCATCCAGACGTGCAGCGGGAACATGTCGTGGTGCTGGCCGCCGAGGATTTCGTCGCACGTCTGCACGATCAGCTTGTAGCGCTCGTCGTCGAGCCGCTGGCTGGTATAGTTCGCGCTGGCCGCGCCCTTCTTCAAGGTGGCATAGGCGGTGATCATCTCCCGCGGAATCAGGTCCTGGCCGATGCTGAAATGCTCGATCGACCGCTGTGTCTGCGCGCCCCACAGCTTGTCCGCGGGGACTTCCACCACCCCGAGGCTATCGGTTTCCTGTCGCGTGTTGCTCATGGGATCTCTCCTCGGTCACGTGACCATGCGGGTCGAGGCGGGGCGTGAGTTCCTTGACCAACCTTACGAGTACGGCCAGGTCAATGGCCAAGACGTTGCCGTCGGCAAGGGGCACGTCCGGTCTGCAGCTCCTGACGTTGTCGATCCGCTCCAAGCGCCTGCAGGTGTTCCCTTGTGGCCCGCGTGGTGTCAGACGGGGAATCCACACGCAGTGGAGTCATACCGGTCCTCTACTGGTTCTCCACGTTAGGTAGCGTTCGGTACTCCTGGTCACCGCTTGTCGCGCTTACCCGGTGTCGGCGC
The DNA here is from genome assembly GCA_035505475.1 of Vulcanimicrobiaceae bacterium. Taxonomy (GTDB): domain Bacteria; phylum Methylomirabilota; class Methylomirabilia; order Methylomirabilales; family 2-02-FULL-66-22; genus 2-02-FULL-66-22. The sequence goes on from DATJQT010000175.1 coordinate 47,927, forward strand.
GCCGTTGTGGTCGGCGCGCACCACGGGAACATCGACCAGGTGCTCCCCGAGGAACCAGGTCTGCAATTCGTTGGTGCGGAGGACTTGGCTAACTAGTGTCTAATTGCATAAATAATAGACATATGCCATATTCTTGGGCATCAACGAAAGGAGGCCCGGATGCCCAGGAGACCCCCGATCCCGCGGTGCTCTGAGCAGGATCGTCACACGATCGAGGAGTGGGCGGCCAGTCGGACGCTGGAGGCGCGCTTGGTGGAACGGGCGCAGATCGTAAAGCGGGCCTTGGCCGGGGAAGGCGTCACCCCGATCGCCCGGGCGTTGGGGATTCGTCCGAACACGGTGATCGCCTGGCGCGACCGCTTCGATGCGCACGGACTCCCGGGACTCCGCGACCAGCCGCGATCTGGCAAACCGCCCACCTACGGGGCCGCGTTTCGCGCCCGGGTCCTGCAGGCCCTGGAGCTGCCGCCGCCCCGCGGGCAGGCGCGCTGGGACGGCCCCGCGCTGGCCCAGCACTTGGCCGCCTCCGTCGATGCGGTCTGGCGAGTGCTCCGGAAGGAGGGGATCTGTCTCGCCCGGCGGCGGAGCTGGTGCGTGAGCACCGATCCGGAGTTTGCGGCGAAGGCCGCCGACATCGTGGGGCTCTACCTCAACCCGCCGGAGAATGCCGTGGTCCTCTCGATCGATGAGAAGCCGAGTATCCAGGCCTTGGAGCGGGCAACGGGCTATGTGTGCGCGAGCGACGGCAAGCTCGTCCGCGGGCTCAAGAGCACGGCCAAACGGCATGGGACGCTGACCCTCTGTGCGGCGCTGGAGGTGGCGACCGGGGCCATTCATACCCAGACCACCACGCGCAAGCGCCGCGTCGAATTCCTGGCCTTCATGGACCAACTGGTCGCAGACCTCCCGGTGCGCCCGGGCCGCGAGCTGCACGTGATCCTCGACAACTACTGCATCCATAAGCGCAACGCGGAGTGGTTGGCCGCCCATCCCGCCGTGACCTTCCACTTCACTCCGACGTCCGCCAGTTGGCTGAATCAAGTCGAGATCTGGTTCGGCATTCTCTCCCGCAAGGCCTTGAAGGATGGCAGCTTCCGCAGCGTCCAGCAGCTGCGCGAGGCCATTGAGGCGTTCATCGCCGCCTATGGTCCCACGGCCAAGCCGTTCAGGTGGCGCAAGCGGGAGGTCAAGGGTTCCCAATTGAGAAATACTATCTATAACTTACGCAATTAAACACTAGGAGGTCATTGGTCCCGTCATCGCCGGCCTCCGCGGCCTACCGGGCCATGGTGCGTACTTCCTGGAGGATCAGTTCGTGGGCCGCGAGCAGGCGGGAGAGTTGCACGGCCACCTCCTCTCGGCCCCGCGGCGGCCGGGGGATGCGCGTGGTCTCGGCCACGTCGGCCGCCATCGCCAGGCTGACCCCCCCGAGGAGCTGGATACGCTCGGCGATGGCATCGACCAGCTCCGCTTGCTCCCCGTAGTGCTTGTCGAAGAGTAGGTGGAGTTGGTAGAAGGTGGGGCCGGCCACCTGCCAGTGGTGCTTCTTGTAGAGATCGCGCAGCGTCATCGTATCGGCCAGCAGCTGATTGAGATTGGCGACACTCCCCTGGCAGACCTTCTCGTCGAGCGCGATCGGCAGGCGGGCAATCCGGCCAAACGGCTGGATTTCTTGGCCGCGCTGGTGAAGCACCGGGCGAGCGCGCTCCGTCCCGGCGGCGAGGTCGCTGTAGCTCGGGCCATGCTTCTCTTTATAGGGGCTCACGATCTCTCCTTTCGGTGCCGTGTGAGAGCAACCCGGGAGAACACCCGGATGGCAGCCTCAAGCCTGTCAACCGTATCCTCAGTTCCGAGCGGGTCCTTCCAGAACTGCGAGCGGTCCGCAAGGACAGATGCGCAGATCTGATCGAACACTCCGATCGCGTCCCCCCGGGATGCGTTTCCGTTTTCAGGATGAGCGGCGTGCCGTGGCGGGCGATGTAGCGGGCCCACGTCCGCCAGCGTCTCGATGACCCTCGTGTCTTGCGCCATCATTTCCTCTTCCAAGGACGTCGATGCGCCTTCTACCTCAGGGGACCAACGCCGGGTGCGGGATGTTGCGCAGGTTGGCGCGCGCCATGTCCAGCATCCGCCCCACCCCGCCGCTCAGCATCACCTTGCTGGCCGCGAGGGCAAAGCCCCTGATCTCCCCGGCGGTGATGTGCGGCGGGATCGAGAGCGCGTTGGGATCGGTGACCAGGTCGACCAGGGCCGGGCCCGGATGCTGCAACGCCTCAGTGAAGCCTGCCCTGATGTCCGTCGGCTGCTCGATCCGGACCGCGTGCAGACCGGCGGCCTGGGCGATGGCCGCGTAGTTTACGGGGGCGTGGTCGGTTTCGAAGTCCGGGATCCCGTCCACGAGCATCTCCAACTTCACCATGCCCAGGGACGAGTTGTTGAAGGTGATGATCTTCATCGGGAGGCGGTGGAGCGCAACGGTGAGGAGTTCCCCGAGCAACATCCCGAGGCCGCCGTCGCCGGACAGGGAGATCACCTGCCGGCCCGGGTAGGCGCACTGGGCGCCGATCGCGTGCGGGAGGGCATTGGCCATCGTGCCGTGCAGGAACGAGCCGATCACCCGGCGCCGGCCGTTCGGGGTGAGGTAGCGCGCCGCCCAGACGTTGCACATGCCCGTATCGACGGTAAAGACCGCATCATCGGCCGCCAGCTCGTCGAGGAGGCGCGCCGCGTACTCGGGGTGGATCGGGAGATGCGCCTCGATATTTTGGGTGTAGGCGTCCACCACCTGCTCGAGCGCCCGCGCGTGCTCGCGGAGCATGTGGTCGAGAAACGAGCGATCCGGCTTCTGCTCGACCAGGGGCAGCACGGCCCGAAGCGTGGCGGCGACGTCGCCGTGCACGGCGAGATCGAGGGGAGTGCGCCTTCCCAGATGAGAGAGGTTGTGATCGACCTGCACGGTGTTCCGTTGGGGAAGGAAGGCGTCGTAGGGGAAATCGGTGCCGAGCAGGAGCAGCAGGTCGGCCTGGTGCGTGGCGTCGTAGCAGGCGCCATAGCCGAGGAGCCCGCTCATGCCGACATCATAGGGATTGTTGTACTGGATCCACTCCTTGCCGCGGAGCGAATGGCCGACCGGGCTGTAGAGCTTCCCGGCGAGGGCCATCACCACATCGTGGGCGCCCTGCACGCCCGCGCCGCAGAAGAGGGTCACCGTCCGGGCGGCGTTGAGCCGTTCTGCAAGCGCCTGCACCTTTTCGGGGGCGGGGACCACCGTCCCGCGCTCGATCACCAGGCCGTTCTCGCCGGTGGGATGGATTGCCGCGCGGTGGAGGACGTCGCCGGGCAGGACGAGCACGGCCACGCCACCCTTTCCCACCGCGTGCTGGAGGGCGATACGGGCGAGCCGGGGCATCTGGGACGCCTGGCTCACCAGCTCGCAGTAGTGGCTGCACTCGACAAACAGCCGCTCGGGATGGGTCTCCTGGAAGAACCCCGTGCCGATCTGCGTTGTCGGGATGTGGGAGGCCAGGGCGAGCACCGGCACGCCGCTGCGCTGCGCATCGTAGAGGCCCTGGATCAGGTGCGTGTTCCCGGGACCGCAGCTGCCCGCGCAGACCGCGAGCCGACCGGTGATCTGGGCCTCGGCCGCCGCGGCAAAGGCGCCCGCCTCCTCGTTGCGGACGTGGACCCATTCGATCCCATCGGTCCGCCGGATGGCATCGACGACCGGGTTGAGGCTGTCGCCGACCACGCCGTAGACGTGCGTCACGCCGGCCTGAAGGAGGATCTGGATCAACTGCTCAGCCAACGTTGGATTGCTCATCTCAATCCTTTCGGAAGGTCCATCGGACCACTAGGGTTCACGGCATCCCTCGCCGGTCTCAACGGGTGATGGTCGTATAAGGGCCATGGCATGCGGCGTTTGGAGGGCCTGCGCCGTTTCGAACGGGCAAGGCACGAGTCCCCCGCCCCCACACCTATTCGAAGCCATGGCCCGAGGTCGTTCACCTGCGAGGCAATGAGCGGATTCGTCAGGCTCCGAATTAATGCGCACACCCACTGTCAGAACCCTTGGCGAGCGCCGTTACAGCAGCCGGGGGTTCGTAGACGAGTAGCGGTCGGTCGCTGTTCCGTCGAAGCTGCTCCGCCAGGCTGCTGTGCCACCAAGACCCGATGCCAGTTCGGTGTAGGTCCAAGATCACCACCAGGTCCGCTGGCCATGCGGCCGCCTCCTCCAGGATCTGCTCTGCCGCCTCTCCGAAGCGGACCACACGCTCCGTGGCAACGCCGCGGAATCCTTTCGCCACCCGGTCCAGATAGTTCTCACTCTGAGTGGTGAGACCAGCGACGCGCTGATCGGCGTACGCCATGACGCAGCCGTCCACTGCCTGGACGGTTTCAGGCCAGGGCGTCACGTGGAGGAATCGTACTGTCGCGCCGGCACCGCGTGCCAGATGCTCGACAATCGGCAGCACGTGTTCACTTTCGGCCGTGCCATCCAGCGGCACCAAGATCCGTTTGAGCATGATCGCCCTTCGCCCGTGTCACATAGCCGTCGACCGCCTTCGCTCACCGGGCCATCAGCAGCGCCACGCCAAACCCAGCAGGGCTGCCAGGACCGAATCATCCAATCGCCGTGCCAAGCGGTGAAACATGCGCCACCGTTTCGGAAACAGTTGACTGGAAAGACTCACGCGCGAAAGAAAGAAGGCTCAATCGAACCACCGTTCTCACCAGCGGTGCTAAGGCGCTGGCAGTCTGGTAGCCAGCTAGCACCACGATGGAGGCCCACTCGCGGTAGAGTTTCTCAGATCGTCGAGCCGGTTCGCTGCGGGGCCCGGCCGTTGGCGACGGCGACGCGGCGGGGTTTGTCGAACATGGTGGGGAACAGCACCGTCTGGACACTCTGTTCGGCCACTCACGTTCCTCCTCTGTGATCAGAAGCGGGTGGGATCACAGAGGGTTACGACGCTATCACCAGCTGTGTTTCGCATGTTCGTGAATTTTCCGGGTTAATAACTTGCGAGCGCCAAGCAATATTGGAAGACCGCGACAGCGGGAGGATCCTTCGATAACACAAATGTTTTGCTATGAGATGTCATTCGACCCGGAGAAACAACGCCAGTTGTCGGGAACGCTGCGAGGCCTGCCGCGATCATCGATGGCAACATACCGAAAGATGCCCTCGGTCACCAAATGGCGCTCGGCTCTGAATTCGCCAGAGAGTGGTTTGGCCCAGACTTCGATACTTATATCCATCGATGAATTGCCTATCTGCAGCAGCGTCCCATGAATGCTCACGGTTTCACCCGCGCGCACCGGCAATTTGAACACCATTTTCTCCACGGCCACGGTGACCGTGCGGCCGCCAGCAATTTCGTCTGCCATCATCCCCCCGGCTATGTCCATC
>DATJQT010000176.1:0-1077 GCA_035505475.1 Vulcanimicrobiaceae bacterium
TGTGACGCCGAGCGAATAGAGGTCGCTGCGGGCGTCGATGGAGCGGTTCATCCACCCGGTCTGTTCGGGGGCCATGTAGGGCAGGGTGCCGACGATAAATTCAGGCGCTCCGGGCGTGCGTCGCTCGCGCATCAGGCGCGACGCGATACCGAACCCGGTGAAGCGGATCCGTCCGTCCGGGCAGTTCACCAGGATATGTGCGGGCTTGACGTCCTTGTGCACGAGGCCGCGCTGGTGAACCTTGCCCAGAGCGGTCGCAATGCCGATCGCCAGTTGCAGGAAGCGTCCGATCTCCATGGGCGCGCCGAGCAGGCGCTCAAGGGGTTCGCCGCCCGGATCCTCGAGCAGCAGCGCGGGGCGGCCGCGATCGCGCCCCCACTCCAGCGGTCGCATGGCCCACGCGCTGTCCAGTTGGTCCTTCAGCCCATATTCGTGCGCCAGCCGATCAAGGCTCGTGGATGTAGCGTGCTCGGCGGCAAGCACAGCCAGCACGGCGTTGTGACTGCCGTCGGGATCCTGGCGCGATGCCCGGCAGAAGATGCGGTCATCGTCCTCCCACAATACCTGGAAGCTGCTGTCCATGCGCTCCGAACTGGAAGACAGGGTTCAACTGCCGGCCTCCACGGCACCCGATGCGGGATGTGGAGGTACCCCGTTGTGCTTGTTGAATAAAAATCGAGATTGCCACAGATGGAACGGTGTGGCCAGCGCAGCCAGGCGCGATTGTCGACGCAAGCGGTGCATCAGGACGCGCTGCGGGAATAGGCTGGCACCGTGAAGTGGAAGATCGCGCCGCGGGGCGTGTTGGCGGTGACCCACAGGCGCCCACCATGCGCTTCGATGATCGAGCGGCAGATCGAAAGTCCTACCCCGAGCCCACCGGGCTTGGTCGTGTAGAACGGTTCGAAGATGCGCTCGAAACTGCCCGGCTCCAGGCCCGGTCCTAGGTCCTTCACCTCGACGAGAACGCCCCGAGCTTCGGCCTGAGCCGTGGTGATGAGCACCTCTCCGGCTCCGTCCGCGGCCGGGCCCATGGCCTGGATCGCATTCAGAACCAGGTTGAGCACCACCTGCTGC
>DATJQT010000177.1:0-8596 GCA_035505475.1 Vulcanimicrobiaceae bacterium
GCGGTATGTAGCCCACCAGTTCGACACCCCGATATTGCAAATTCAAGAAGTACACGCCCGTTATCGCAGCAGCTACCGCCAGCAACGGCGCTGGCAGTTTCGGCAGGAAACGCTCCATGCTCAGCAGAAACACGATGATCGTGAGCCCGACGGCCAGCGTTGCTAACGACGTTTTTGGAAGGGTGTGGACTATGGAGAGGACGTTCTGAACGAATGTGCCTCTGGTGAAGTGGATGCCAAGGATCTTCGGGATCTGGTCCACCACAATGGCCAGCCCGATGCCGGCTCTGAAACCGACGAGCACCGGCTCGGAGATAAAGTTCGCTACGATTCCCAGGCGCAGCAGGCACGCCAGCAAAAGAGCGGCTCCCACCAGCAGCGTCAGCGTCGCTGAGGCTCTCAGCAGGGCTGCGGGGTTGCCGTTGGACACGACCTGCCCCAACTGTGCGGCGGTCAAGATCGCCAACGTTGTGGTCGTGCTGACGCTGAGCACGCGCGAGGTCCCAAGCAAAGCGTATATCACCATCGGCACCAGAGCGGTATAGAGGCCTACCTGCACCGGCAGCCCGGCCATCATGGCATACGCCATCGCCTTGGGAATGATTACCGCGCCGGTGGTCAGCCCCGCGACGATGTCGGGCCGCAGCCAATCCGCACGGTATGGGACCAGCCACTCCGGTAAGAGACGGAACCACCGATGCTCTGACATGCTGGCAGACCTACCAGAGCTGCGGGACGGTTCGATGCTTCTGCTTCGGCTCTACGTACCCTTTCGGCTTTTGCCTTGGCGGAAGCTTGGGAGGCGTGTAAGGAATCTCCTCCCACGGGATGCTGCTGAGTATGTGCGCAATGCAGTTCAGGTGGGCACGCTTTTTGTCGTCTGACGGAACGATGTACCAGGGCGTCGCTGCCGTATCCGTGGCTGCAAGCATCGCATCCCGGGTGCGTGAGTAGTCGTACCAACGGCGGTGCGATTCCAAGTCCATAGGACTAAGCTTCCAGCGCTTGGAAGGATCTTCAATTCGCGCGAGGAAGCGCTTGTGCTGTTCCTTTTCCGATACTTCGAGCCAATACTTTAGAAGGATGATGCCCTGGCTGACCAGAAAACCCTCGAAAATGGGACAGTCCCTGAGAAATTGCCTGTGCTCTTCCTCGGTACAAAAGCCCATCACGTACTCGACACCGGCGCGGTTATACCAGCTCCGGTCGAAGATGACGACTTCGCCTCCGGCGGGCAGTCGTTCAACGTAGCGCTGGGCATGGAGCTGCGTCTTTTGCCTCTCGGTTGGCGCGGGGAGGGCAACCACGCGAAAGATGCGCGGGCTGACACGCTCTATGATGCGCTTGATCATCCCGCCTTTGCCGGCAGCGTCGCGTCCTTCAAAAATGATCACAATGCGGGCATTGGTCGCCTTGACCCAGTCCTGGAGCTTGACCAGCTCAACTTGTAGCTTGAAAAGCTCGGCCTCGTACTCATTCTTGCCGATCTTCCGTTGGCCGTTTACGCCGGCCTGTTGAGTGTTGCTTTCCAGCCTTGATTTGTGTTTTTTGTCGCTCTTGGATTTTTTGCCCATGGTTCTTTCCTAGCTTCGTGGACCAGGCCCGCCTGTCTAGGGGCCGGCTCGCCACAGTCGATTAGAGGTCATTCGGCATCGGAGAATCTCGGCCGCGCGATACCGGTTCACTTTCCCCCTACTGACAAGGCATGCCGAGGGCCACTCGGTATGCACTCAGGGAAGCAACTTAGAGGCGAGTGCGCCGATTCCCGTGCCCCTATGCGGGCAGCGACGTCGAAAAGGTATCGTTTGACAAAAGGGGCGATACAGTACGTGAACGACGGATAGGGCGTCCAGAATCATTATCGTACAGAGGCAGCATGTTGTTCGTCCGACGAACGAATTCACAGAGTAGTGAGCTGCGCATTTCTCCGTATGTGGACACCCTTAACGTCCAGTAATCCCCTTTTCGCCAAACGGCCCATCCGGGCCAGCACCGATGAGGCTCAAATGAATCAATGCGAAGGTGAGCGCCCCCGGTCGCCCTTCATGCTGCTGGCCGCTGCGCTGGTGCCGGCCGATCAGTGGATACGCGACACCAACAATCGATTCCGCCAATCGGGGCGAGCCAGTTCGTCGCAGTGCGGAACGCGGAACACTCACGGAAGTTCGGGCTCATGCAGTGCTGCGCGTCGCCTTGCGTGGACGGAACTCGCACGCGCTCGAGGAACGGGACCAAGGCGCAGCCCGTCTTCGGCCGAAACAATGGGCAGGGAACTCTTCCGACATTTGTGAACGGGTGACAAGCTGATTCGGCGATAGCTGTGGCATTCATCGGGTGTCCTCGGGACTCTTTTCGATGCCCCGCTCCAACATTACGGCTGCCGCCGTGCGGCCATAGGCGTTTTTGGATTGAACCCAGCTCGCTCGATCCGATTTCTCACCACATCGTCGGATACGGAAACTGGTCGGGGGTTGTCCATGGGGCCGATTCCGGCCACTCGCCCCTAAAGCGATCCACGCGCTGTGGGCGTGGGGGCTGCGGCACGGGCGCCGGCGCCGGCGCCGGCGCAAGTTCCGTCTGCGCAGCGCCAATGCACGCTTGCAACGCGGCGACCTCCGGTGGGTCGAAGCATTCTGGCACCCGCGCATACAGGGTGGCGAGGCTTCGGCAGGCGAGATCCGGCAGCGGGCCGGCTTCCGTCGGGGGCCCCGGCCAACCCACGATGATACTCATGCTCAGGAGCAGCGCAGTGCCCGAGAGCCGGATTGCCTTCAGCATTGCTGCCACCCACCCTCCAAGGACAGCCCAGGGACCGGGACACCCGTCCGTGGGCGCCCCATGCCGCTGGTCGTGATCGTGCTCGAAGACTTGACCCTCCCCCCGGACACTTAGGACGCCTCGGATTTGCCGTTATGCGGTCCACCGTTGTGGCTGCCGACGGGCAACAATTTGACGGACGACATCAAGCGCACGCCAGCCGCTGCGGTTCGGTGGAACAGGACCTTGCTCAGCCGAGTCAACGCCCCACAATCGCTGTCGGAGAGCACCATGTGCAGGAGGTCTTCCAACCCCTCAGGTAGGGTCTGACGTTGCTCAGCCATGGCGTCCATCCGTCCCGCCAAGAATGCCGCCTCAAGTTTATTGATATTCTCAACCATGCGCGAAGCCTCCGTATGATGCGGATTCGAAAACCTTCCTGCCGCCGCGACCTGATGCCCCTCATCTGCAACGATCGATCTGCATTCACTGTCGAGAGGTGGAAAGCAAGCCCAATGCCACATGGTCTGCGGACCCCCAGGAGAGCGGAAGAATTTCCCGTCAGCCAAGGGGCATCTCAGATACGGACGTCGCGCGTTACGTTATGACTGGCAACCTTCCGCTGGGACACTGCGCCCATACCGCCACTCCGATGTCGACGTTCGCATCAACGCCCGGCATCAATTCGGGATGTGCTTCTTTGCACGACCTTTGTGCAATTCCCCACGTGATGTGTGGGCAACCCCTCTGTCCCTGACGCCAGGGCCAGCATTGGGTGAGATTTGTCGGCCTGAAATTGGCGCGATCGGTGCTTGACTGCAAGGCATCAGCAACCGAGCAGAACGGGCTCACCGCCGCAGGCCCAGAGAATGCACACAAAGCTGAGGCGAGCTGCTGTGCAGGGCATGACGCGGATGCTCCTATCCAGCACACGAGTTCGGAAGGTTGCCCCAGCGCGCCCTGACGTTTCAAGGAGACCGTATGCAGACCATCATTGAGTACACGAATACGAAAATCCCCGAAAACCGGTTCCCCTCGCGGATCGTATCCCCGCCGCAATCCAGCGCGTGTTGTTTTTCCGCGATGGAAGAAGTGGGGGCCCCCTGGGTGGATGGGCGCTGGCTTGTTCAATACAAGCGATGCCGGGACTGTGGATTCACGGTCCGGGCGATCGTACGGTACCTCCCGGATCCCGCTTTGGGCGCCCAGCTGCGGAAGATCCTGAGAACGGTATTCCAACGAATGCCATGAAAGGGCGACAAGCAGCGCACTTGCTGCAGCAGTCCAGTGGGCGAGCTGAGCGACTCCTCCTCCCCGATCATCATCCGCGGCAACGCCTCCGACACCCGGACCGTTTCCCGGGAGTCGCCCACCCATTCATCCAGGCGAAGTACGGCACCCCGTGGTGCAGCAGCAAGCGTGGGGCAGGAATCGCTGGGGATCTTCAGGCGCATCCGCGAGACGATCGTCCGTCGAGCGCAAGTGTGGACCAACCTCCATGGCGAATGGATCCACTTCTGCCCGCACGCGCTCGGGTGGCCGGGCGACGAAGCCTCCGTCCAGGCCCTGGCGCTGCAGGAACGCCGTGAAGACGTCATCGAGGGCGGCACCTGGCATTGGCTGCCCAATTTCGCTGGTCAGCTACGGGGAGGAGCAGGCCTGCGTGCTCGGTCATGACGAGAGCGGGTGGACATGGAGCCGCGGAGGCCACTCCGTGATCTCCGGTTCATAGTTGGACGATCCGATCTTTCGGTTCCAATTCCGTTGTGGGCGGCCTGGCCTCGGTCCTGCCGGAAACCGCCCGCCGGTATGGCGCGTTCGAGCGCCGAGGAGGCGACTTTGGCTAAGAAGAAGCGCGACGCAATCATTATAGGAGAGATCACGCCCGCATCCCTCGAAGAGCTGGCGCTGAACCTGCGCTCGTCGTGGAACCACCGCACCGACGAGCTCTGGGCCCGCCTCGACCCGGAACTGTGGGCGCTCACCCATAACCCCTGGGTGGTGCTCCAGACGGTCTCGCAGGCCACTCTGAAACAAGCGTTGGTTGACCCAGAGTATCGGGAGCGGGTCGCCAGCCTGCTCCGCCGCCGGCGCGAGTACCTGAGTTCCACGGCGTGGTTCCAGGAGCGCCACCCGAAGGTGGGGCTCACCGGGGTCGCCTATTTCAGCATGGAGTTCGGCCTGAGCGAGGCGCTGCCCTTGTACGCCGGGGGCCTGGGCAACGTGGCAGGCGATCAACTCAAGGCAGCGAGCGACCTTGGCGTTCCGGTGATTGGCGTGGGCCTGCTGTACCAGCAAGGGTATTTCCGGCAGGCCATAACCGCGGATCGGCGCCAGGAAGCCCTGTTCACGTACAACGATCCAGGGCAGCTCCCCATCCGGCCCGTGCGGGACGCGAACGGGGAGTGGGTGCGCCTGCGGTTCGCGCTGCCAGGCTACCCGGTCTGGCTGCGCGCCTGGCAGGTGCAGGTCGGGCGGGTCATCCTCTACCTCCTGGACAGCAACGATCCGGCGAACCCGCCGGCCATCCAGGCCGTCACCAGCGAGCTGTACGGCGGCGGGCCGGAGCTGCGGCTCCGGCAGGAGCTCATCTTGGGCATCGCCGGCTGGCGTCTGCTCCAGACCCTCGGCCTGGACCCCGAGGTCTGCCATCTCAACGAGGGGCACGCGGCGTTCGCGGTCCTGGAGCGCGCGCGGAGTTTCATGGACAAGACCGGCCAGCCCTTCCAGGCAGCCCTGGCTGCTACGCGCGTCGGGAACGTGTTCACGACCCACACGGCGGTGCCCGCGGGCTTCGATCGCTTCCAACCCGCACTGATGGCCCAGTATATTCGACCCTACGCCGAGCAAGCGCTGCACGTCTCCTTCGACGAGGTCCTGACGCTCGGCCGGGCGAACCCTCGGGATACGAATGAGCCGTTCAACATGGCCTTTCTCGCGCTCCGGGGCAGCGGCGCGGTGAACGGCGTGAGCCGGCTGCACGGCCAGGTGAGCCGGCGGCTCTTTCACGACCTGTTTCCCCGCTGGCCGGAGAGCGAGGTGCCAGTGGGCCATGTCACCAACGGCGTGCACGTGCCGAGCTGGGACTCCGCCGTGGCGGATGAGGTCTGGACGCAAGCGTGCGGCGCCGAGCGCTGGCGGGGCGAGCTGCAAACCGCCGAGCGCGACTTCGCCGCCGTCTCGGATGGCGCCCTGTGGGGCATGCGGCAGGCGAGCCGCCGAGCATTGATCGAGTATGCGCGAAAGCGCCTGGTGCAGCAGTTCGCGGCGGCCGGCGCGGCCACGGACCGGCTCGCCGCGATCCCGACCTGGCTCGATCCCGAGGCGCTCACGCTCGGCTTCGCCCGGCGCTTCGCGACATACAAGCGCCCCAACCTGCTGCTCCACGACCGGGCGCGCCTGCTGCGCCTGTTGAGCGACCCTGCGCGACCGGTCCAGCTTATCCTGGCCGGCAAGGCCCACCCCGCCGACGGCTGGGGCCAGGCCATGATCCATGAGTGGCTGGAGTTCATCGAGCTGCCGGAGGCGACCGGGCGCGTCGTGTTCCTGGCCGACTACGACCTGCTCGTGGCCGAGCAGCTCATCCAGGGTGTGGACCTCTGGATCAACACGCCACGGCGCCCGTGGGAGGCCAGCGGCACGAGCGGAATGAAAATCCTCGTGAACGGCGGCCTCAACTTGTCGGAATTGGACGGTTGGTGGGCCGAGGCCTATAGCCCGGAGGTCGGCTGGGCGCTGGGCGACGGGCGAGAGCATGGGGACGATCCCGCCTGGGACGCGGCGGAGGCGGAGGCGCTGTACGGAGTGCTGGAGCGAGAGGTGGTGCCCGCCTTCTATGCCCGCAACGCCGACGGGATCCCGCCGGCCTGGGTGGCCAAGATGCGGACGAGCATGACCCGCCTGACCCCGCGCTTCTCCGCGACCCGCGTCGTGCGCGAGTACACCGAGCGGTACTACCTGCCGGCCGCCGCCGCCTACCGGAAGCGCACGGCGGTTAAGGGCGCCCTCGGAGCCCAGGTCCTGGCATGGCAAGAGCGCCTCGGGGCGCACTGGCCCACGACGCGCTTCGGCAAGCTCCAGGTAGCGACCGAGGGCAGCCAGCACACGATCCGGGTCGAAGTGGACCTCGGCGACCTGGACCCGGAAGCGGTTGCGGTGGAGCTCTTTGCGGAGCCGATTGACGGCGGCGACGCCGTCCGTCAGCCGATGGCGCCGACGCGGAAGCTGGAGGGAGCGGGGCACGCCACCGAATATGCAGCCCGCGTCCCGGCCTCCCGGCCCGCCGCCGACTATACGCCCCGGCTCGTCCCGCGCCACCCGGATGCCCTCGTGCCGCTGGAAGCCCCGGAGATCCTGTGGCAGCGATGATGTCCCTGGAGCGGCTCGCGTCAACCGTCGCGGTGGTTCGATGCCTGGCGGGCCGACCATCGGGTCGAGAAGGAGGAATCATCATGGGCGATCTGAACCCCTTCACCATCGCTCGACCACGCGGCTGCGAGGCTCGGCCTCGATGCGGCCGCAGCCTGGTGAGAGCGAGTTCGCACTCTGCGAGTAGCGTGCGGCAGGAGGAGTATCGGGCATGACTGCGGACATTGAACGGATCGCGATCAACACGGGCGGGGGAGACGCCCCCGGCCTCAATGCTGTGATCCATGCTGTGGTCCATGCGGGCCGCGCGATGGGCTGGGAAGTCTTCGGCATTCGGGAGGGGTACGACGGGCTCCTGGACCCCGATCACTACCTGGACGGCGGGCTGATCCCGCTGGAGCGCGCGACGGTGCGGCACATCACGCACCTCGGCGGCACGATTCTCGGGACGACCAACCGCGGGAACCCCTTCAAGCACGTGGTGATTCGACCCGATGGTACGCGGGAGGAGGAGGACCGATCCGCCGCCGTCCTTCAGGCCTTCCGCCGGCACGGCCTGGATGCCCTCATCGCGGTTGGGGGAGATGGCTCGCTCACGATCGCCAACGAGCTCCATGAGCAAGGCCTCCGGGTGGTGGGTGTACCGAAGACCATCGACAACGACCTCGACTCCACGCTGGTGACCTTCGGAATGGACAGTGCGGTCTCGTTTGCGACCGAATGCATCGACCGTCTGCACGCCACCGCTCAGGCGCACCGCCGGCTGATCGTGGTCGAGGTGATGGGCCGCTACGCCGGCTGGATCGCGCTCGCGTCCGGGACCGCGGGCCAAGCCAACGCCATCCTGATCCCGGAAATCCCGTACGACCTGGGAAAGGTCGCGGCCCACCTGAAGGAGAAGGCGGCGGAGCTGTCCTACGCAATCGTCGTCGTGGCGGAAGGCGCGAAGCCGATTGACGGGGACGTGACGGTGAAAGCGCGCGAGCCCGGCCGGGTCGAACGGCTGGGAGGCGTCGGTACGCGCGTGGCCGAGCAACTGGAACGGCTGACCGGCATCGAGAGCCGGGCGGTAGTCCTCGGCCACTTGCTCCGCGGCGGGACGCCCACGTCCTTGGACCGGAACCTCGGCCTCATGTTCGGCGCCGCCGCGGTCCGGGCGCTGGCCGAGGGCCAGAACGGCGTGATGGTGGCGATCAATCCACCGAACATCGGCTACGTCCCGTTGAAGCAGGCCGTGGCGAAGATGAAGACGGTGCCGCTCGACTCGAATGGCATCGTCACGGCTCGCACCCTCGACATTTCGCTGGGCGATTGACGCAGGAGACCCCTCCAATGGATGCGCATCAGAAGGTCTTGTTCGTGGACGCGGCGACCGGCTACTACCGGATGACCCGCTACGCGCTGGGCGACTTCTACGGGCCCGTGGACCTCGGGCTCCACCTCGCCGGCAAGTACAACAGCCTGAACATCG
>DATJQT010000178.1:0-21662 GCA_035505475.1 Vulcanimicrobiaceae bacterium
CCTCGGACCAGGGCGAGGTGTCGCCGCGGCGCCGGCCCTTGCCCTTCCCCCCCAGGCCGAGCCGGCGGACCCGCTCCCGCTCCGCTTCCAGCGCGGACCGCTGCCCGCGGTAGTGCAGCAGGTCCACGACCGTACAGCAGGGCGAGTCGAACCCCTCCGATTTCGCCAGGCGGGTGATCAGCGCGGCCCGGTCCGCTTCGATGGTGGCGATCCGCCGTCGGTTCTGGAATTGGCCGAAGCTCGACTCGATCACCCGGCGAACCGCGGCGGGGTCGCGGTACTGCGACACCAACAGCGCCGCGGAGCTGTACCCCACGCGGAACTGGCTTTGGATGGGCTCCGGCTGCGCGGCCAGGAGCTGCCGCACATCGTCTTCCGCCTCCGGACTGTCCAGCGCGAGCACGCAGGTGCCCGCCGGATCGATGCCCCGCCGCCCCGCCCGCCCGGCCATCTGCGTCAGCTCGTTGTGCGTGAGTCGACGGAAGCCGGCCTCGCTGCGCTTGCGCACTCCCTGGACCACCACGCTCTTGGCCGGCATGTGGATGCCGAGGCTCATCGTCTCGGTCGCGAACACGACCCGGACCAGGCCGCGCTCGAAGAGCAGCTCCGTCAGCCGTTTGAGGGCCGGCAAGACGCCGGCATGATGCAGCCCCGCGCCGCGCCGCAGGCCGGCGAGCAGGAGCGCGTTGACCTCTGTCTCTGGCACCACGCTTGGATAATCGCGCAGCGTGTTGGCGATCGCCTCGTCCACTTCGGGACGCCGCTCGGGCGGCAGGACGCTTTCGCCGTCATCCAGAAACCGTCGCAGTGCCCGCTCGCAGCCGGCGCGGCTGAATATGAAGTAGATGGCCGGGAGCCACCGGCGCTCCTGCAGGGCGGGAATGACGCGCGTGACGCTCGCCGGCCGCCGCTTGAAGAAGCCGCGGCGCATGGATTCCCGGTCGCGGCCCCGTGGCATCCGGCTGTGATAGCGCACGCGCGGGCCCGCGGGGACGGCCCGGCGCGGCGCATCCAGCGAGACGAACGCACCGTCCGGATGGCACAGCAGGTAGCTCAACGGGACCGGGCGGACAGTGTGCACGATGGCCCGAATGGGCCGATGGACTTCGCTGATCCACGCCGCGATCTCGTGCACGTTGCTGACTGTCGCCGACAGCCCGACCAATTGCATGCGCGGCGCCGCGTTAATGATGATCTCCTCCCATACCGTGCCGCGGCCCTCATCGCCCAGGAAATGGCATTCATCGAGCACCGCCGTGGCGATGTCCTGCGGCCGCTCCGTGAACAGGAGGTTACGCAGAATTTCGGTCGTCATCACCAGCACCGGGGCGGCGCTGTTCACCTTCACATCGCCGGTGAGAATGCCCACCGATTCCTGCCCGAACTGCCGGACGAAATCGGCGTATTTCTGGTTGCTCAGCGCCTTCAACGGCGTCGTATAGATGACGCGGCGCTGGGCCGCGAGCGCTCGATTGATGGCGAACTCCGCGATCAGGGTCTTGCCCGCCCCGGTTGGGGCGGAGACCAGGACGGAGTCGCCCTGCAGGACCCAGCGGATGGCTTCGTCTTGAAAGCGGTCGAGGGCAAACGGATACCGCTGGCGGAAGGCTTCGAGCAGGGCATCGTCTGCGGGCGTGAGAACGGGAGGGAGGTCGGTCACACCAGCGCCTTCAGCGTCATTCGGCCGGCAAGCGGTTGCGGCGCCGAAATTCCCACGGCGGTTCCGGATTGGGGAGGTCCCAAAAGCCGTACCGCCCGACCTGTGCCTGGCGTTCTGCGACCTCGAGCGGCGCCCGCACGGCCACGTTTTGAATCGCCGTCTCCATCCAGGCCAATCCCTGTTTGACCAGCTCGACGTTGACGTTGATATCGCCTAGCCAGACCACACCCAGCACCCGGCCCTGGTCGGTCCCGTAGCTCTTGACCTGGACCTGCTTTCCGAGGAGCAGATTCCGGATATACGCGAGCGTCTGGTCCCCGAACGGCTGGCCGAGGCGCGCCTCGCCCCGGCCGTTCGGGTTGGCGGGCTCGGGCGCCGCGACCCCAGCCAATCGCACTTTCACCAGGCCGGAATCCGGCGAGGACAACGTCAGTTGGGTGGCGCTGTGGACCTCGGTCACCGTGCCCCAGAGGGTCGAATCGCTGCCCGCCGCTCTGGCAGAGGACACCCACCAGCACAAGAATAAACAGCCACAGCCGACACCGCGCACCCACCCCGGGACGGCTGGAACGACACGCGCTGCTGCCATACTCACCCTTCAGCGGAAAACTATGCCTGGTCTTCCGCCGGGCGAATTGCGAGGACTTGCTCGGTATTCAACGCGAGGAAGGCACACCGCGCCCCGTCTGGCATGATGGCGCTCGTCAGAGCGACGACATCAGGTTTGGTGTTGAGGTAATCCAGCAGGCGACCGCCACCGGGAAGCGTGACCCGTCCCCGGTACCAACCCACAGCCGTGAGCACCTCGACCGCGATCTCCTCGCGCTCGACCATCGCAACACCTCCGAGCCAAACTGCCGGACAGCCGCAAGCGTACCCGCTGGTTCCAGGGCTGTCAACCGTTCCTGGGCACTGGGCCGTCTGGGCCGCCCAGGACGCGCGGGACTTGGGGAATCGGCTCTGGCTCCGGCAGGGGCTTGCCGGCGCCTGAATCCAGTTCCAGAAAGCGCCGCGCCGCCGGAAGCACGCGACTCTCGAGCGAGCCCACCGTCTTGTTATACGCCTCGACCGATTTTTCGAGCGCCTTCCCCATCTGGCCGAGGTGGTCGAGCAAAACGCCGAGCCGCTCATAAACCTGCCGGCCGAGCTCGCTAATCCTTTGCGCGTTCTCGGCCACCTGCTCCTGGCGCCATCCGTAATGGGCGGTGAGCAAGAGCCCGATGAAGGTCGTGGGTGTGGCGATCAGGACCTGATTTGCCAGCGCGTCCTGCAGCAGGTCCGGATCCCGTTCGGCCGCGGCGCCGAAGAACACCTCGCCCGGAATGAAGAGCACCACGAAATCCGGCGCCTGCGGAAACTGGCTCCAGTATTCTTTCGACGCCAACCGCTTCACGTGTTGGCGCACCTGCTGCGCGTGGCGGACCAGTGCGGCCTCGCGCTGCTCGCCTGTCGGGGCCTCGATCGCTTCCAGGTAGGCGTGGAGCGCCACCTTGGCGTCCACGACGATTTCCCGCTTGGCCGGAAGTCGGATCACCATGTCCGGGCGCAGCCGGCCGCCACCGGGCGCGGCCACGCTTTCCTGCTCGACGAAGTCGCAGTACTTCGTCATCCCGGCCAGCTCCACGGTCTTGCGCAACGCGACTTCACCCCACCGGCCGCGCACCTGCGGGGCGCGCAGGGCGTTGACCAGGTTGGCGGTTTCGCGCTGGAGCGCGGTCTGCGCCTGCGCGACTTCGCCCAGCCGCTGACCAACGCTTGAAATCTCGCGCAGGCGCTTTTCCTCCAGTTCGCGCGCTTCTTTTTGATAAACGTCGAGGGCCTGTTGGAGCGGCCGGATGAGCGTTTCGACTGCGGTCTTCCGGGCGTCCAGCTCTCCGGTCGAATGCTGCTGGAGGGCCTGAAAACGCTGTTCGGCGAGCTGGAGGAAGCCCTCGTTAGAGGAACGGAGTGCATCCGCCGCCAACGCCTGGAACGCACTGGTCAACTGCGCCTTGGCATCCTCGAAAAGTTTCTGTTGCTCGTCCAGGCTTGCCTTGGCCAAGCGGGCCCGAACCTCCGCCTCGGCCTTTTCGGCGCCCAGCAGACGCAGCTCGCCTTGCAACTTGCCGATCTCTTCCCGGCCCCGCGCCAACTCGGTCTGTAATGCGGCCGCCGTGCCTTCCTGTGCTGCCACGCGGGTTTCGAGCTCCCGGGTCCGCCCGGCGTGTCGGCTCCCGGCCCAGAGCCATCCCGCCGCCGCTCCCAATACGATACCCGCTATCAGCAGCCCAAGCTCACTCGCACCCATGCCAGGCTCCCACCCGGTTTGGTTTCGTGGCACTATAGCACGGGCCGTTAGCCGTTAGCCATTGGCCGTTGGCTCGAAAACGATCCCGAGCATGGAAACGTCGTCTTCGGTGCTTGAATCTTCCCCCTTGCCATCGGCTCTCGGCCTTGACTCTCGGCTCTCGCTTGATCTACATCAAGGCGTCAGTTCTCGCCTTGGACTAGCATACATCTATAAGGGAGGACGCCATGAGCGAACTGATCAACAACCGGGCGCACCGGATTCAGACCATGAAAGAAATCATCAAGCATTTGCACCGGGGCGGAGCCCCGGACGCAGTCCGGCAAGAGCTGCGCCGGCTCGTCCGCGAAACGGATGCCTCCGAAATCGCAGCGATGGAACAAGAGCTGATCGCGGACGGCATGCCGGTGGACGAGGTCCAATCCATGTGCGATCTGCACTCCTCCGTACTGCGCGAGGTCCTGGTGGAGATCGAGCCGGCGTCGCCCGCGATCCTCCCCGGCCATCCGGTGGACACGTTTCGCCGCGAGAACCGGGCACTGGAAGGTGCAGTGTCCCGGATGCGAGCTGCCATGCAGGCCATCAGCAGCCTTCCAGACGATGCCGCTTCCCCGCCCCTGTTTGAGTGGCGCCAGGCGTACAACGATCTCATGGATGTCGAAAAGCATTACCAGCGCAAAGAACACCTCCTCTTTTCGTGCCTGGAGCGGCACGGCATCACCGGCCCCTCGAAGGTCATGTGGGGAAAAGATGACGAGGTGCGCGCGGCACTGAAGAACCTCGGCGAGGCGCTCAGGGCAGAGGATGCGGCCGCCGGCGAATGGAAGCTGGTCGCTCGGACCGTGGCGGAGCCCGCACTGAAATCGCTGGAGGAGATGATTTACAAAGAGGAGAACATTCTATTGCCCATGGCTCAGAACGCGCTCACGCCCGACGAGTGGGGCGAGATCTGGCGGCAATCGCCAGAATACGGCTGGTGTCTGGTCGAACCTCAAACCGGGTATGTGCCGCCCACCTCGACCGACCCTGCCAAGATGGCGGCCGTCGCGGCAAACGAGAGCCTGGCATTCCCCACCGGCGCGCTCAGCCCGGCACAGATCCACGGCCTCTTCGGTGCGCTGCCCCTTGACCTGACGTTTGTGGATGCCGACGACCGGGTGCGCTATTTCTCGGCGGGGCCGGATCGCGTGTTCGCTCGCAGCAAAGCCATCCTCGGCCGCAAGGTGCAGCACTGCCATCCGCCGAAAAGCGTGCATATTGTGGAGCAGATTCTGGACGACTTCAAGGCAGGACGGCAAAGCGTCGCGGAATTCTGGATCACCTTCCAGCAGCGCTTCGTCCATATCCGCTACTTCGCCATGCGGGACGACGCGGGCGCCTACCTCGGCACCCTCGAGGTCACGCAGGACGTGACGAAGCTGCGAGCGCTGGAAGGCGAACGCCGGCTGCTCCAGTACGACGAGGTCGTCGCATGAGCATTCCAATCACTCCGGAAACAAAAGTCGGGGATCTGCTCACCGCCTATCCCGCACTGGAGCCGGTGTTGATTCAGTATGCGCCCGCGTTCAAGGCGCTGCAGAACCCGATCCTGCGCCGGACCGTCGCCCGCGTGGCGTCCCTTGCACAGGCAGCGCAGGTCGGCGGAGTCCCGGTCCGGGACCTGGTCGCCGCGCTCCGCACCACCGCGGGAATCGACGACGACCCAGATGAACCAACGCGCGCGCAACCGGAAGAGGCGACACCGGACTGGGTGGATGACGCACGAGTCAAGGTCACCATCGATGTGGACCAGCTCCTTGCCGTCGGCGAAGTCCCGCTCGTCCATGCGCAGCGCGCCCTTCACACTCTGGGGCCTGATGCGTTGATCCGCGTAACTTCGAGCTTCCGGCCCGCCCCGCTCACCGATGCGCTGCGCCAAGCCGGTCATCGTACCTTCAGCACACCCTACGGCCCCGGAAGGTTCCACACCTACATCTGCCCGAAGGCCTGCCCGCACCCTAGGACGCCCCAGGCCTGACCGTCATCACACCGTTGTGGAATCTCGGCACGCGCCGGCAGCCTCCGCGTGCCCAGGCGAGTGCTTCGAGGCTCCTCCAGTACCGTTCGCACTGAGCATCGTCGGAGTGCGAACGGCCAACATGCACCATCGCACTCGACCTGTGGGCATCGGGCGGCGGGTGTGATAGGCTTCGCCCCACCGCTTAACCTATGAACATCCAGGAGGATTTCGCTGTGGACGCCAAGGTTTTGTTCGACCTGAAAGGCAAGGTTGCACTCGTCGTCGGAGGATCCCGCGGCATCGGATTTGCGATTGCGGAAGGGCTGGCCTCGATGGGGGCCAAGGTCGTCATCGCAAACAGCACCGCCGAGCAGGGCGAGCGCGCCGCAGCCCAGCTCCGTTCCCAGGGCCGCGAGGCGCGTGCAATCGCGGTAGATCTACGCCGTGACCCGTCGATCAACGCGCTGGTCACGAGTACAGTACAGGCGTTCGGCCAAATCGACGTCCTCGTAAATTCCGCCGCCGTGATCCGCCGAGGGCCGATCGAGGACGTCAGCGAGGACGACTGGGACACGATGATGGGCATCAATCTCCGGGGGGCATTTCTGCTCTGCCAGGCGGTCGGGCGCCACATGATCGAACGGCAGGCGGGCAAGATCGTCAACGTGTCCTCCAACGTGTCGCAGGTCTTGCAGCCGCATAGAGGCGCGTACGCGATAACGAAGGCCGGATTGTCGCACTTGACCCGTGTGCTGGCCCTGGAATGGGCCCCGCACCACATCAATGTGAATGCGATCGCACCGGCGCCCACGATTACCGATCTCAACCGTAAATTCTTCGAGGACAACCCAGCCGACTTCCGGGCGCGGATGCAGTCTATCCCCATGGGCCGGCTCGGCGCCCCGGCGGACTATGTCGGAGCCGCGATCTTCCTCGCTTCCCAGGCATCCGATTTCGTGACCGGGCAGACCTTTTTCGTAGACGGTGGCTCCAATCTGATCTGACGTGAGGGAGGAAAAGATGGCAGACCTTCAATATCCGATCGGCAAGTTCGCCGAAGACACCAACGTCACGCCGGAGAAGCGCGCCTCGTGGATCGCCGAGATTATGGCAGCACCCCAAAGGTTCCGGAAGGCGATAGCCGGGTTAAACGATAAACAACTGGATACGCCGTATCGCGAAGGCGGCTGGACGGTCCGGCAGGTCATTCACCACATGGCGGATAGCCACCTGCACAACCTGATCCGGTTCCGCATGGCGTTGACCGAGGAAAACCCGGCAGTGTCAGGGTACGATCCGGCCAAATGGGCGAACCTGCCGGATGCCAAATCGGGTCCGCTGGAGGTTTCTTTGGCCCTGTTCCAGGCCATCCATGACCGCTGGGTTTTGCTCCTCAAGTCCCTGAGCTCGACAGATTTCGCCCGTACCTTCCGCCGCGCGGACGGCCAGGTGATCTCCCTCGATCGGGCGCTGCAGACCTACGCCTGGCACGGCAAGCACCACGCAGCACACATCACAGGGTTGCGTGAACGAATGGGATGGAAATAAATGACCGATGCCCAATGACCAATTACCAATGTTTTGCCCTTCGGTGGTAACTTGCAATTGGTCATTGGTCAGTCGGGGGGCATCATTCGGAGGACGCGATGATTCGGATCTCGCCTGAAGTCAAAACGATGGCCGCCAGCACGATCGAGACGCGCCGCGATTTTCACCGGAATCCAGAGCTTGGTTTCCAGGAATCGCGGACGGCCGGGATCGTCGCCAAGCGGCTCGCCGAACTGGGGTACGCCGTCCGGACTGGGTTGGGCAAGACAGGCGTCACGGGTCTGCTGAAATGTGGCAAGCCGGGCAAGACCGTGCTGCTCCGCGCCGATATTGATGCCCTGCCGATCAATGAGCAAGCCGAGGTGCCATGGAAATCGCAATCGGCTGGCGTGATGCATGCCTGCGGCCACGACGCCCACACCGCGATGGGGCTCTCGGCCGCAGCAGCCCTGGCCAAGATGGCACCGCGGCTGGCCGGCAACATCTTCTTCGTGTTTCAGCCCGCGGAGGAATTGCTGATCGGCGCGGAAGCGATGCTGAGGGATGGCGCACTCGAGGGCGTCCAGGCCGATGCGATGTTCGCCGTTCACCTTATGAACCGCTTTCCGGCGGGCACGATCGCCGTCAAGAGCGGGGCGGTGATGACCTCTGCCGACAAACTCGAGCTCGCAGTAATCGGTTGTGGCGGCCACGGCGCCAACCCACATCATGCGGTTGACCCCGTTGTCGCGGCGGGACACATCATCACGGCCCTTCAGACCATCGTCAGCCGCGAAACGCCGCCGCTCCAAACGGCGGTCTTGAGTCTCACGACACTGAAGGCCGGCACCGCGTTCAACATTATCCCGGACACGGTCGAGATGACCGGAACATTCCGCTGCTTCGACGCACAGCTGCGTGAAACGCTGCTGACTAGCTTGCGTCGGACCGCCGAGGGTGTTGCCGCATCGCTGCGCTGTACCGCCCAGGTCAAGAACACTTTTCTGACTCCGGCCGTCCTGAACGACCCGACCGTAAGCGATCTGGCACGAACAGTGGCATCGGAGATCGTGGGCGAAGGCCAGGTCATCGATCCAGAACCCTTGACCGGCTCCGATGACGTCGCCTACTTCTGGCAAAACGCCCCCGGCTGCTATGCCTTCATCGGCTCCGCCAACCCCGAGTGGCCGCACGCTCCCGCCGGCCACAATGCCAAATTCGACATCGACGAATCGTCGCTAGTGGTCGGCACAGAATTTCTGGTTCGATCAGCTCGAAAGATTCTCGGGGGATAAGTCTCACGTTCGATGCACGGGGGACGGCGATGGCGCGACTCGAGCATGTTCACACGTCCGTTCTCAGTATAGCCTTTGAGCAGGCCGGACCGGCAGATGGTCATCCGGTCATGCTCCTTCACGGCTTCCCTTACGATCCGAGAGCGTTCGATGATGTCACAGTGATCCTGAATGCTGCGGGTTTTCGCACCATCGTGCCGTACCTCCGTGGGTTTGGTAAAACTCGTTTTCTCGCTGCGAAGACGATGCGTTCAGGGCAGCAGGCTGCCCTGGGACACGACCTCATAGAGATGCTCGATGCGCTGAAGGTGAAGAACGCCACGCTGGCCGGATTCGACTGGGGTGGTCGCGCAGCGTGCATTGTCGCGGCGCTCTGGCCGGATCGCGTTCGCGGTCTGATCACGTGTTGTGGCTATCAAATCCAGAATATCTTGACTGCAACGCAGCCCGCCGACCCCGAGAGCGAACTGCGGTGGTGGTATCAATACTATTTTCACACCGAACGCGGGCGGGCGGGGCTGACCGCCAACCGTAACGAACTGTGCCGACTGCTATGGAAGCTGTGGTCGCCAACCTGGGCATTCGACGAAATGACATTCAATCGAACCGCCGCCTCATTCATGAATCCCGATTTTGTAGATGTCGTCGTTCACTCCTATCGACATCGGCATGGCAACGCCGAGAGGGATCCTCGCTACGCCGCAACCGAGGCCCGACTCGCCGCTCAGCCCAAGATTTGCGTCCCGACCATCGCCATCCATGGTGTGTTAGACGGTGTCATTCCTCCACAGAGTTCGGCGGGTCACGAAGGCTACTTTAACGGCCGGTACGAGCGCCGACTCCTAGAGAATGCGGGGCACAACCCTCCACAGGAATTACCAAAGATTTTCGCGCAGGCGGTCATCGACCTATGTCCACATTGATATCCGGAGCCTTGACGATTCGGATCCGCCGTTCTACCGTTTTGCAATCTTCGCTGGCGTTGATAACATCGGCATCGTATGCTGCCGCGTCCTAGGAGGGGGGCGTCGAACTTCCTGCTTGGGTGGTCTGCCTCTGGGCATGGGTGCTAAATTACTGGGCAGCAATTGGTTCAAGGGACCGCAAAATAGCTAATTCCTTCCCTCACGGCGTAGGAAATTAAATTGCAAAGAGGACAAACCGGCAAAGTGCGCCCTGATTGGCTGACTTCACTTCCATCTTCAACGAAGGGAGAAGGGACGATGAGCAGAATCGGAAACGCTGTCATAGTTCTTTTGTTGGCAATCGTGATGGCGTGGGGCCTGGCCACGCCCGGCTCGGCTCAGGACAAACCACTCGTCATCGGTGTGGACGGGACCTTTGCGCCGCATGCGATGCCGAAGATGGGCGGCGGCGTCGAGGGATTCAATGTGGACCTGGCCCTCGAGATCGCCAAGCGGATGAACCGGAAGGCCGAGATCGTCGCTCAGGAATTCTCCGGGCTTATCCCCGGCCTGAACGCGGGGAAGTTCGACTTCCTGGCAGCTCCGACAACAGTCCTGAAGGATCGGGCGGAGAACCTGCTCTTCACTGAAGGCTACCTCGAGACCGACTACCAGTTCGTGATTCCCATCAATAAACCCGACATCAAGGTGCTGGAAGATTTGAAGGGCAAGGTGCTCGCGGTCAACAAGGGTTCCAACTACGATCAGTGGGCGCGCGAGAACGAGACGAAATACGGCTTCAAGAGCGAGTCGTACGGCACGAACACGGACGCCGTCCAGGCCGTGCTGGCAGGACGCGCCGACGCCAACCTGGTCGGCCACACCGTGGCCGCCTATGCGGTGAAGCGCAATCCGCAGCAACTCAAGCTCTCCTACAAGATCAAGTCGGGAACCGTCTGGGCGATTCCGCTGCGCAAGGACGACGTGAAGGGCCGCAAGGCGGTGGAAGAAGCCATCGAGTGTATCAAGATGGACGGCACCATGGCCAAGATGGCCGAGAAGTGGTTCGGCGTGAAGCCCGATGCGGATTCCCCGGCGGTCATCGTTTTTGCAGGATACGGCGTGCCAGGGATGCCCGGATACGATCCCACCGAGCACAAGCCGGTCTGCAGGTAGTCACCTCCATCCGGGCGGCGGCTCGTTCGCCCGCCGCCCGGATTCGTTTTGGTCCACAGGAGAGCACGACGTGAACGGTTTTCCCGCCCCGCCCATTCTCGAGGTGCAGGGGCTCCGCAAGACCTTCGGTCACCTCGAGGTCCTCAAGGGGATTGACCTGCAGGTCCACCCGCGCGAGATGGTGTTCGTGATCGGCCCGTCGGGATCGGGAAAGAGTACGCTCTTGCGCTGCTGTAATCGCCTCGAAGAGCCGACGGCCGGACACGTCCGAGTCGAGGGCGTGGATATCTGCGACCCGCAGGTGGACATTAATGCGGTGCGGCGTCGAATCGGAATGGTGTTCCAGGCCTTCAATCTGTACCCCCACCTGACGGCGCTCGGCAACGTCAGCCTGGCGCTACGGAAGGCCCTTGGCAAGAGCCGGCCCGAGGCGGAAGAGATCGCCCGGCACGCGTTGGTGCAGGTCGGGCTGGCGGACAAGGCCAAGGCGTACCCGGCGCAGCTGTCTGGCGGGCAGCAGCAACGGGTTGGGATCGCGCGGGCCCTGGCACTCGAGCCGGCGGTGATGCTGTTCGACGAGCCGACCAGCGCCCTCGATCCGGAACTGGTCGGCAGCGTGCTGGCGGTCATGCGTCAGATGCGGGAATCAGGCATGACGATGGTGGTCGTCAGCCACGAGATGCGCTTCGCACGCAGCGCGGCAGACCGCGTTGTCTTCATGGATCACGGGCAGATTCTGGAAGAGGGGCCTCCCGACAAGCTCTTCGGGCAACCGGATCATCCACGCGTGCGCGAGTTCCTCGTCAGCCTCGAGGCCCACTAATCATGATGTGGGGACGCTTCCTCGATACGTTTTTCAACGCCCGGGTGATGGCCCAGTACCTCCCCAAGATCCTGGAGGGATTGCTGGTCACGCTGCAGCTTGCCGCCTGCATCGTGGTGACCGGGATTCTTGCCGGGCTGTGCCTGGCCCTGATCCGATCCTTCCGGATTCGTCCAGTCAACTTCTGTATCGTGCTCGCCGTGGATGTGCTCCGCGCCTTGCCGCCGCTAGTCCTGATCATCCTTTTTTATTTCGCCCTGCCCGGTGTGGGGGTTCGCCTCTCGGGGTTCGTCTCGACCTGGCTGGCGTTGGGGATGGTACTGACCGCGTTTGCCGAGGAGATTTTCTGGGCCGGTATCCTGGCCGTGCCGGGGGGGCAATGGGAGGCGTCCCGCTCCACGGGATTGACGTTCATCCAGACCCTCGCGCACGTGGTGCTTCCGCAAGCGGTCCGCCTGACGATTCCCCCGCTGACCAACCGCACCATCGCCATCACCAAAGGGACCGAGTTGGGAGCCGTGGTGGCCGTCGGCGAGATTCTATATCAGGCCCAGACCGGCCTCTCGTTCTCGTACAACCCGTCCCCCTTAACCCTGGGCGCGATCGCCTACGTGCTGCTGTTCGTGCCGATCGTCTATTTCGGCCGCTGGGTCGAGAGCCGTTTTGCCTGGAGACGGTGAGCGTGGCCACGATCCTCCAGAACTTCCTCAATCTTGAAATCTTCATGGCGGCCCTACCGTTCATCCTCAAGGGGTTCGCCATGACGCTGCTGCTGTGTGCGGCAGTCATCCCTCTTGGCGTGATTGGCGGCTTGGGCGTGGCGCTGCTCTCGACCAGCCACAGCCCGTTCGTGCGCTGGCCGATCCGACTGTATGTGGACTTTTTCCGGGCGCTGCCCCCCCTGATCCTCTTGATCTTCCTTTACTACGGCATGCCCTTCCTGGGCGTTGACCTGCCCGCGTTCGTCGCGGTCGCGCTGGGGTTCTTCCTGAACAATTCGAGTTATTACGGCGAGATCTTCCGCGCCGGGATCGAGAGCATCCCCCGCGGGCAGACCGAGGCGGCCCGGTCCACAGGCCTCACGGCGGTCCAGGCCCTGGCATATGTGGTCGTCCCGCAGGCGACCCGGAACGTCGTCCCTGACCTGATTAGCAACACGCTCGAAGTCGTGAAACTCACGTCCATGGCCAGCGTGGTCGCCCTGCCGGAAATGCTCTTTGCGGCCCGCCAGGCGCAGTCGGTGACGTACAATGCCACGCCCATCGTGATGGCGGGCGGGCTGTACGTGCTCTGCCTCTGGCCACTGGTGCGGCTGCTGAGCCGATTCGAGCACAAGAGCATCGCGGTGCATTAGAGTGGTCGTCCCGACGCACCCTGCGCGACTCGGAATGCGCGGTGCGGATCTCGATAACAAACCCTCTCTGGAGGTTGTGCCATGCTGGATCTGCTGGTGAAGGGTGATGTAGTTCTCGGGCACGGTGTCGCGCAGGGCAGCGCCGTGGGAGTGGCGGATGGAAAGGTCGCGGGTCTGTACGCCTCGCCGAAGGCGGCTCCGGCTGCGGGCGAGACCGTGGACGCCTCCGGGTGTCTGATCTACCCGGGCGCGGTGGACGCCCATGTCCACTGCCACAGCAATCAGGCCGAAACGATTGACCTGGCGACGCAGGCTGCGGCTGCGGGCGGTGTAACGACCATCCTGGACATGCCCTACGATATCGGCGCCCCGGTGAACACGGTCGAAATCTTCCGGGCCAAGGTGGCCGAGATCCGCCGGGTCGCTCACGTGGACGTGGCGATGCTGGCAACACTTCGGAAACGAGCCGAGGCCTCCGAAGTCGCGCCGCTCGTGCGCGAGGGGACCTGCGGCTTCAAGATGAGTGTGTACGAGACCGACCCCGATCGGTTTCCCCGCATTGACGACCACGTCCTCTGGCAGGTCTTGCCCGAGATCGCCCGCCACGGCATCCCTGTCGGGTTCCACGGAGAGATTGACCTCATCATCGAGGACCTGATCGCCCGCGCCAAGCAGGCCGGCCGTACTTCCCCTATGGCGCATTACGAGACGCGGCCCCCTGCCAGCGAGACCTTAGCCGTCCTGAAGCTGCTCGAGCTGGCCTACTGGACGAAAGTGAAGCTGCACATCTTCCATACGTCACAGCCCCGCTCCGTCGAGATCGTGCAATGGTTCAAGGCGCAGGGTGTGGACGTGTCGGTCGAGACGTGTCCGCACTATCTCTTGCTCGATGCCGAAAAGGATCTGCCCCGCGTGAAGGGGTTCGCAAGGATCAATCCCAGCATCCAGAAGCAGCCAGAGCGGGAAGGACTCTGGGCGCACCTGCTCGCCGGGCGGGTTGATATCATCTCCAGCGATCACGCGCCCTGGCTGCCCGAGCGCAAGAACAAGGAAAGCATCTTCGATAACGCGTGCGGGGCGCCGGGCCTGGAGACGAGCCTGCCGCTCATGCACGATGCGCTCGTGGCCAAGCGCAAGCAGGATCCGTCGCTCGTGGCGCGCCTGTTGTGCGGCAACCCGGCAAGGCGCTTCGGCCTGTCCGCCCGCAAAGGGCGGATCGCCCTGGGGGCGGATGCGGACTTTGCGATTCTGGATCCGCGCCAATCCTTCACCGTGGACGCGAAGAAGAGCTACAGCTCGGCCAAGTGGTCACCCTATGACGGATGGACGACGCAGGGACGCCTGGTTCGCACGATCCTGCGCGGCAAGACCATCTACGACGGCGAGAAAGTGACGGCGCCAGCCGGCATCGGCCAGTTCCTCCCCGGCCCACACATGAACAAGGCGTGAGCCGACTCGGAACGAGGCTATCAACCTTGCACTTTGAACCTTGCACATCGAACTCTTTGGAGCCCGAATGATTCCCAACATCAACGGTGACCGCCTCTGGGCGGACCTGATGGCGCTGGGCGAGATCGGTTACGCGGAGGGGCGGGGCGTCACGCGCACCGCCCTGTCCGATGCCGACCTTGCCGGTAGGGCTTGGCTGATCAAGAAGTACGAGGAGGCGGGACTCGCGGTCCGCACCGATGCAGCCTACAACGTGATCGGGCGCCTTGCCTGCGGGAAGTCCGGGGCGGGCCTCGTCGCGATGGGCTCCCACCTGGACACGGTGCCCCAAGGCGGGAAATTCGACGGCATGCTGGGAGTCTTGGGCGCGCTGGAATGCGTGCGGACGATCCGCGAGCACAGAATTGCCCTTCCCTGGGACCTCGAGATTATCAACTTCACTGATGAAGAGGCCGCGCATAACGCCGGCACGTTGGGCAGCCGTGCGATGTTCGGCCAACTCAAGGACGGAGAGCTGGACAAGAGCCTGGCGAAAGGCAAGCCTACGTTTGGCGAGGATATCGCCCGAGCCGGAAAGGACCCGGCCCGAATCGGCGAGGCCCGCCGGGACCCCAAGGAGTTCGCGTTCTACCTTGAGCTACACATCGAGCAGGGCCGCCGCCTGGAAAGTGAGGGCATCCAGATCGGCGCCGTCACGGCCATCGTCGGAATCTACCGATATTTGGTGACGGTGAATGGCGAGGCATCGCACGCTGGAACAACGCCGATGGCGCTGCGCGAGGACGCCCTGGTCAAGGCCGCGCCACTCTTCACGTTGCTCCCCGAATGGGTCCGCGGCCGAAATCCCGAGATGGTCGGGACCATCGGCCAGATCGAGCTGCATCCGGGGGCCACGAACGTGGTCCCGGGACGCTGCAAATTTGTGGTCGAGGTCCGGTCGCAGCACCAGGCGGACATGGTCCACCTCCGTGAGGTGCTCTGTGCCTATGCGGCGGGCCGGCCGGGTTGGCACGTCGAAACGATATTCGAGAAGGAAGCCGCTCCCTGCTCCCCGGAATTGATTCAGGCCGTGGCCGATGCCGCCCGCGCAGAGGGCCTGTCCTGCATTCGAATGCCGAGTGGCGCAGGACATGACGCGCAGAGCTTTGCGGCCGCAGGCGTGCCGACGGGGATGATCTTCACCCCCTGCCACCGTGGTATGAGCCACAGCCCCGAGGAATGGATCGAACCCAAGCAGGCTGCCCAGGGCTGCCAGGTACTGCTCCGTACCCTGCTGACGCAGGCCGGCGTGGCGTAGCAGGCTGCTGAACCGGGACATCGCGTGACCGGACCAGGTGAAACATGGATACCATCGGCATCATTACGCTCGGGCAGACGCCGCGGCTGGACTTTGAGCAGGTGTTCCGGCGCCACCTTCCTGATGCGAAGCTCCTCGTCCGTGGGGGGCTGGACGGCGTCCCGCCGGCAGAGATCGAGGCCCTATCTGCCGCGGGCGGGGACTATCCGCTGTTCGTGATCCTGCGGGACGGCTCCCACCGAGAGATCTCTCTGCACAGGATCAAGCCGCTCCTGGATCAGCGCGCGCGCGAGATAGCGGCCGAGGGGGCCGCCGTCACCGCCTTGATGTGCGCGGGAAATTTCCCCGATCTGGACAGCCCGATCCCCGTGATCTACCCCTCGCGCATTCTCACGGCAGTGGCCCGCGGCATTTGCCGGGGGGACCGCATCGGCGTGGTCACCCCCAACGAGGGGCAGGTGACTTCGGCCACGGCGCACTGGCGCGACAAGGGATTTCACCCCACCGTGACGGCCGCTTCGCCCCTTGATCCTGACGCACTCCCCCGCGCCGCTCACGTATTGGCCGACTCCGGACTGGAACTCAT
This sequence comes from Vulcanimicrobiaceae bacterium, assembly GCA_035505475.1. GTDB lineage: Bacteria > Methylomirabilota > Methylomirabilia > Methylomirabilales > 2-02-FULL-66-22 > 2-02-FULL-66-22. Next base: position 16,359 of record DATJQT010000178.1, read on the forward strand.
CGTGTTGGATTGTTTGGGGTTTTCCCCTGAGGCTGCGCGGCGCATGCGAGCGCTGTGCAGCCGCCCGGTCCTTTGCCCGCAGGGGCTCGTGCCCCGGGTGATGGCCGAGATGGTGGGAGCCTGATTACACAACGGGAGATTGCAGAATGGAGCTACACCTGGCCGAACTGGACCCAAAAGCGCGCTACAAACTGCTCATCGGCCTGGTCTATCCCCGGCCCATCGCCCTCGTCTCGACCATCAACGCCAACGGGGTGCTGAACGCGGCACCGTTCTCGTTCTTCAACGTCGTGGCGGACGAGCCACCACTGGTCATGCTGAGCTTCAACCGCCGCAGCAACGGCGAACTGAAAGACACCGTGAAGAATATCCGACGGACCAAGGAATTCGTCGTGAATCTCGTGGACGAGACGATCGCCAACCCGATGCTCACGAGCGGGCAGGAGCTGCCCGAGACCGAAAGCGAATTCGCCGTAGCCGGCTTCACTCCGGTCCCATCGGTGACGGTCAGCCCGCCCCGCATCCGCGAGGCGCCCGCCAGCTTCGAATGCCGTCTGTATCAACACATCGAAATCGGGCCGGCGCGAGACATCATGCTCGGCGAGATCCTCCGCGCCCATGTTCGCGAAGGAATCGTGGATCAAGCGACCTGGCGCGTCAGCGAGAGCTACCGGCCGATCGGCCGCCTGTACGGGGAGCGCTACTGCACCACCCGCCAGCGGTTTGACCTACCCGGCCCTCTGCCTGCCTAGGAACGACTCTTGTCAGTGGGGAAAGCGCCCGTCCCGGCTGGGACGAGGTGTATGGCGTTCACGGTAAGCTCTTCGCAGACTTTTGCGCAGACGAAGCAGCCGATGCACTCGTCTTCACGGACCTCGACCGCGGATTGGGCGGATGCCGACGGCTCGATGCAATCAACGAGGCAGTACTCGACGCAGGATTGACACCCGGTGCATTCGTCGCCAATGACTGCGACCAGTCGCGGCTTCGACCGAGGTTCGTTCCCGCTGTCCATTACAGCATCCCGAGCTGCAGGCGGGCCGCCTCGCTCATGCGAGCTGGCTCCCAGGGCGGGTCGAACACGATCTCAACCCGTGCGTCGGTCACACCCGGGATCGCCCGGATGCGCGTCTCGGCTTCCAGAGGCAACTCGGCCGCGGAGGGGCAGTTCGGCGACGTGAGGGTCATCTGGACGTCCACTTCACCGCTCGGGTCTACCTGCACCTTGTAAATCAAGCCCAGCTCGTACACGTCAACCGGAATCTCCGGATCGTACACGGTCTTGAGGGCCTCGACGACTTGCCTCTCGATCGCTTGGGGATCAACCGCAACGCCACCCATTTGCGCTCCGCGCAATGACCAATTTCCAATTACCAATTGCAGTATCGCTTCATTGGTCATTTAGCATTGGTCATTCCGATGTCATTCCGTCGAAACGGATTCGTCCTTGCCCTCCAGCGCTGCCTTCAGCGTGTGCCAGGGCAGGCTGGCGCATTTGACGCGTACCGGGAATTCGCTCACCCCGCAGAAGACCGCCAGCTTGCCCAGCTCCATCGGGTCTCCGCCGTTCCCGCCGGTCACCATCTCGTGGAATTTCTCAAAGATCTGCTCGGCCTCCGCTCGCGTCTTGCCCTTCAACGTGGTGGTCATCAACGACGCTGCAGATTGCGAGATTGCGCAACCGGCCCCCTGGAAGCTGATGTCCTTGATCACGTCGCCGTCCATGTGCAGATACACGGTGATCTGATCGCCGCAGAGCGGGTTATACCCCTCCGCATGTCGATTAGCGTCGGGCAGCTGTTGAAAATTCCGCGGCCGCTTGTAGTGGTCGAGGATCACTTGCTGGTACAGCTCGCGCAGATCGGACATCAGGCGAACACCTCGATGGCTTTGTGGATGGCCTTCACCAGGGCATCCAGGTCACTCCGGGTATTATAGAACGCCAGCGAAGCGCGCGCCGTGGCCGGGACACCCAGCCGCTTCATCACCGGCATTGCACAGTGGTGCCCGGCCCGAATCGCGACGCCCTCGAGGTCGAGGATCGTGCCGATGTCGTGGGGATGAATCCCATCGAGAACGAAGGACAGGACACCGGCCTTCTGCGCCGCCATCCCGACGAGACGCAGACCGGGCACGGCACTCAGCATCTCGGTGCCGTACGCCAGGAGGTCGGCCTCGTACGCTTCGATCTGGTCCATCCCGACATGCTCGAGATACTCCACCGCAGCCGCCAGCCCGATCACGCCGGCGATGTGGGGCGTGCCGGCCTCGAACTTGTGGGGCAACGTGTTGAACACGGTCTTCTCGAAGGTGACCGCGCTGATCATGTCCCCGCCGCCCTGGTACGGCGGCATGCGCTCCAAGAGCTCCGCCTTGCCGTACAGCACGCCGATGCCGGTCGGCCCGCACATCTTGTGTCCCGAGAGCGCATAGAAATCGCAGTCCATCGCCTGCACGTTCACCGGCATGTGCGGGGCGCCCTGCGCGCCGTCCACCAGCACCGGAATACCCTGTGCGTGCGCCAGCTCGATGATCGCCTTGATCGGCGTCACCGTCCCGAGCGCGTTGGACACCTGCGTCACCGCAACGACACGGGTCCGATTCGATAGCAGTTTTTCGTACTCCTCAAAGATCAGCTCGCCAGCATCGGTGATCGGGATGACGCGCAGGCGCGCGCCCTTTTCTTCGCAGAGCATCTGCCAGGGCACGATGTTGGAATGGTGCTCCAGCGCAGAGATCAGCACCTCGTCGCCGGCTCGCACCGCCGATCGGCCGTAGCTCGCCGCGACCAGATTGATGGATTCGGTCGTGCCGCGCGTGAAGATGATCTCGTGGTCGTGGGCCGCGTTGAGGAACTGGCGCACGCGGGTTCGGCCGGTCTCGTATTTTTGCGTGGCGACCTGGCTGAGGAAATGGACGCCGCGGTGCACGTTCGAGTTCTCTTCGCGATAATAGCGGGACAGCGCCTCGATCACCGCCGTCGGCTTCTGGCTGGTAGCGGCATTGTCCAGGTACACCAGCGGCTTGCCGTGAACCTTTAGGCTCAGCGCTGGGAAATCCTCGCGGATCTTTTCGGCGCCGACGGCGACCAGGCACCCTTCGCAGTCCGCGGCCCGGTGCACATGGGTCATCGCATCCCCTCCAGCGACCCACCTTGCGGCATCCAGCGCCTGACCTGCGCTTCGAGCCGGCGGCGGATCGGTTCGGCCTTCATGCGGTCAAGCATCTCACCGGCGAACGCGTAGAGCAAGAGTGCCTTCGCCGACGCCTCCGGAATACCGCGAGCGCGCAAATAGAAAATCGCATCTTCGTCGATTTGCCCGATCGTCGCCCCGTGCGTGCACTTGACGTCGTCGGCATAAATCTCCAGTTGTGGCTTCGTGTCGATCTGGGCCCCTTCGGACAGGAGCAGATTCATGTTGGTCTGCTTGGCATCGGTCTTCTGCGCGTCCTTGTGCACCAGAATTCGCCCGTGGAAGACCCCGTGCGCCTGCTCGTCGAGAATGCCTTTGTAGACCTGCCGGCTGTTGCAGTGCGGGCTAGCGTGCTCCACATACATGTAGTTGTCCATGTGTTGCCGGCCCTTGCCCATGAACAGGCCGTTGATCAAGCACTCCCCGCCTTCGCCGCCCAGCACCGGATGGATGTTCCGACGGACCAGCGCGCCGCCCAGCAGCACGGTATGGAACGTCAAGCTGCTGCTGCGCCCCTGCTGTGAGCGCACCGTCCCGATGTGGAAACTGTCCATATTCTCGCGCTCGATCGCGTAATGTTCCATGACGCTGCCCGACCCGATTACCAGTTCCGTCACCGCGTTGGTCAGGCCGACGCCATCTGCCAGCGAGACATACTCCTCGACGACAGAGGCTTGGCTTTCCTCACCCGCCAGGACCAGCACGCGGGGATGGACCGCCTGCGGCTCGGAGCCCGGCACGGCAACATGCAGCACATGGATCGGCTGCTCCAGCACAGTGCCGCGGGGCATATGGATCAACGCACCGTCCTCGATGAGGGCGGTATTCAGGGCCGTGAAGGCGTGGCGCTCTGTCGCAGCATACCGGCCGAGATGGGATTCGATCAAGGCCCGGTCGGCCGCGATCGCCTGCGCCAGACCTCCTACTCGCACACCATTCGGGAGTCCGTCGAGAGCCGACAGCGCCGGCGCGAACCGGCCGTTGACGAGCACCAGCCGCGCGAGGCCGGTTGCGATGTGCGGCGCAAGAGCAGGCAGGTCGAGCGTTATCTGATCGGCAGGGCGGAAACCGGTTCGGGCAATCGGCGCGATATTGGTGAAGCGCCAGTCCTCGTCCCGGGTCGTGGGAAAACCGAGGGCCGCGAATCGGTCCATCGCCGCTTGCCGCAGCGGAAGGATCCAGGCCTGACCGGCCGATCGGACGCGGCGCTCCGACGCATCGAACATGGCCGCCCACGGCGCCATGATATCCGTATTCTCAACCACCGCTCTCGTCGCCATCTAATTTGTTCTCCTGACCGGAATATGTTAACCGGCTATTCAGCTCTATCTTTTCAGACCGCTCAAAAGGGTTCAGATGCAAGGCGCGGCGCGATCCGAGGTGCGAGGTGTACTTCATACGTACGTCGCAGCACCGCGGAAGCGGTGCAACGCAGCAGATGGACCATTTTCAGCGGCCGTTAACCGACGAGCGCGCCGGTGCGCACCGCTTGCTCGAGGCCGGCATACCCGTTCGCTTCCAGATCCAGGGCCAGCTCTTTCCCGTCAGACTTCACGATTCGGCCGTCCACCATGACGTGCACGAAATCCGGGACGATATAGTTCAGCAGCCGCTGGTAATGCGTGATGACCAGCATGGATCTTTCCGGACTTCGCAGGGCGTTCACCCCATTGGCGACGATCCTTAACGCATCAATGTCCAGGCCAGAATCCGTCTCGTCCAGGATGGCCAGCTTCGGCTGGAGCACCGCCATCTGGTAGATCTCGTTGCGCTTCTTCTCGCCGCCCGAGAAGCCCTCGTTGACGGAGCGATTGAGCAGCCGCTCGTCGATGTCCAGAAGTTTCATCTGGGACTTGGCGAGTGCCAGGAAATCCATCGCGTCCAGCTCGTCCTCACCGCGATACTTGCGGACCGCATTGACGGCCGCCTTCAGAAAATAGGTGTTGTTCACCCCCGGGATCTCGACCGGATACTGGAACGCGAGGAACACGCCTTCGCAGGCGCGCTCTTCGGGCGCCATTGCCAGGAGGTCCTTCCCGTTGTAGGTGATCGAGCCCTCGGTCACCTCGTACCCTTCGCGCCCGGCCAGGACGTGGGCCAGCGTGCTCTT
>DATJQT010000179.1:0-1523 GCA_035505475.1 Vulcanimicrobiaceae bacterium
TACCGGTCATGCACGCCGCCGTCGACGACCTGGCCCGCGAGGGACGGATGCTGCAGTGGGGCATTCCAGCGACGGGTGTTCTCGTGGAGACACTGCTGGACCGCGGCGACGACGGTGACCTGGCCGAAGCCGAGGCGGCGATCGAGCGGTTAGCGGCCGCGCCAGCCGATGATGATCTGGCGATGCGTGACATCTGGCTGCTGCGATCACGCGCTCTACTAGCGAGGGCTCACGGCGATGACGCGGCTTACGCGGACTGGCGTGACCGCTACCGCGACATGGCGAAAACGCTTGGCTTCGAAGGGCATATCGAGTGGGCCCAGGCGATGCCATGACGGCGTTCGCGCCTGTCGTGCTGGCCTGGGCGCACGACACCGGCGCCGATTTGGCCAAGACCAACGTCAACGGCGGCGCCATCGCCATCGGTCACCCGCTGGGCGCCAGCGGTGCCCGCATCATGACCACTCTGGTCAACGCGCTCGAACAGCGGGGTGGTCGGTACGGGTTGCAGACGATGTGCGAGGGCGGCGGCATGGCCAACGCCACCATCATCGAGCGAATTGGCTAGCCGTCTTCAATAGCGAAAGGTCCCCCACTCCCAACGGGTGTGGGGGACCTGCTACTTGCTGGGGCGATCTCCTGGTTCACTTGCTGCGAGCCGTGCTTTCGCACTGGCACTGCATGATGGAGGCGTCTGACACATGGACCTGCTCATCGAACGCGCATCGCTGCTCGACCTCGATACCGGAGAGCTCCACGAAGGATCTTCCATCCGCGTGGAGGGCGATCGGATCGTGGATACCGCCCGTGGAAACGGGCTTGCCGCAACCGGCGAAGTCGTACGGATCGACGCCGGGGGCCGTGTGCTACTCCCCGGTTTCATCGATGCGCACGTACATGCGGCGTTCACCACCTTGAACCTGAGTGAATTGTGGACCCGCCCGCCCTCGCGCCGCGCTATAGAGACCAAGAACGTCTTGGAGGCCATGCTGCGGCGCGGCTTCACCACCGTCCGCGATGCCGGCGGCTTGGACAAAGGCGTTTCCGAATCACTCGATGCCGGCCTGATCAATGGTCCTCGGGTCTATAGATCGGGCCGGGTGCTCAGCCAGACCGGTGGGCACGGCGACGGCCCGAGCACCGGTGAGCCACTGTGCGCTTGCCAGATCAAAACGAACGACTTTTCGCATGTCGCGGACGGGGCCGACGCAGTCCGCCGGGCGGCGCGCGAGGAACTCAAGAACGGTGCCCACCAGATCAAAGTCATGGCCGGTGGCGGTGTGGCGAGTCCCACCGACCCCATCGACATGGTGCAGTACACCGCCGAGGAAATTCGCGCCGCCGTCACCGAGGCCAGCGCCCGACGCACCTACGTTCTCGCTCACGCCTACATTCCAGAAGCGATCATTCAGGCGGTCGAGGCAGGTGTCCGTTCCATTGAGCACGGCAACCTCATCGACGAATCGGCGGCGCGGGTCATGGCAAAACACGGCTGTTTCCTCGTTCCCACCCTCGCCACATAC
>DATJQT010000180.1:0-1618 GCA_035505475.1 Vulcanimicrobiaceae bacterium
TGGCCGGCTGGTGATCATATCAGCATAGAATTGGGGAGAGAAGTCCTTCGCTGATGTGATGCCAACGCTCGCGACGAGCCCTTGGAGTGCGCTCGGGATGTTCAGGGTTGATGCGCCTTGGGCTATGAACGACGCAGTGGATGTGTACTGGGCTGGCAGCGCGAGTGCCATCCCGACACCGACCGCCGCCCCGCAGATCGTCATTACGGTGCCGCGCCGCCCCGTTGCGATAATGAGCCGCAACGCCCCGAAGACCCAGGCGGCGGCCAACTCGCCTGCGCCGACCACCTTCGCTGCCGGATGGGGCGACTCGGTCTCAGTCATGCTCTTGCCCAGAGGCGCACAGTTACCCGACCCGCTTGTCTCACAGTCTCTGCACGACCAAGATCGCGGTCAAAGCTCCTGTCAGGCCCGCCGCCACTGCGCTGATAATCTGCGTCCAATTCGTCTTTTCTTCCGGAGGGATGATAGGGATGACCACGCGCGCGCCTGGCTCGGGGCGCGCCGACCGCGTGTCAACTGCGCCGTTAGGTTGTACGACGTAGGTGCGACTCTTGTCCGCGTGGCGCGCGAACCCGCCGGCACGGTCAATGTAGAAAGAGGTGCCGCGCCCCGGTACGTACGCGACCGCCACAGGGCTATTGACCGCGCCCTCGACCTTGACCACAGGTTGGTACTGTGGCACGTACAGTGAGTCGCCGGCAAGCAGGATCAAGTTGTCGCGGTACGTCGAATCCCGCAGGACACGCGCGAGATCCACGCCGATGCGCCCGGCTCGGCCCTCCGCCCGGAAGAACTGCGCGCCTTGCACGTATGCGTCGTTGGTCAGGCCGCCCGCCCGTTCCACTAGGCTTGCCAGCTTCTCATCCCGCCGGGTGAGTGTATAGCGCCCCGGAAACTGCACCTCGCCAGTGATGTACACGTTGCGCTGCAGATCCCAGCCGGGGATTCGCCGGATAAACACATTGTCGTAGGGGCGCAGCATCGGCTCCGCGCCGCGCGCGTTGGTTGGGCGCCGCAAGTAGCCCGTCGCGTCCAGCACGTAGCTGGAGTCCAGAGGCACCTTGATAATCTGCGCCAGCTGGGCGGCCGTGCGCTCCTCCGGTATCCGCGAAATCTCGGCCTCAAGCAGGTACGCGTCGTCACGCGGCCCCCCCGCCATCATCACCGCATCCCGAAGCGTCATCGAGTCCGTAAAGGTGAAGACGCCCGGTCGTTGCACGTTGCCATACACGGCGATCTGGCGGCTGGGCCGAAAGCCTGTCTTCGAATACACGGTGATCGAGTCGAACTCCTGGAGCCCGGGATCCACGTCCAGATGGCCGGCCGGCACAGCCCACCGAGCCGCGACCCCTACCTCGTCGCCCGAGTCAGGCGCCCCCTGCGTCGGAATGCCAACCAGGCTGACGGGTATGAGCCTGCGCGAGGAGTCAGGATTCACCCGCACGATATGCGCGCGGTCGGCATAGACGTCCGGCCTCAGGCCACCAGCTTCGGCGATTAGCTTGGAGAGTGTCAGGCCGGAATCGAGCTGATAGGCACCTGGCCGCCACACGTCGCCCCTGATCACCACGCGGTTGCGAACCGCCACGGTGATCGGGAAGACAATGACACTATC
>DATJQT010000181.1:0-1845 GCA_035505475.1 Vulcanimicrobiaceae bacterium
GTTAGGCGTCACCGCTCACTGGGCGGCGATCCGATGCGACACGAGCACGTCAAGGAAGTCGCCTGCCGGCTCGCCAATCCGAACCAGCGTATGCGGGGTCGAGGTCGTATACCAGAGCACGACCGGTGCCTCGGTCGTTGAGAGATCGACGCGGTATGCGCTGAAGGTGCCCGCAGGGACGCTGACCTGCTGTACAGCCCCGACGTGCAGCGATTGCGTCGTGATGCTGTTCTCGTCCGCATCAAACAGCGTCAAGGCAATGGTCGTATCGGGCGCCAAATGCAACGCTGGGATCAGTGCCATCAGAGCATATCCGTCGAATGCACCGGCGGGCAGGAGCGTATCCACCGGAGCGCGCTCCATGTGGCCGGCGCGACGGACAAGTGCCCAACCGGTCGCGTGGCGGCCCGCAAACCGCACATCGGCACCGGACGAGTCGCCCATTTCGCCGCCGTGCGCCGAGGCACGCAGGACCACAAGTCGGGGCGTGAATGAGATCTCCACTTGCCGGTGGCCGAAGCCCGTGAGGTCATACGACTCGACGTAGCGAAATCCCGGGCCGTCCCGAGTCAGGGAGTACGTGTGCCATCCACGGGGAATGCCGCGGACTAGCGTAACCATGCTGTCGGCATAGGGGCCGACGACGTGGGGATCGAACCGCGCCTGTGCGGCCGGCTGGGCGTTGAGACTGAGAGGTATCGCGATGAGGAGCGCGGACAGAAGCCAGAAATGTCGAGCCAAGGGGCCCTCCGGTGACGCCTAACGAATCGCGCCTCAGCGTGCGGGCCGGCCACGGGCCCCGCCATCCACCACCAACTCAGCCTAAGCACCAAGCGTTAGGCGGGCGTCACGCGGCCGTGCCGGCCGCTGCAGGCGCTAGTTAGGCGTCATGCTGTCACCGCGGGCGAGCCAGAAGGCGGCTCCAGCGAATCGCCGTCAGGAATGGCCACGTTCGCCAATTGTCGGGATCATAGCTGTAGTAGACGAGAACCGGTTCGCCCTGGATGTTGCGCCGCGGCAGCGGACCCCAGTACCGGCTGTCCAGCGAGTTGTCACGATTGTCACCCATCACGAACACCGAGTCGCGAGGAATGACGACCGGGCCCCAGTCCTCGACGTCGGGGACATAGGCCGCCGTATCCTGACCAAGCGCCAGGTGCGGTATCTGCCATGCGCGCATCCGCGCGCGCTCAGACGGCGTCTCGGAGCGCGTGCTGTCGACGTGAAGGGCGTAGGGTTCGACCAGCGCGATTCCGTTGCGGAAGAGATGGCCTCCCCGCATCGCCAATGTATCCCCGGAGAGGCCGACCAGACGCTTCACAATGGTGGCGCCGTCCACGACGGACCGGAAGACGACAATGTCCCCGCGGCGCGGCTGACGAAAGCCCGGCAGGTGCCTGTGAACTAAAGGAACTTCCGCGCCGTAGACCGCCTTCGTGACGAACAAGAAGTCGCCGACCAGCAGGGTGTTCTCCATGCTCCCGGACGGGATGTGGAACGATTCGATAACGAACGTCCGAAGAACAAGCCAAATGACCAGAGCGACGGCGATGGACTTGCTCCAGTCCCACACTCCCTGCATCAGCCGGGTGGTCACCGTGCCTCCAGTCGGCTGCGTTTGCAGCGCAGCATGACGCCTAACGAATCGCGCCTCAGCGGCGGGCAAGCCAACCCACCGGGCGCACAACTCCTGCCCTACCTCATCCTCGACTGCCGGGCGTCCCAGCCCCGATTGGCCCGCCGCTGCAGGCGCTAGTTAGGCGCCTGCCGTGTCACGGGACGACACGCACCGGCACGCACGCTGGTCGCGCACGTGCAACCCTGCTCATCACTCTGATCACCAAG
>DATJQT010000182.1:0-4155 GCA_035505475.1 Vulcanimicrobiaceae bacterium
CGACGGGGTTCATTTATCTGCCAAGAGATGTCTGAGCGCGCCCTCAAGCGCGGGGAAACGGAACGTATACCCCGCAGCCCGGAGTCGTGCCGGCATGACACGTGCCCCTGAAAGCAGCAAGGCGTCGGCCATCTCGCCGAATAGCAGCCGCGCCGCGAAGGCGGGCAGCGGGACGAACGCCGGACGCCGGAGGACCCGAGCAAGTGTGCGTGTGAACTCTGCATTCGTGACCGACTCGGGTGCCACCACGTTGACGGGGCCCTGGACGGAGGCGTCCGAGAGGACATGACGAATCGCGCCAACCGCGTCGTCGATCGCGATCCAGCTGATACACTGCGTTCCGGAGCCCACGCGACCTCCGGCGCCGAGGCGGATTACGGTGGCCATCTTCCGGAGCGCGCCCCCGGCCTCGCTGAGGATCATGCCGAACCGGAGCTGGACGACTCGAATGCCAGTCCGGGAGGCCAGCCCAGTTGCGGCTTCCCATTCGCGGCAGACCGCGGCCAGGAACCCGGTGCCCCCAGGGCTCGCTTCGGTGAGGATCTCGTCACCTCGGTTTCCATAGAATCCGACCGCCGACGCGCTCAAGAGAATTCTTGGGGGATGGGGAAGGCGCGCCAGCCCCTCACAGAGTGTGCGGGTGGCATCAACGCGGCTTGATCGGATCGCGGCCTTGCGGGCCGGTGTCCAGCGGCCGGCAGCAATATTCTCTCCAGCAAGGTGGACGACCGCATCCACGGCATCGAGGCGAGACGGATCCGTAAGCCCTTGTGACGGATTCCAAGCGACATCATCGAGCCCGAGCGCCCCGCTCCGGAGCAAGCGGGTGACGCGGTTACCGCTACTCGTGAGAGAGGGAATCAGCGCAGATCCCAGGAGGCCCCGAGATCCGGTTACCGCGATGTGCATGACCTACGATGCTCCGATCGGGGTTCTCAAAAGGCGCAGACGTACAGACGCCTACCTTCACTTTATGTTACCTGCATAGGTGTGGCGAGATGGCGTGCCCAGACGTCCAGGTCGCCCAGATCCTGAATGACCTCGATACCTGGCCGGGATCGGGGTGCGCCGTCACCGCCAATGAGCAGGCCGATGCGGCGGGGGAGCAGGCGCCGGACACCGGTGATCTGGCCACTCATGCCCGGCCCGCGCGACGCTTCAGAGACGCTGAGGGCGACGGCGCGCGCATTGAGATTCTTGGCCAGCGAGGCTACCTGCGCGCCCGGGACTTCCGTTCCCAGGCACAGGATGCGGCATCCGGCCACGGCGAGGATCAGGGAAGCCATTTGGAGCCCCAACGCATGCGGCTCTCCCGGCAATGACGAGCACACGACCAGTGGCCCGGTAGCCCGGGCTTCGAACGGCAGCCGCAGGCTGCGCAACAGGTCGCCGACTTTTTCCGAGAAGAAGTGCTCGTGCCGTATTTCCAGGCGACCCGCTTTCCAGGCCTCGCCCACTTCCCGGAGCGCGGGCGCGATTCGAGTCTGCACGAACTCTAACGGCCCGAGCCGCGTCCAGTCCTGCAGCAGCGTCCGAGTGAGCGCGTCTGCGTCGAAGGATTCGATGATGCGCAGGAGGTCTGGCGCACTGCCCGAGAAAGCGGCCGAGCGCGAGCTGGGCTGACGGACGGATGAGGCACTCGCCTCGAGCAGACCGGCAAGCGCATCCTCCGGGGCGCCGACCACATCGCCAGCGCGATAGCCGCGGGACAGCGCCTCCGCGATGCGCCGCAGCCGGGGGATGCTGGACAACGAATACACCCGATGCCCGGAAGGCTTCCGCTCAGGGACCGGAAAACCGTAGCGGGCTTCCCACGTGCGCAGAGTCTCGACCGGCACGCCGGTCAGCCGCGAAAGCGCCCCGATGGACAGCTTCGTTTCCGGAGAGGACGGAAGGCGACGAGTGGGAGACATCTCAAGGCCTTGTGCGCCGTTAGGCATGTTAAGGGAAGGCAAATCTACCCGGTGGACGCGCACGGTTGCCGGGCCGAGTGGAGGACGCGACGCATACTGCGACTCCGCCGAGGGCGGACCGGGAAAGTCTATCACGGATGCAACCTGTTCAACAGCGTCGCGTGTGCGCATCGGTTTTCGTGGCCTCAGTAGGCCGCCTGGCCACGCACGGCGGAAAGAAACTCATTGCGCAGGGCCGCCGAATCCCGGAATTCGCCCAACAGTGCCGACGTGACTGTTTTTGAGTTCTGTTTTTCGACCCCGCGCATCATCATACAGAAATGGGCGGCCTCAAGCATGACGGCGACCCCGCGCGGGCGCAGGGCCTCCTGAATCGCCCCGGCGACCTGCTGAGTCAACCGCTCTTGTACCTGTAGTCGCCTGGCGTACACCTCGAGCAGGCGGGGCAACTTGCTGAGGCCGACGACGCGGCCGGCCGGCAGGTAGGCGATGTGCGCCTTGCCGAAGAACGGCAGCATGTGATGCTCGCACAGTGAATAGAACTCGATGTCCTTCACGAGCACCATCTGATCGTACTCTTCGCTAAAGACGGCGCCGTTCAGAACGTCCGCCATCGTCTTCTCGGCGCCGGACGTGAGGAATGCGAGGGACTTGGCCACGCGTTCGGGTGTCTTCAAGAGCCCTTCCCGCTGCGGGTCCTCACCGATGGCCTGGAGAAGAGTCGTGACTGCCCCTTCCATCTGGCGCGGTGGGGTGGACATCTGCAATTCGAGTTCGTCAAAGAGCAGAGGAGCCGGCATGATCGCTCTCCATGGATGCGGAGGGGTGTCTCCGCATCAATTCAGCTCAGCCCGCTCCGAGGCCTCACGGCCCCGGAGCGGGCGCTGGGTGTTAATTGGGCAGGATCACCTTGTCGATCACGTGAATCACACCGTTGCTGGCCACGATGTCGGTTTTGACCACGTGGGCGTCGTTGACCATCACGCCGCCCATGGTGCTGATCGTCACGGTCTGACCCTCGACGGTCTTGGCCTCGCTGAGGCGAACAACATCCGCCGCCATCACCTTGCCAGCCACCACATGGTAGGTCAGCACCTCGACGAGTTTCGCCTTATCCTTCAACAGCGCTTCCAAGGTGCCGGGGGGTAGCTGCGCGAACGCCTCGTCGGTTGGGGCGAAGACGGTGAACGGGCCCGCTCCTTTGAGGGTCTCCACCAGCCCAGCTTCGGTCAGCGCCGTGGCCAGCGTGTTGAATTGACCCGCCGAGACGGCCGTTTCAACGATGTCCTTGTCAGGGCCGGCATCCGCCGGGCCCGGCATCGATGCCAGCAGCCCTGCGGCAAGGATGGCGAGGACGGTCAGTTTTCCAACATTGCGCATCACGTTCATGTGCTTCCTCCTGTCAGGGGCCGGCAGGGCTTGCTGCCGACCTATGTCAAAGGCGCCTATCAAGGAGCTGGTCCGTTCGATCCCGCGCGGGCGCCCGGCACGCGGCCAGCAAGAACCCATTGCGTTAGACGGTCCGCACGCCCCAGCGGCGCTGGATGAACCGCAGCGTGGTGGCTTGATAGAGAGCCGCCAGGCCGACCAGGACATAGACCAGCGTCCCCAAGGCGTTTTGCGCCCCGAATCCACCAGCCCCTGTGATCCAGGCTACCAGGTCAAATTGCAACAGGCCGACCAGGCCCCAGTTAAGACCGCCGACGACCAAGAGAACCGCTGCAATCACGTCCATGCTCTTCATCGCTCCTCCTCTTCCGTCTTGTTACGTGTTGCCATGTCCCGCGGCGCCGGTCGCAGGACACGCTCGATCGTTGCCATTCCGGCGCGAATGGTTCACGCGCTCGATCCATGCGCGCGTGCTGCGATCCGGGTCAGCATGCCGCGAAAGATCAGTGCGTGGATGGGGTACAGCGCGTACCAGTAAAGGAGTCCGGCAAGGCCGGCTGGATCGAAAATGGCCGTTTGCCGGATTTCGGATCCAGTATCACAAGGCGTGACCTCGAATTGCAGCCACGCCCGGCCGGGTATTTTCATCTCGGCAGCTAAACGCAACAAATGATCGTGCTCATACGCCTCGACGCGCCAGAAATCGACCGCCTCGCCCGGGTGAAGGGTCTCGGGGTCCCGCCGACCTCGGCGCATGCCGATGCCGCCCACTAGAAGATCGATGAAACCGCGCAATCGCCAGAGGCCGTTCGCGTAATACCACCCCTGCGTGCCACCGATCCGGCGCACCGGG
>DATJQT010000183.1:0-3040 GCA_035505475.1 Vulcanimicrobiaceae bacterium
CCGAGCAGCGCGGCCCGGACATCTTCGAAGCGGTCCTCGATTTCCGTCATCATGGACGGGAAGGAGCCCACCGGGAAGCCGAGGGAGTCCCAGCACGCCTGGTGCAGCGCGGGGACGGCGTCCTCGCCGCCGGACCCCAGCTGCAGGGCGTGGGCGATGACATCGGCGGCGTGCACCATGGTCGCTTCGCGGACGGCCACCTGCGCCAGGTCCGGCCGATGGTGATACCCGACCGCCTCGCCCAGGCGCACCGGCAGTTTCCAGCGTTCGGCGAGCAGTCGCCCGACCTGGTCGTGCCCGGCGCCGAAGACCCGCTGCTCCCCCGTCCGCAACGGGAGGTCGTCGGCCCGCGCGGCCTGCAGGGCGGCCCCGTAGTCCTTGGGCTGGCAATGGAAGAGCACGAGCTTGCCCACGTCGTGCAACAGTCCAGCGACGAACAGTTCTTCCTGCGCCTCGTGGCGCAGGTAGGCGGCGATCCGACTGGCGCCCACGGCGGTGCCCACCGCGTGTTCCCACAGCGCCCGCGGGGAGAATTCAGGCGTCTCCTCGGCGGCGAGCAGATCCACGACAGAGGACGAGAGCAGCAGGTTCCGGACGGCGTTGAACCCGAGGATTGTGACGGCCTCGGTCACCGTCGCGATCCGGCGTGGGAACCCGTACAGGGGCGAGTTGACCACCCGGAGTAACCGGGCCGTGAGGGCCTGGTCGGTCAGGATCGTGCGCGCCAGGTCGAGGGCTGAGGTCCGGGGGTTGCTGGCCTGCTCGGTCACCTTCACAATCACGGAGGGAATCAGCGGGAGCGACTGCAGCTGCTGAACAATGGCTTTCAGTGTGTCCGGCATGGGGATTCCTCTGATTCCTCGGCGGGATCGGGCAACTCTGCCTTAGCGGCCGAACGCCCGAGCCCTGGGCCGGAATGTTCCCTTGCTCCATCAGGCCGCCGCTTCCGCGGAGGCATGGGCCATGAGCATCCGTCACCGCCCCACCCGGGCGCGCTGGCGCGCCGCGGTCAGCAGCTGGACGGTCAAGCGCCGCGTCACGAGTTGGCGCAGTACAGAGATGACGGGGTCACCGGGATCGGAACGCCGGAAACGCCGGGTGATCTCTTTCTCCACCGCGGCGGCGAGCTCGGGGGGCACAGGGGCGTCGGGGGCCACCGTCTCGCTTCCCTCCTCGTCCACCACGTCCAGGTCCCGGATGCCCCAGGCTTTGAAGATCTGCAGGTGCTTGGCGCTCAAGACCTCGCCGGCGCACAAGAGGAGCACGCCGTTCAGATTGTAGACGGGCTTCCCCAGGGTCAGGCCGGGGGTGAGCTGGTCCACGCTTAAACGCATCATGGGAGACCCTCGCCTCTTGGTTTCCGCTGAGCGGCCCCTGACCAGACGGACTGCAGTGACCGCGTCCTCAGAGCGTTGGCGGGTTCTGCCGACTGCCGGGGAAACCAGCCAATGCTGGCCTGCGACCATCGCCGACCATGAAGCCCTCGCTTCTATGCTCTTTCGGGAGCCCCGGGTCTTGAGAGCTGTCTTCGTAGCTCCAGCTTCGTTCGATAGCTCGAAATCACGGCCTGAACGGCTGGCGAAGAAGACGCCTCCGTGCACAGGTCGTCCAGTTCCTTTCTCAAGCGGCACACCTCCGCCAAGGTGGACCGCTCGTCCTTTGCGATGAGCATGAGGGCGAGAAACCGTTGGTAGGCGCACCTGACCCTATACAGCTTGCCCCGGGTGCTCGACGTAGTCTGCAAGACGTCGCGGTATTGTTCGAGCATGATCCGCGCTTGGTCCAGGAGAAACCTCCAATCCGCAATTAATCCGTCCACGTTCTCAGTGTTCAGCCGACCGGTTGGGTCTCTGAGCAGGCGGTTGACCCGTGCTGTCGCCTTGAGGAGGCGTCTGCCAGCCTGTTCACCCACAGGGCATTCGGTCCGACACCGTGCGCAGGTGGTTCTTACCTCCGCCACGATTTCCCGGAGCTGCTGGCCTGTGGAGAGCATTGCTGTGATGACCAGTGACGCTTGGGACAGCCGCTCTCGAAGGTCCTCGGCCGTCCAGGGTGGCTGTTGCCGATCCATTCGCGTTAGCCCTACCTGGTCGTGCCTGCCCAGTCGTGCGCTGAAATGACTGCTACCGCCAATCCGCGCCCCACGCGGCTGCTGGCTCGCCGCGCGCTGGCTCCGCGGATCCCGAGGCGAACAGAGCTTCGAGCGCCCGGCCCTGAAACCGCCACTGCCCGCCAATCTTCGTCCCCGGGATGATTCCCCGAAGGGCCAGCGTGCTCAAGGTGCGGGGCTTCAGCCGGAGGTACGTGGCCGCATCGGTGAGATTGAGAATGTCGGGAAGATCGCTCATGGGTGGCCTCGCAACGATCCGGATTCTCCGGTTAAGGCGCTAGGTCGGGCCCGGCGGGCCCATCCCCGCCAGGATTACTTGAACAGCGCGAGTACGCTCTGCGGCGCCGTGTTGGCCTGGGCCAGCTGCGCGGTGGCGAGCTGGCGCAGGATTTCGAGCCGAGTCGAGTTGGCCTGCTCCTGGGCCACGTCGGCATCCAGGATGCGGCTCTTGGCGGCCGTGGTGTTCGTGATCGCCACGGTCATGTTGTTCTCGATCAGCCGGAGCCGCTGGGTGGTGCTGCCGAGATCCTGGACCTGGCCGGTCACAATGGTGATTGCGGCATCCACGCTCGCGAGGGAGTTGCTGGCCATCGTGGAGTCGGTCACGCTGACGAGCGACACGCCGATCGAGGCCGCCGCGAAGTTGTTGCCGATGCTTAGCGTGATGCTGTCGGCGCCCGTGTCCCCGGTCTGGATCCGCTTATTCGTGAACGTGCCATCCAGCAGGTTGACCCCGTCGAAGGACGTCCGCGACGCGATGCGGTCGATCTCCGCGTTGAGCGACGTGATCTGGTTCGTGATCGCGGCCCGCTCGGTGGTCCCCAAGGTGTCGCTCGAGGCCTGCACGACCAGGTCGCGCATGTCGAGCAGGATGTCGTTGATGTTGTTGAGCGCCCCCTCCCCGATGGCGAGCACGTTCTCCGCCGTCTG
>DATJQT010000184.1:0-5754 GCA_035505475.1 Vulcanimicrobiaceae bacterium
CTGGCGAACTCGACCGGCGACAAGTGGCTCATGGCGTCGCTCATGTACGGCGCGGGGTTGCGTCTGGTGGAATGCCTGCGCTTGCGGGTGCAGGACCTCGATTTCTTCCGCAACGATATTCTGGTCCGCGACGGCAAGGGAGCGAAAGACCGGAACACCATGCTGCCCGAGGCGCTCAAGATCCCGCTGCAGGCGCACCTCAAAAAGTACAGGAGATCCACGAGCGAAACGTGGCCGAGGGCTGGGGCCGCGTCCAGATGCCGACGGCCCTTGATCGAAAGTATCTTAACCCTGATCCGAAAAACATCTCCCGCCAAGACGCCACCGCGGGGCCGCCAAGGACGCCAGATGTAAAGGTCAGGGCCGAACTTGGAAGCCACCGCTCGCGACCTTGGCGGTCGTGCCTATCGTGCTGTTCTGAACCTGACACCCGTGGCGCCCTCGGCGCCTTGGCGGTTCAAGAATCTTGGATTGGGGTTAACGCACCAAAGGATTGGCGCTGGCAGTGGGTCGTTCCCTAAGACAACCGGTGGATCAATCCCACGACCAAGGAACAGGGCCGCCATTACATCGACGACTCCTTGGTTCAGAAAGCCGTCCGGGACGCCGTTACGCAGGCAGGGCTGACGAAGCGGGCCACGTGCCACACCTTCCGGCACTATCTTCGCCACGCACTTGCTCGAGAGCGGTTACGACATTCGAACGGTCCAAGAACTCCTGGGCGTAGCGACGTCAGAATCACAATGATCTATACCCATGTCCTCAATCGGGGACCGGCAGGCGTTCGCAATCCGATGGACGGGCTGTGAGCCAATCGAGCAGGGGTCTTATGCAGATCCACATAAGAGGCTGTGATGAAATATTCGACGAGTGATATCCAGAGGAATACAAAGGGCTTGCGACCTTTTCGGCAATCCATTCCATGACACCTTATACGGACAGAAGACCAGTTCTCCGCATCTTATGCGGATCGGTCAAATCATTGTTAGGCCCTAGAAGTACAGAGAGGAGAGCACGATGAGCAACGAACAGGTGGCACCGGAAACGAAAGGTGTTACGGTAAAGTTGCTTGCAACGGTTGACCTTGGCCCCGAGATCGAGGGCATGGCAGGGCGCCAACTTCGAATGCGTATGGTGACCATCGAGCCTGGAGGCGTCTTCGGCCCGATTCACGACCATAAAGACAGACCAGGCACCGTCTACATCCTGCAAGGAACGATCACTGACCATCGAAATGGAGTCGCTACGGACTACGGGCCGGGAGTGGGCTGGCCCGAGGATAGGAACACCACACACTGGCTCGAGAACAGAGGGACGATTCCGGCGGTGGAGATCTCGGTCGATATAGTCAGGCAAGAGTAAGCTCAGGCCAGACATCTCACACGGTCGGGCCTAACACGCGGCTCAACCGGACGCGCTTCAGTCGGCTTCGCCTCCTTTCGCGCGCCGGTTAGCCACAGCGTTGCGCGGGCTTGGCACGCAGGCGGCATGGGGGATCTGGCGCGGGATCGCGGCCTGGTGCGATGTACGGAAAAAAGGTACCGGACACCTTTTCAGAGCTAACCTCTTGATTCGTTGGAGGTGGAATTTCAAGTCTTGGCCCTCCACACGGCGCGTGAAGTGTCGGAACGGTAGGGGACGTGGCTTCCGACAAGGCTTGATGGTAATCTGCTGACCTTATGCCCCGCCAACCGCGTCTCGATGCGCCCGGGATCCTCCATCACGTCATGGTGCGCGGGCTGGAGCGGCGGGCCCTGTTCCGGGACGATCAGGACCGGCGCGACTTCTGTGCGCGGATGGGCACGCTGGTGGAGGCGACGGGCCTCCAGGTGTAGGCGTGGGCCCTCCCGCCGAATCACGCACACCTCGTGCTCCGGACCGGGCAGTGCCCCCTGGCGCGCTGTCTGTACTCCCTCCTCACTGGCTACACGGGCGCGTTCGACCGGCGGTACCGGCGGGTCGGACACCTGTTTCAGAACCGCTACAAGTCAATCGTGGTGGAGGAGGAACTGTACCTCCTGGAACTGGTGCGCTACATTCACCTGAATCCGCTGCGCGCGGCAGTGGTCCCCGACATGCGGACGCTGGACGGATACGCCTGGACGGGCCATAGCGCCCTCCTGGGAAACCGGGCCTGCACCTGGCAGGCCACCGCAGCCGTCCTGCAGCAGTTCGGACCGACGCCGGCACGGGCGCGACGGGCATACTATGCCTTCGTCGTGGCGGGCATGTCCCAGGGGCGACGGCCGGACCTCCAAGGCGGGGGCCTGGTCCGCAGTCTTGGCGGCTGGGCCGCGGTGACGTCCCTGCGGCGAGGCCGCGAAGCCTATGGCGGGGACGAGCGGATCCTGGGCAGCCCGGCGTTCGTGGACCGATGCCGCCGGGAGGCCGCCATCGAAGCGGACCCTCCACCGGGGACGCGCCCCGGCTTGCCGGATCTGCTGACCCGGGTCTGCCGCGTCACGGGGTCCCCTTTCCACTCCGCCCCCCGTCCGCTATGACTCGCGTCCCCTATGACATCCTACGGGAGCGGGATCCGCAGGGTTGCGACATGGCCCATGTTCATGGCCAGGGATTCGTTGTTGCGCGCCATGCCTCCCAGAGCCAGCAGGCAGGCTATCAGCACTGCGACGGGCAGCACTTCAATGACGATGCGGGGCAGACGCAGGACATCGAGCTGCGCGATCATCTCAACGCTCGCGCGAGCCTCCAGGGAGCGGTTGAGTCGATCGAAAAGATCGACGATGACGTAAACCCAATGAACAGGACGAGGCAAAGGCCCAGGTGTGAAGGATCCGCAAAATGTAGCGGTCCAAAAGACGAATGCTCAGCTCCGGACGGCCAACCAGCGCCCTCTGTACGCTTGCCGCAGCGTGGCGGGTTGCACCTGGGCGTGGAGCAGCAGCGCGCAGCCGCCAAGCCCAACCAACACATTGGGGAGCCACATCGCGATGACCTCAGGCAGAAACCCCCTGCCGCCCAGGCCCTCGCCGGCGACGATCAGCAGATAATAGCCGAGCGCGAATGCCACCGACAGCGCGAGGCTCAGCCCCCGGCCCCCGCGGCGAATGCGACTGCCGAGCGGGACACCCACCAGCACAAACAGCAGGCAGGCAAACGGCAGTGCGAGCTTTTTGTGGTATTGTACGATCGGGGGATGAAAGTTCTTGCCGGCGGCGCGCAGGGTAGTCGCCCGCTCCTTCAGGCCGGCCAAGGTCAGCTCTTGCTCGTCGAGCGAGCGTTGGAAGGGGTCGGCGAACGGGCGGGCGGCATCCAACGTCAACGCGTAATCCTGAAACGTCAGCAAACGGTAGCGGCCGCTCGCCTCGGTGCCTGAGAAGTGGACCGACCCGTTCCGCAAGGTCAGGCTGAGCCGTTGTTCGTTTGGGTCGGACGCGAACCGACCGCTCCGGGCAACGACGATCCGGCGCTCGTTGCCCGTGCGGCTGTCCACGAGGAACACACCGTGCATTTCGGCAGTGCGCGGGTCGAGGTGTTCGACGAACAGCACCAATCCGTCGAACAGGTTATTAAAGACCCCTTCCTGAATCCCTACCGCCACCTGGCGTCGGGCCATCTCGAAGACGAGATTCCGGAAGGCTTGATTGCTGGAGGGCAGCACCCAGACGCTAATGACGAAGGCGACGATCGTCGCCAATATTCCGAACACGATGCCCGGCCGCAGCAGCCGCGCGATCCCCACGCCCGCGCCCCGCAAGGCCAACAACTCGCCGTCGGCGCTCATCCGGGTAAAGGTCGCCAACGTCGCGAGGAGAACGGACATCGGGATCGTGACCACGAGGGAGTACGGGAGGACATACAAAAAGAGCTGAAGCACGGTGCCGATCCCGACACCCTTGTTGACAATCAATTCGACGAGGCGGAGGATGCGGTTGGTCAATAAGACAAACGTGAACACCATCAGCCCGAGCAGAAAAGCCGCCGTCATCTCCTTGAGAATTGTCCGATCCATCAGGCGCATGCGATGCCCTCACAAGCCACACACAGCGTCCGGGATTCTAGCGCAGGGAGCGGGGGTGACCTAGCGCTTTCTACCCTCGGCGATGCCGGGCGGCGGGGCCCCGCCCCGTTGCTGGTTCCGGTCCTTGCCTTCGCCCTGGGAATCGTGGTCAGCGGATTCGTCGCCGGGTCGTCCTGGATGTGGGCGGCGGGCGGTGTCGCCTGCCTTTCCTGTGCTGTGCTGGGCCAGCGCCATCGGCTGACAGCCGTCGCCGGCTTGGCGGCCGGATTCATCTGCCTCGGGGTGCAGGCTTCCCTGGTTTCCGGTCCCGAACTTCCCCCGCATCACGTCAGCCGTGTGCCTGAAGAGGTGATGGCCCGGCCGCTGGCCCTGGAGGGCTGGGTGACGGTGCCTCCCGACCCGGCACCGGCCGAAGTGCGTGACGTTTCCGAGATCCGCACCCGTTTTGTCGTCGAGGTGACCGGCCTCATCATTGCGGGGCAGCGCGCCGCGACCGTCGGCCAGGCTCGCCTGAGCGTGCTCGACGCCGTTCCAGACCTGCGCTATGGTGACGAGGTACGGGGCGTGTTCCGGCTCCGTCTTCCGCGCAAATTCGACAATCCTGGTGCCTTCGATTATCCGCGCTATCTGGCCGGCCAGGGAATCTTTCTCGAAGGCTGGACCCGCGAGCCGATCGAGGTGATTCCTGCGGAGCGTGGCTCCCGAATCCTGGCTGCCGTGTTTCGGCTCCGGGAGGTCATCCTCGGCCGGATGGATACGGCAATGCCGGCGAGCGAGGCGGCCCTGCTCAAGGCGACGGTCCTGGGCGATCGGTCAGGCCTGACCCCGGAAATGAATCAGGCGTTCATGGATTCTGGGACCTACCACATTCTCGCCATCTCCGGCCTGAATGTCAGTATTCTGGCCGGGACGCTCTTCGGACTGTTTCGGCTCTTTCGGATTTCCGCTCGGCTCGCCGCTCTCTGCTCGGCGCTCCTGGTCACCACGTACGCGGGGTTGGCGGGCGGCGGCGCATCGGTGATGCGCGCCGCCATCATGGCGGATGTGTATCTCGCGGCGGTGGTGCTTGACCGACGCGGCAGCCTGCTGAACACCTGGTCGCTTTCGGCGTTGATCCTCCTCTGGTGGAACCCGCGGTACCTCAGCGATGTCGGGTTTCAGCTCACTTTCCTGGCGACGCTCGGTATTCTCCTGTTCCTGCCTGGCTGCGAACGCCTCCTGGAAAGCGTGCCGCAGCCCGTCCGGGTTCTCATGGAGTCGGTCGCGATGACGCTCGCGGCCACCGCCATGACGCTGCCGGTCCTGGCGGTCAATTTCAACCGCGTCTCCCCGATCGGTGTCCTCGCGAATATTCCGATTGTCCCGCTGAGCGGGCTGATTACGGCCAGCGGCACCGCAGCGGCCGCGCTCTTTGCCGTCTATGCTCCCGGATGCGCCTGGCTGAACGCCGCAAACGGCTGGCTCGTCGATCTGCTCCTCGCCTTGGCGGCCTGGTTCGCCGCGTGGCCGTGGAGCTCGATCCGGGTTTACACGCCGACCGCGGCGATGGTGCTCAGCTACTACGGGGCAGTGGGCGCCCTGTTTTTCTCGCTACCCCTCTCGGATCCACCCCTGATCGGACGACCGGATTGGAAGCGCCGGGCAATCTGGAGCGTTGTGTCCCTGGCGTTCGTCGTGACTGGCTTGATCGCCTGGCGCCTGGCGGCGATCAGTCCGCCGGGCGTGCGGCTCACGTTCCTGGACGTTGGCCAGGGCGAGGCGATTTTCATTCA